>JBLWYD010000010.1:0-97481 GCA_048267165.1 Bacteroidota bacterium
AAGTATAATGCATATAACCTATTATTCTTGATGGGTTATATAATAGTTTATTTGTTATTCTTACTCTTAACTACTGATGTCCAGTTAAGTTTTGACTTCAATAAATTACCCCACTTCCTTTTGATTCTAGTATTGTATCCACTATTAACCTTACCAATTATTACTTTTTTAAATATACTAAGCAAATGGCTATCAAGCTTTTACATATCATTCCTCTTCGTATTACCAATACTTTATTTTCTTAATTATAATACAATCGTTATCTTCAAAACTAATGTTTTTTCATTTTTTAATCTCCAATTAGAACTAATACAAGAATTAGGTGCTGAGTCTTCAATGAGTAACCACGACATAGTTTGGTTGATTAGTTCGAATATAATAGCAGTTGCATTATTCCTATTTTTTATAAGAAAATACTTTTATCGTAGGGTATTCTGATATGAATATGGACTACAAATTGACATTTTTTAATGCTTTGAAGGCAGACTTTATTAAAATAGCAAGGTTTAAGATATACATTATACTGCTACTCTTCCCTATTGTTTGTATGCTGATGTTATACTCGTTTACAATGAACGGATATGCTATAGAGTTTTACTCTAAATCAAATACAGTAAAACAATTTTTTATTCTATTTGGTACATTTATCACAGCATTCTTGCCATTTCTAATAACTACTATAATGCATAGTACAAATTATGGAAACAGAGAAGCTGAAACAGTAAATACAAATTCGCTTATACCAATGTATGTACGGATATTCTCCAGAATATCTGTGTCGCTAATACTAACTTTACTTAGTCTTTTGATATTGATGTTAATAATCTCGGGACAAATTCTGTATCTGAATTTAGCTCAAGGGTTAGAGGTGAATCTTGGCTCTGGTCATTTGACGAAATTATTATTCTATTTATTACTACTGCCTATGTTAATTCTACCTTTTTTGGAGTTAATTGCATTGATACAGAGTTACACTAAGAATATAATATTGTCATTTATCCTTCCATTAGTAGCAAGTTTTGGTGGGAATATACTTGCAATCATGAGTAATGAGTATATAATCTACTCTCCTATTAACTCGTCTGTTGCAATAATGAAACCAATACTTACTCCATTTATGTTTGATATGTTCAATTTTATAATTGTGCTAGGAGTTTGCATAGCATCGATTATGATATTTAGTTATTTGATAGTACTAAGAGGGATTAAGGGGAATTAATTCTTCTTTGTTGTGGTTATATCGCCCCGCTGGGGCTTTTGGGGAGTTGAGTTATTATATATACTACAGATATTAAGCCACTCTGTGGCTTAAAGCAACGTCACACTGAGCAACGCGAAGTGTCTAAGAATCCCAATCTTATAAAGTTAAAAAGGACAAGTAATCATTAATATGTAATTTGAAAGAATCATGAATACAAACAACACTAACCCCGCCCTTCTACTCATCGACCTACAAAAAGGATTCGAAGATGAGGAGTATTGGGGTGGGAACAGAAACAATAAGAATGCTGAATCTAATTCCAAGCTATTGCTAGACAAATGGCGAGAGCTAGGTTTGCCAATATACCACATAAGGCATAGTTCCACTAACCCTGACTCACCTCTTCATAATTCGAAAATTGGTTTCAATTTTATCGATGGTTTTGAACCAAAAAATAACGAGTTAGAAATCATCAAGTCTGTTAATAGTGCTTTCATCGGGACAGATTTGGATGAGCAATTAAAAAGCAATGGAATTAGCTCTCTCGTAATAGCTGGATTGACAACTAATCATTGTGTTTCTACCACTGTTCGAATGGCTGGGAATCTGGGGTATGATACTATAGTAGTTTCAGATGCGACAGCTACTTTTGATAGAATTGGTGTTAATGGCGAGAAGTTTGAATCGGCAATAATTCACCAAACTGCTCTGGCGAATCTAAATGGGGAGTTTGCTGAGGTATTGACTACAAGAGTCGTAGTTGATGGGGTGTGTGAATAATCACATAACTTCGAACGTAGTGAAGAGTCCTTTTGTCAGAACAAGATTACAAGATGATTTAGATATTCAAGATGATATTCATGTATTGCTTTCGGTTCTAACCGACAGTAAAACTACAGTAAGTCCTCCCGAAAAGGGAGGATTTCCTGCTTTCAGCTGGACACGTAGGTGGGTTAAGGTTGGTTAAGTTAAAGTATAGTTGATTCTTTAATCCAAATAATTCGTGATTCTGAATAGTTTCCTGGATCCTTCACTATGTTCAGGATAGACGAGCTTTTATGAGAATAATTCTTTACTCCCATCTCCCCCCCCCCACTTGCTTATTCCAAATTTCTTATTTAGATTTGTATTCCCGTTGGAGGTGCTGACCAAATTAAGTTGGTCGGCTGAGATAAAACTCCTTGCACCTGATCAGGTTAGTACCTGCGTAGGAAAACGGTGGAATATACCCACGTTTACAATCTACTAAGCATTTTGCTCATCAGGGCTCTGACGGATTTAATTAATTTATTAATAAATCTTTGTAGGGCTAATTATGTTAAAAAAGCTAATTTTACTTGGCGTTGTCTGTACCGTTTTCAACCTTAGGGCGGACGATAAAGACACCATCAGAACGTATCAAGCACCGTCTATAACGGTGACTTCGACAAAAGCAAAGGAAAGGCAATCGCCTGTTCCATTCTCCGAGATTACCGAGGCAGATATTAAGAAGACCACTTCGAATATAGATTTGCCGAATCTTCTACAATCTATGCCGTCTATATATACATTCACAGAAAATGGAAATGGAGTTGGCTATACTAACCTGCGATTGCGTGGGTTTGACCAAAGACGTATTTCGGTCTTGGTGAATGGAATACCACAAAACGACCCCGAAGACCACAATGTGTATTTCATCAATCTATCTGATTTGCAAGAGAGTTTGGGCGAGGTACAAGTCCAGCGTGGTGCTGGGCTTGCAAACTACGGAGCGGCAGCTATAGCAGGGAGCATTAACCTGACTACTTCCGCTTTCATCAACAATCCGGGTATTCGACTTTATGCTGGTAATGGATTCCAAGAGTTCAGCGGCAGCGATATAATAAAGACTAATACGAACAAGCTAAAGCTAGAATATTCTTCTGGTTTGGTTAATGAAAAGTACGCATTCTACGGAAAGATGAGCCAGATAAACTCTGAAGGATATAGAGATCAATCTTTCGCTTATTTGAACAGCTACTTTCTATCAGCTATTAGGTTCGATGAGAAATTAAAGACTCAGGTCAATATATATGGGAGTTCACAAAGAGATGGGCTGTCTTATGTAGGTTTACCAAAGGATTACATCACCGACCCAGTTAAGCGTAGGGAGAACTATAGCTATTGGGAACACGGTGCAGATGGACGAGAATTCGCTTGGGGTGCTACAACAAGAGCTCAAGAAGTTGAAGAATTTAGCTCGCCGCATATAGAGTTACTAAACGATTGGTACATAACTGATAATCTGACTTTCAAATCTTCACTTTACTATTTCGAAGGTAACGGATACTTTGATTATAATGGAGCTGGTTATACAGACTCTTCGAGCTATGGATTTGATAAAGTTTACCCAGGTGCTACTAGCCCAGGTAATCCGCTAATCAGAGCGTGGGTAGGTAATAAGCAAGGTGGTTGGATTCCTCGTTTAGTTTGGGAAACAGAGGGCAACGTACTGACAACTGGTGCAGAGATTCGTATTCATCAATCTGACCATTGGGGTAAATTGCAGTTCGCCGAAAACCTACCAGAAGGATATGACCCTGACTATAAGTTCTACGAATACGACGGTTTTAGAGACATCTTCTCTGCCTTCGCTCGTAATCAATATAGTATAAACGATGATTTGATGGTGAGTGGAGAGGCACAGCTTGTGTATCACTCATATCGCATCGCTAATGACAAATTTGCTAATACTGTCAATCAATACCCGAATGTAGATGGAATTGTAAATAGTGGAAGTGATGACCTATTCAATGTCGAGTATTTATTCTTGAATCCTAGAGTTGGTGTTAACTGGAATTACAGCCCTGAACAAAACGTATATCTATCGGCAGCATATACTCAAAGAGAGCCGAGAATGAAGAACCTATATAATGCTAGTGAAGCTTGGTCTGGCGCTAGACCACAGTTCAGAAGAGTACCAATCGGTAATGAAGCATTAGGATATGATTTCTCTAGTCCTTTTGTAAAGCCAGAGAAGATGCTGAACATAGAAACTGGATGGAATTATATTTCTGAGACTTATAATCTATCAGGGAATATATATGTGATGGATTTGCGAGATGAGTTAGTGAAAAGCGGTCAGCTAGATCAGTTCGGTGCACCTATAGACGGAAACGCAGAGCAAACTTTGCACTTTGGAATAGAGCTGGAAGCTGGTGTAAAAGCATTTGACAATAGCAATGGACGTCTTGACTTATATGCAAATGGAACTATCAGCCAGAACAAAATTGTTACTTACAATTACGCTTTGAAAGATGGAACAACAATAGCTTTGGACGACAATAGAATCGCTGGTTTCCCTGATATGATGAGTGCATTCACTCTGAACTATAAGATAAGTGAGTTCAACTTCCTACTTTCTGCTAACTATGTTGGTAGCTTTATGACAGATAATTTCGGTGATTTACTAACTACAGACGAACGTGTAAAAACGAGTTTGGGTGGTGGCTACTATGCTGATAATGAGGTGGATTCTTACTACTTTATGAATGCAAATCTATCGTATAACTTCACTGATTTTATGGGAACACAAGGAATTAGAGTACACCTACAGATTAACAATCTGACAAATAATTTATACGCTGCGGCAGGTGAAGGCGGACAGTTCTTCGGCGGTGCAGAGCGTAATATATTCATAGGGGCAGAGCTTTCTTTCTAAGTCTCCCTGTACTAATTTGATGAACTTTAAAACGGCTTGCTCTTAATTGGGTGAGCCGTTTTTGTATTTGGAGAATTACATTGTATTATCTTCTTTCGCGTAGAGACGTATTGCATACGTCTCAAAAATCAGAACAGGATTTCAAGATGACAAAGATTTTTATGATTATATGTTATATTGTCGTCGGTTTTAACCGACAGATATATTGGAATTCTGTGCAAGTCCTCCCTGAAAAGGGAGGATTTAGGTGGGTTAAGGTTGTCACAAATTAAAAATAATTGTTTAAATGAACATTTCACCCCGCAGGGGCTTGGGGTTGGTCGTGCAAATATAGAAGCTACAGATATTCTGCCCCGCTGGGGCTAAAACAGGTAATCTTAATGCGTAATTTTCTACTCCCCCCTTTGATATAACCTTCCTTTTTATTAGATTTGGTATTATTCTTCCCAAATCAAAAGTAAAGACAGATTATGAAATACCTTTTATTATTAGTGTTGTCAGTTTACATTAGCTCGTCACAGCCATATTTCAATAATACTGACTTTATTTTCACAGTGCAAAGCTCCGTATTAGAACGACAAG
Source organism: Bacteroidota bacterium (assembly GCA_048267165.1). Taxonomy (GTDB): domain Bacteria; phylum Bacteroidota; class Ignavibacteria; order Kapaibacteriales; family UBA2268; genus PGYR01. The sequence goes on from JBLWYD010000010.1 coordinate 5,463, forward strand.
ATTCTATAAAATTAGAAAGTTCAAATCAATTTTTGGCTGGACAAAAAATATTATGGGAGTTTAGAATTGATAATAGTAATATAATTATATCAGAAGAGAAGACTTGTGTTCAAAATAATGATGGAGTTTTTCTGAAAAACCCAACTGGCGAATACCTCAATAATACTGTTTATGTGCCTCATCCACAAGTAAATTTCCCTCTGAATATAGGTGATTCAACTTATGTAGAGCAAACGGAACTCGAGAGAAACGAACGGAAGGACAGCGTTAGTATTCGGGGCTATCTGAAAGTAGTTGATAAAATCAAATATGGGAAAAACACGAATAATAATGACGTTTGGAAAATAGAGGCGTATAATATAGATGATGATAAGTACTCAGCTATCTACTATTACAACGAGAAAAATGGCTTTGTTTATCTAAATTACAAGTTAAATGACCTAGAAATAGAAATGGATTTATCGACAATCATTTATCATGAATTTTAAATGATTTGAGGAGTGAACATATTATGAAATACATTTTGATACTAGCACTCCTAACTATGAGTGCCTTTGCTAAGCCATACTTTCGGATGACAGATTTCAAGTATGATGTCAAATATGTCAATGCCGAAGGACCAGAATCTATTGAGCTTCATAGTGTTGCTAATCGATTTGATAAGGAGGACTCTATCCAATGGGTATTCAAAGAATATAAGATAACTTATCTCGATCAGTCCTATTGCATACAAGATTCGCATACAGTTATGGTGACTTCGCCCAACAGAGGTATATTTGCAAAGACAGAGTTAGTACCCAATCCGCAAGTCAATTACCCTCTCACAATAGGTGATTCTATTTATGTAGAGCAATCATTAACTAATGGTAAAACGATGAAGGGTTACTTAAAAGTAACTGATACAATTCAGCACGGAAACGATACAAAAGAAGCTGACAAATGGGTAATAAAAGCGTACAATCTTGAAAATAGCAATTATTCTGCTACATACTATTACTCTAAGAAAATTGGGTTCGTTTACCTCGATTACAAACTTGATGACATTGGAATAGTATTGAATTTAACAACTTATTTATATCACGAGGATGGCTCCTATCAAAATGCCTTCGAGGAGTAAGCAAATTATGAAATACATTATACTAATAATTCTGGCATCAGTTTGTAGTACGGCACAACCCTATTTCAAATCGAGTGATTTTATATTCGATGTGAAGTATATCAATGCGACTGGTGCTCCCAAAATTGAATTACTAAGCGTTGAAAACCGCCGAGCTAATAACTTAGACTCGGTCGAGTGGGCTTATTTTGAACATAATCTAATATTCTATCAACCAAGATATTGTGTACAAGACTCACTTGGGGTTATGGTAACATCGCCGAACAGAGGTGTATTCGCTAATACAGAGTATATTCCTAACCCTCAGGTCAAGTTTCCATTAACTATTGGCGATTCTATTTACGTAGAGCGGCCGCTATCAAACGGCAAAGTGATGAAAGGTTATCTGAAAGTAATAGAGGAGCTAGAATATGGTAGATATCTTAATGAAATCACTTATGCTTGGAAAATAGAAGCATATAATCTAGAAGATCCTAAATACTCGGCTATATATAAATACAATGAGAGAAATGGGTTCGTTTTTCTGAAATATAAACTCAATGAAATAGAAATTGAGATGAATTTGAGTCTTACAAGTGGTCATGGATTTAACGATGAAAAAGGTATAAAGTATAAAGACTAGGAATATTAGCCAATAAACCTACATAAACTTCCGTTTTGTTTTGAATAACCTGTACCGAATATCGTCAAAGAATAGACTAACCAACAAGACTGCGGCAGCAAATATCAGAGTGTTGAACTTCAAATCGAATGTAGAGTAAAGAATACCAGCAGCAATACCACCAAGGAAGAAGAAGCTAATAATAGATAAGTGGAGCTTTATCGTTCGTTTGATTTTCGCTCTATCGGGATGTGTTTCGGGGAAAAACAGTTGTGATAGTTCAATCCCCAAATCTGTGAAAAGCCCTGTCAAGTGCGTAGTTCTGACTACTGCTTTTGATATTTTACTAACGAATGAGTTCTGCAGCCCCATAGCAAACAGCAAAACACAAGCAATAATGTCCGGATAGTTCAGCTCTAGAAAATCGCTAGCAATCGCAATAGACAACAGCAATATAACCTCAATCATTGTGGGTATCACAAAAACGTTCAACTTCTTATTTGCTCTGTACTTTTCGATTAGGAAACTAGAGGTAAATGCACCTAGCAGGAATGAGAAAAGGTAAAGGAAATAGATTGTCCCCTTCCAAAATTCAAAGTCAGCGACATCATTGATAAATAGTGCAAAATGCCCAGTTACGTTCGTTGTCAGTTGTTTGATAGCTAGAAAGCCAGTTACATTGACCATACCAGCGACAAAGGACAATACAGTAGCAATTTGCAGATTATGTTCGAATGTTCTGCTTTTACCTTGATGTATAAACATGATCAAGACTTTAGTATAAGTTTAAAAATGTTCGCGAGAGAACACAAATTTACGGACATTTTTTAACAAAGAAGAAGGAAGGAATTGATTTAACTATAATTCGAACTTGTAAGGATTACTTACAAGTTCAAATACTCATCTTTAGTCATACGATAATGGAGACTATCTCTGTATTCACCTTTGAAGAAGTATTCTTGCTTCAGTTCTCCCTCTAGTATCATCTTGTTTTTTTCTAGGACTTTGCCAGATACTTCGTTTCCATCAAAGCAAGTTGCGAAGATTTTATTTAGCTTCAATTCCTCGAATCCGAATTTGATGACAGCAGCAACGGACTCACTAGCAATACCATTACCCCAATACGGCTCGGCAATCCAATACCCAATTTCTGCTTTATTGTGTTCGTTTTCCAATCGAATACCAATTTCCCCTATTAACTCATTCTCTTCTTTCTGAGTTATGGCGAAGATAAATCTGTTCTTGTTCTTGAATCCTTCTATTACTACACTCATACGAGTGATAGCATCTTCTTCTAGGTAAGGATAGGGATATCCGAATACATTATCCGAGACATTTTTATTACTAGCATACTTCACTAGATTAGGTAAATCAGTGAGTTCCATTCTGCGGAGTATTAGTCTTTCTGTATGTAATGTTGGGTGTTTGGTCATTTATTCATTTTCTAATCTTTCTATCATTTTTTTCATCTCTTCAATTTCTCTCTCCTGTGCTTTTATAATATCAGTCGCAAGCCTTTGTACTTCAGGATCTTTTATTTCTGCTCTTTTACTAGTCAAAATCGCAATTGAGTGATGTGGAATCATTGCTCTCATCCATTTCACATCATTTATCGGTATTTGTTGTCTTACTAAGATAGTTGATAATGACATCAATAATATACTTCCAATTATTATAGCTGTATTTTTCTTTTTGTCCTTATACATATCAATCATAAACAAAAGCATAATTATTGCCATTCCACCAATACCAATAAAAGTCATATACATCCTAGTCCAACTAAAATATACGTGACTCAGCTCGTAAGTATTAAAATACATTGTGATATACATTGATATTCCAGAACAGAATAACATCAGAAGGAATTTAGAGTAGTTAGATTTTTTCATTTTTTTTACCTCAGTTGTGGTTTAAAAAGTATAAAAAATAAACTACTAAAAGCATAGATTATTGTACTTCTCCCCTACTTCGGAATCTACTGTATTCAACTAATCTTTCTTCAACGATTTAATATATTTATCAAAATCGGAATCAATTCTCTGAGTTTTATTGAACTCATCATATTCTTTATTGGCTTTTTGGGTAGCCGCTTCACTTGAGATTGTACCTTTTCCATCTAATATTTTATATTCATTGAAGTTTAGAAATTTATTCACACTATCAGCCAAACTTTCCATTGTAAATGTATTTTCTCGCTCTATCAGATTTTCAATATAATCGAAATATCCCGTAACAGTTCTTTCAAGTTGACGAATTTCTTTTTCTTCGAGATAATTTTTTGCAACTCGCACATCTGATTTTAATATTCTACCTTCGGGTGAGTTTTTCCAAGTAGTAAGCCCCATATTTTCACTACCAGAATCGGCTTTCTTGTATATAATTTCGGCAGTAGTGCTACCAGTTATTGCGTAATGGAACTTGTTTTGCACCATCGCATAGAAGTTCTTCGTTAATTCAGAGTTTGGATTATAATCAATACTACATTCGGCAAAAATATCTGTGATTTGCTGATAGATTCTTCGCTCACTTGTTCGGATAGAGCGGATTCTATCAAGTAATTCTCTGAAGTAATCCTTTCCGAAATCGTTTTTTCCTTGCTTCAGGCGATTATCGTCAAGAACAAATCCTTTTATAATAAATTCTTTCAGCGTTTTCGTAGCCCAAATTCTAAATTGAGTACCTCTAATAGATTTGACTCTGTAACCTACAGAAATAATAACATCCAAGTTGTAATATTTTGTAGTTGTGACTTGTGTTTTCCTCGTGATAGCACCGTGTTGAGTGGTTGTTCGATAATCTCGAACAACCACTCTTTTTTCCAGTTCACCTTCTTCAAATATGTTGCTTATATGATAGCTAACTGTCGATTTTGCTTTATCGAAAAGCTGCTGCATTTCCTGTTGCGAAAGCCATATCGTCTCATCTTGCAGCAATACTTTAAGATTAACATCACCTTCGGGTGTGCTATATAATAGGAAATTTGATTCTTCTGGTGCTTGATTATTCATATATTTACTTCTTTTGAACTATTTCCATTTTGGAAACAGTTGGATTTCTGCCGTGATAGCAAGGTCTAAAGTGGTTGTTCGATAATCTCGAATAACCACTTGCTTGGTTCTCCCCCTACTTCGGAATCTCTTTTACTATCTTGCCATCACGCATAAAGACCATATAGTAGCCGTTTTTGCGTTTGTATTCCACTAATCTCTCATAAGAAAGTGCAAGACCATCAAGGATTTTCTGGTGTTTGTCTGAGATTTTGGAATTCATCTCTTTGTCCTTTAATTCGCTCATATTTCCTCTAAGATTACTAATTTTTATATTCTAATATACCAATTTATCCCGAATTACTAAGCGTGAAAGTGGTTGTTCGGGATTTCCGAACTACCACTTCAGGGGCTACTTATTTTCCCTACTTATCATAAGGGCGACCCTTGATTTTAATTATAGTATAGCCTTCTTGCAGTGTTGAAAGTTCACGGAGATCTTCTTCGTTAGTTACTATTTCTACGTTGGCATCTATGGCATCTTTTGAGCCAGCTATTTTTATATTATTCGGGAATATTATTCGTTTGTTGAATAGCTTTGATTTTATCAGGCTACTATCTTTCTCGATTACAGCGGGTAGATATTCAGCTATATCGTCCTTGTACTCTTGGTTTAGCACTTCGTCGTGTATGTACGTATCTGCAAAGTTACGAGGCGAAACATCGTTTTCATTAGTGTTTTGTGTGAACTCATAGTCCAGTAGATTAAGCATATCCGTCTTTGTATTCAGCTCCAATACATTATCTAATATGAATTTCTCTGTCTCATTGTAGAATCTACGAGATTGGATTTTCGGATTCATCTCTGTAGTATAGCCAAGGAAATCACGATAGAAATACTCTGCTAGTGAAGATTCTGGACGGAATTGCTGATCGAAGATAAATGCTCCCCATAAGTTATTAGGGAATTCAAATTCAGTGAAATCTTCTTTTTGTGGTTCACTGTATTCGAAAAGTACTCCGAACTTAAAGAATTTTTTAGAAGGACTAAGGAACACATCTTCTATTAGATTAATTTCATTATTTTTGAATGACATAGCATCGTGCATTTCTGCTTTGATAGCGACTATTACTTTCTTGTCAGTACGGTCTGTCTTCCCTTGTACAACTATTAGGTAGCCACCTGGGATAGTTCCCGTCTTCATAGATTCGGCCATTAGCTCAGCCATTTTCCCCGTATATTCTATGAACTTCGGCTCGTTACAATCGTGCAAATCCTTCGCATATCCGAAGAAACCAGACTCAGTACTATCTTCAACCGCCAATTGGAAGTATTTGGAAGACGAAGCCGCGTCGTACAATCTATCTTGGATTGTCTGAATAGTTTGTGGTGATACCTCTACCAGATGATTAGCAACTAATGTGTTACCCGAATCAGTATCTTTAGTTTTTGGTATTATTTTGTGAACTACAATTCTATCGAAATTTACGTCAAAAAAGTTAATCATTTATATCCTCTATTATTTGTTTTAATGCTGCTAATACATCGGTTATTTTTATCAGTCCCAATGTTTCCTGATCTGAAATTTTTAATACTTTGCTGTACTTGCTTCTGGGTTCCCACGGCATCCCAACATTCGGTTTATTACTATACGTATATAACGCTATGCAGGGTATATCGAAAGCTGAACATAGATGCACCACCGAAGTATCGGGCGTTAGTACTATATCACAAGTGCTAATCATAGCCGTAAATTGCTCGAACGAACTAACAAATGGAGCCGCTATATTAGGAACGATCTTCGTGATTTCATCTAACTGCTTTTCATTGCTTTTTGTAGTGAAGACCTTGATTTCCAGCTCATCTTCTAGCGAATCAAGTGTATTCAGAAAGCCGATATAGTTACCAGTTCCCCAATTTTTTGAAGCATCAGAGCCACTGAGGTTAATGCCTAATCGGGGTTTCTGTGACTTATTCCCAAGCAATTCTACAGCTTTTTTCTTACACTCTTCACTCAATTCAATCGACAATGATTCTTCGTTTGCAGTACGTCCATCTATTGGCAAAAGTAATGAATTTAATCTTTCTATAATATGATTTTCTAGCTTGTTGGGTAATTCAACTACGTGTGTATATACTTTTCTGTTCTGCTTATCGAAACCAAGCTTCATTCTTGCGTTAGTGAATCTAGTCAATATTGAAGAAGTATTTGACGCATTATCTAGCATATCTATTACCAAGTCATACTCAGTATTTCTTATTTCTTTTATCAACTTGTAATATGCCATTACCCCTTTCTCTAATACATAGCTCTTATTGATAATTTCTTGAACAGTGAATAGTGCTGATTTATTTCTATGGCTCAAAGCTATATCTATTTTAGTATCAGGAAGTAGTGATTTCAGCTTTTTAATAAACGCAATTGATACCAAAACATCGCCAATTCTATCTTGCCTAAGCAACAGAATCCTCTTAGGACTCTGGAATTCATCTATTTTACCAGAAACTAACTTGGGGTTTTCTTTACGTTCTGTTAGCTTTCTTATCAGTGATTTGAGCATTACTTTATGCCCTTAACTAAATCGTAGTTCTTGAATCCACCTATACCTCTACCGCCAAGTAGTTTATTTTCGATTGCCGTAAGCAATCTATATTTGAACTTTTCGTGTTTATGTTGCTCTCTCTCTGGGTTTGCATCACCGCTGTATTGTAGCTTATCTTTCCAATCCATTTCAGCAATCATTTTTTTCATAACTGTTGGTTGTGTATCCTTAAACACATCGCACTTTTGCAAAGGTCCATAATCGAAATCAACAGTCTTTTCTATGAATTTCTGTTCCGTATTCTCGTTACCCCAATATGCGGTATTCATCACTTTTTGCTTTGTTCGCATTAGGTGTGGTGGACGTACCCATCCGTAGTGGTATATCTCGGCATCAACTTTAGCTACTTTTAGCTTATGCGTCCCTTCTGTCTGATGCGGGTGCTTATAGTCATCGAATCGACGGAAAGACTGAGCGTCAACCCAAGAGTGAATATTAGGTAAATTTCGTATTATTCGTATCTCATTCGGATACCAAGCGTGGCTCTGGTTATAATGCTCATAGTCGCCCCAGAAATGCTTGTAATTGAAAAGCAGCCCTTCTACTCGTTTATCATCCAATAGCTGCTCACACCTCTTCTTTATCACTTCTAAGTACTTCTCGTGTACTACTTCATCAGCTTGCAAATAGAAACACCAATCACCAGAGCAATGACTAAGAGCTACATCGGTCTCGGCAGCATAGATAGAGCCACCTGACCATTTCTCAGTATCCCAGACAGTATCTATTAACTTTATCTTGGGTGAGTCGATAGCTGCTATCATCTCACGAGTATGGTCATCATCATCGCCTTTGCCGATTACTACAATGAACTCATCACAAATAGGAAGAATTGATTCAATCGATTCTCTGAATGGATAATATAATTTTTCGCCATTTCTAATGAATGTGAAACCACTGATTTTCATTTACTTTTCTCAACTATTTCTTCGAATAAGTCCATCATTTTTTTAGCATGTATTTTTATATCAAACACTTCCAAAGCTCTTTTCCGTCCAGCTATTGCAAGTTTATTGTATAACTCTTTGTTATTAGTCAATAGTTCTATTGCTTCTGCCATTGCTTTGGGGTCTTCTTGATTTATCAATATCCCAACTTCATTAGTGACTGATTCGTTTACGCCTACAATATCAGTCGCAATTACGGGAGTAGCTGTTGCCATCGACTCGTAAGTTACTCTCCCCATTCCTTCGCCTATATGAGATGGGAATAGCACTATATCAGCAGCCTGCATCCATTCTTGAACATTACTTTTTTGTCCAACAAATATAACATCGATATCTATAGCTAACTCTTTTGCTCTATTGGTAAAGTAATCTAGTAATCCTACTTTTGGCTCTGTTCCAAGTATATAAAGCTTATATTTATTTTTACTACTCTCAGATAATATCTTCGTAGCATCTAGTATATCGTCTAAACCCTTTGAAACTAATAACTGACCAACAAATAATAATGCTGTAGAATCCTCATCCATTTCAAGCTTATTTTTCACTTCTGACTGATTATAATTAGAGTGGAATAATTCACAATCTAATCCATCGAATACTTTTATAAATTTACTTTTAATTGTAGATTCTTTATATCTGAAAATAGTAGCTTCTGAAATACCCACCAATTGATCTATTCTTGGCTCTAGCAATTTGTCATACTTATGATTCTGAGCAACTCTAGCATGGTAAATAGATTTAATACCAGCCTTCTTTGCTATGAATGTAGAGAAATAAGCAAACTTATCATCGTCAGTGTGAATTAGCTTTATGTTTTTCTTTTTGATGAACTTAGCATATTCGTTTCTAACTTTTATTAGTTTAAAGAAACTCATTATATTCATTGGTGGGACTGGCTTAATAAGAACTTCCATTCCTCTTTCTTCTGCTAAATTCCTCAGCTCACCGTCAAATGGCATTGTAAGGTACGGTTTGAATTTAGTCCTATCCATATTATCTATCAAAGCTAATAGACTTTTCTGACCACCCATCTTAGCGTGTGGCAGTTTACTATGGAATAATATGTTTATTGTTTCTTGAGACATTATATATATTTATTATAAACTTCAACAGTTTCTTTCGCCGCATTTGTCCAACTAAAGTCCTTTGCTCTATCTATACTTGAGTTTTTTAGTTTAGTATGCAGTTCATTATCGGTTATTATACTGTTCATAGCGGCTTGCAACTCATCTACGCTATTAGGGTCAACTAATACTGCAGCATCGCCAGCAACCTCTGGGAGACAAGAAGTAGTTGAGGTAATAACTGGAACACCACATTGCATCGCTTCAATAATTGGTAATCCGAACCCTTCAAAAAAAGATGGGAAAACAAATACTTTACATTTATTATAGAATTGAACTAATTCTTCTATGTCCAACCCTTTCAGATGGAATATATTCTTAGTGTCATTTTGCTCAATATGATTAGTTAATCCCAATAGGTCTTGATCCCTACCATTAGCTACTAATACTAGCTTATATTTATCTCTAATATCGCTATCCAATTTAGAATAAGCTGACACAATTCTCTCTATATTTTTTCTTTCCTCATAACGTCCCACATAGAGCAGAAACTCTGATTCGGGAAGATTGTACTTATCGTACAAATCAAATTCCTTATTTGTAATTTTGAATACAGGATTAGCTGCTTCATAAATTACATTTATTCTATTTTCATCATATTTGTAATATTTCAAAATATCTTCTTTTACATTCTGAGTAGGTACAATAACGGCTCTCGAAGAAGCGAGTGTGTCATCAATACATTTTTTGAAATAATCTTTATCAACTCCACAATCAAAGTAAAGTGGAAATAAATCATGAATTGTCGTGATTGAGTTTTCAATTTTAGGAAAGCCAAAAGAATGAGTGAAGTGGATCAAATCCATTTCCTTAGCTATTCTTTTATACATCATTTCATCATATATTTTGACTAGCGGTCTTCCTATATTTCCAATTATCATATCATGCGGAAGAATATTTCTAACATTCAGATTTGGTCTTTTACCGAAATAATTTTCAGTTTTTTCTTTCCTGTTGAATGTGGTTATTAGATTTACATTTATATCCGGATAATTGTTGAGTACCCCACTAATTATCTCTCTAGTATATGTTTCAATACCGCTCCTACCAAATAGGAATTTTGCATTATATGCTATTTTCATTTCTCTTCCTTTACGAAATCTATAAACCCGTTTACTATTTCATTTGTATCTATATTTCCAATAGGTTCTTTAGTTTTGGTTCTCACATAAGCAAACTTAGTCTTATAAGGTAGCCATTCTGTTACATGCGAAGACAATAAACTATAAATAAGAAAAACAGGTGTGTTTGTTGCAGATGCAATATGCACAATTGAAGTATCAGGTGTAAACACGAAATCTGATTCATTTATTATTGCTGTTACTTGAGTCAAGCTCATAGGCTCGAACACAAACACTCTTTCACTTTTCAATCCATTTTTTATATCTAAAGCTTTTTCGTGCTCATTAGGTGCAGATATTATTACAACATTGAACTCATTAAACTCAGCCAATATCATTGAGAGAATTTTTATATTCTTTTCTGTCGTGAAAGTTCGGTAGTCATTTCCAGACGAAATATTATAAACTATAAATGGCAGTAAATCATTAATTTTAACTTCAGCGTAATGTCTATCTATGTCACTAATAGTCATCTCATTTACTATGAGTTCTTCATAACTCTCAATACCGAATATTCTAGCTACAAACTTACATTGCAGTTCGAGCATTGTTATTTTGTTTCTAAACTCGTTTAAATCGATCTGTATATTGAAAAGAGCTGAGTAAATGTCACGTCTTGTATCGTGAGCTATTACAGCTTTTATAGTATTACTATTACCAGCAAGATTTGAAATCAATCCTGCTTTTGTTGTATCATTTAGCACTAAAGAAAGAACTAAATCATATTCATTTCTTCTAAGGCCTGAAGCTTGTACTAACGATTTAAAGAAGCCAATTGGTTGAACTATTTTATTTCTAATTGATGGCTCAGAATTTATAATACTTATGTTTCGTGTAGAAGCAATTACATCAATATTTGAGTTGGGATAAATTTTCTTTATCATCCCAATAACAGGTAGAGTTACTATCATATCACCAATAGCATCATACCTTAGAATTAATATATTCTTAATTTCAACTTTATTCAAAGGTGTACTTATATTCTTATTCCTGAATATAATTCTGAATATAGAGTAAAATAGCTTTTTAATAAGAAGTTCAATCTTCATTAAGTTTGATAATTATTGTTGAAATTACTTACATCTAGCCCAATCACAGATTATTTTTCATATACACTATTTATCATTTGAATAATAGTTTATATGTAATTAACTTCTGTTCTCTTAGACTATATTTTTGACAAATATAATTAAGAAGCAATTGCGATTAGATAATACAGAATTTAATAATATATATTTGATATTCCATATTTAAAATTATGAATGAACTTTTAGAACTAGATAAACATATTTTTACATTTATAAACTCAGGATTATCTAATCCCGTAACTGACTTTCTGATGCCATATATTACGGAATTCAAAGTATGGCTTCCATTGTATATTTTGGGAATGATCTACTTACTATATAGATTTAGGCTGAAAGGGCTGTACGTTTTAGTTATTTTACTACTAGCAGTTGGTTTATGTGATTTGATAAACGCGCAAATACTTAAAGAATACTTTGCTCGAGTACGACCTTGCAGAGCATTGGATAATGTGAATCTATTAGTACATTGCGGTGGGGGGCTGAGTTTCCCTTCTAATCACGCTGTCAATAATTTTGCTGCGGCTACAGTACTTAGCTCTTACTTCAAAAGAAAAAGGGGGGTATTGTTCCTTTTTGCGGCATTAGTAGCTTTGTCTAGAGTTTTTGTAGGAGTACATTATTTTGCAGACGTTACTGCTGGAGCTATCGAAGGAATAATAATAGGCGGATTAATCGTGTTTCTTTTCAGATTTATCAATTTTGATAAAGAAGTAGTCGAAAGTATTAGAATCAATTAATACTTACCAACCCGTCAGGTTTCATTTCATATCTAATTGGGGCAATGGCAGCAAATTCTTTGCTATGTGTGGCAGTAAGTATCGTTGTTCCAAATTCCTTATTGATTCTAATAAATAGTTCAGAGATTAACTCCGAATTACGTGAGTCAAGATTACCTGTTGGCTCATCAGCTATCAATATCTTTGGATCATTGATTATAGCTCTCGCTATTGCGACTCTCTGTTGCTCACCACCAGACATTTTCTTTGGTTTGTGATCTGCTCTATTTGATATACCTACGAACTTTAACAATTCATTAGCTTTAGCTTCATATTCTTTTTTCTTAGCATTAGCTATCATCGCTGGAATCATTACATTTTCTAAGGCCGTGAACTCAGGTAGTAAATGATGGAATTGGAAAATAAATCCGAGCTTAGAGTTCCTAAACTCATTTAGTTTTGATTCAGTACAGTTCAATAAATCTAAATCAGTGTTGTCGTCATAATAATGGAGCGAACCTGTAGTAGGTGAGTCAATAGAACCAACAATATGGAGTAAAGTACTTTTGCCAACGCCAGAAGCACCAACTATAGAAACAATTTGATTGGATTCTAAAGTTAGCGATAAATCTTTAAAAACAGTAAGACTATCCGAATTAGGATTAGTATATGTCTTCGAAATATTTTGAATATTAAATTTAATCATAAAAAAAGGCGTCCAATAATGAACGCCCAAATATAGGTATATTTTCTATAAAAAGAGATTAGTCTTTCTTTTCTTTTTCAGTATTCTCGTTATCATCAGTAGCTTCTTCATTTGTTTCAGTTACTTCTTCAACGATTTCTGCTACTTTTTCTTTTACTTCTTCTACCGCTTCTTCAACAGTTTCTTTTGCTTCTTCAACTGCTTCAGTAGCAGTGTCAGCAACAACTTCAGCTGCATCTTTTGCAGTTTCAACTACATCTTCAACTAGATTAGCTTCTTCTGTTGATTCCTCTACTTTAGGTTCAACCGCTGCTTCTTTCTTAGAAGTATCTGCAACTACAGGAGCTACTTTAGGAGTAGAAGTTTTCTTTTTCTTTGGTTTATCAGCAGCACCATCTTGTGGATTAGACCAATCTACCAATTCAATAAGTGCAACTTCAGCAGAGTCACCTCTACGAGTTCCTAGTTTGATTATTCTAGTGTAACCACCTTCTCTATCAGCAACAACTGGTGCTATAGAATCGAACAGTTCTTGAAGAACATCCTTTCTTTTTAATTCACGAGCAACTATACGTCTAGTGTGAATATCGATAGTTTGACCATCAGGTAAACTGCCATTTTGTTCGTTCACAAGAGCGTGTCTTGCTTTAGAAATCAATTTTTCTGCATAAGGTCTCAAAGCTTTTGCTTTCGCAGTAGTAGTTTTGATTCTTTTATGCTCAATTAGATTACTAGCCAAACTTTGTAAAGTTGCCTTTCTATGACTAGCCGTTCTATTTAGTTTCTTACCAGATTTTAAGTGTCTCATTTTCGTACTTCAATTTAGACGTTTATTAATTGTTAACTAGCATTGATTTTGGTTCTTCTTTTAGATATTGATCTACGTTCATACCAAATTCAAGTCCTTGATTTGCAACAAGGTCTCTTAACTCTGTTAATGATTTTTTACCAAAATTTCTGAATTTCAATAATTCAGCTTCTTTCAGAGATACTAAGTCAGCAAGTCTGCCAATTTCTGCTCTTTTCAGACAGTTATGTGCTCTTACTGATAATTCCAATTCATCAACTGGAGTTTCAAGTATTTTCTTAATACGTTTTTTCTCAGCAGATTTCTCTTCTTCTTCCGCAGATCTACCAGAAAGTGAGTCTGTTTCGTAAGCATCAAAGTTAATAAAGAACTTGATGTGATCACTTAGTATTTTTGAAGCTAAGTGAAGAGATTCTTGAGCTGTAATAGTACCATCAGTTTTCACATCTAATACTAGTCTTTCGTAATCAGTTCTTTGACCAACACGATAAGGCTCTACATTGAAAATAACATTTCTAACAGGTGTGAAAATAGAATCAATTGGTAACATACCTATTGAATAATCTACCATATTTTGTTCTTCTGAAGGTACGTAACCTTTTCCACGACCAATTTTTAATTCTACATCGAATTCTGCATCATCTGCTAATGTGGCAATATGCATATCTTCGTTGATAATTTCTATTTCGTCTGATGCACCTTGTATATCTTTAGCAGTCCATGTGCCTGGTCCTTTAAGAGTAAAGTTCACAGTTACAGGTTTCTTATCAGCATTTTTCATTCTGACTTGCTTTAGATTCAAGATAATTTCAGAAACATCTTCTACAACTCCATCAATAGTTTGGAATTCATGAAGTACATCAGAAATCTTTAAGCCAGTAATGGCCGAGCCAGGAATAGAAGAAAGTAATATTCTTCTAAGAGAGTTACCAATAGTAACTCCATAACCTTGCTCTAATGGTTGCATTACAAATTGACTATGAAAATCCGTCGAATTTTCTTCAATTATTACCCTTTCAGGCATTTGCATTTGAATATTCATAATTATATACAGTTTTTTTAGTTGAGTCGAAAAATCGAATTAAACTCTACGTCTTTTAGGTGGTCTACACCCGTTATGTGGCACAGGAGTCTTGTCAATTATAGAATGAATTTCTAGACCCGAGTTAGAAAGTGCTCTTACAGCAGCTTCACGTCCCGAACCTGGACCTTTGACTACGACGTCAACTTTACGTAGTCCCATATCGAAAGCTTCTTTACCAGCTAATTCAGCTGAAATTTGTGCAGCGTATGGAGTATTCTTTTTTGATCCTTTAAAACCATTTTTCCCAGAAGAAGACCAAGCTAAAGTATTT
This sequence comes from Bacteroidota bacterium, assembly GCA_048267165.1. Classification (GTDB taxonomy): domain Bacteria; phylum Bacteroidota; class Ignavibacteria; order Kapaibacteriales; family UBA2268; genus PGYR01. The sequence continues at coordinate 20,637 of JBLWYD010000010.1, forward strand.
CCATAAGTATCAGTAATCGTTACTATTACGTTATTGAAAGATGCTTTAACAAATGCTTTTCCATGGACATCCGATACGACTTTCTTTTTTTGTCTTTTTTTAGCCAACGTGGATACCTACTTATTATTTAGTTACTTTTTTCTTGTTTGCGATAGTTTTTCTTCTACCCTTACGAGTACGTGCGTTTGTTTTAGTACGTTGTCCACGGCATGGTAATCCTCTTCTATGACGAAGACCACGGTAACATCCAATATCCATCAAACGTTTAATATTCATTTGAGTTTGAGATCTTAATGACCCCTCAACTCTATAATTTTCAATTATATCACGGAGAGTTGCTATTTCAGCATCTGTCCAGTCATGAACTTTTTTACTTTCGTCGATACCAGCTTCAGCTAAAATATCCTTAGATATTTTATTACCTATACCAAATAGGTAAGTTAAACCGATAACGCCTCTTTTATTCTTTGGTAAATCTACACCAGCTATACGTGCCATAATATTCTCCTATTACCCTTGACGTTGTTTAAATCGTGGGTTTTTCTTATTAATTATATATACCCTGCCCTTTCTCTTTACGATTTTATCGTCTGGGTTTCGCTTTTTAACAGAAGCTTGTACTTTCATTTTAAAAACCTAATATTATTTATATCTATATACTATACGACCTTTTGACAGATCATAGGGCGACATTTCCACTCTTACTTTATCGCCTTGTAATATTTTTATAAAGTGCATTCTCATTTTGCCTGATATATGTGCCAGTATTACGTGACCATTCTCAAACTTCACTTTAAATTGTGTATTTGGTAGAGTTTCCTCTACTATACCATCTAACTCTATTAACTTTTGTTTTGCCATTTTCTCTTTTGTTCTATTTTAGTACTGTAAACTAACGAATTTCTTGTTAGATAATTGTATATGTGCAGTACTAAAATCCACCCACACCAGCTCTACCTTTCATCTTACCTGTCTTCATGAACCCATCGTAATGTCTCATCATCAAGTGTGACTCTATTTGTTGCAATGTATCTAAACCAACACCAACAATGATAATCAAACTAGTTCCACCGAAAAACGATGCAAATAATGAAGTAATTCCAAATATATTCTGAACGAAAGTAGGTAATATTGCTATCAATGCTAGGAATATTGAACCGGGTAAAGTTATTCTAGTTAATATCTTTTCTATATACTCAGCTGTAGGTGCACCTGGTCTGATACCCGGAACGAAACCACCTTGACGCTTCATATTATCTGCAATTTCCTTCGGATTGAAAATAATCGCAGTATAGAAGAAAGTAAACAATACAACCATAACACCATATACGAAAGCATATCCAAATGAAGATGGATTAAACCAAGCAGCAAATCCTTGCATAGCTGGAGAACTCGGGAAGAATGATGCGATTGTATTAGGTATGAACATTAATGATTGAGCAAAGATAATAGGCATTACACCAGCTGTATTCACTCTAAGAGGAATAAACTGTGTTGTACCACCAAATACTCTTTTCCCAACTTGTCTTTTTGCGTACTGAACTGGTATTCTTCGTGCACCTTGTGTAATTAATACGATTGATGCGATAATACCAAATAAGAAAGCAAATATTATAATTTCTAAGAACCAAGGTCTAGAACCAACTGAAATCAATTCCCATTCTTGCATAAGTGCAGCAGGTAAAGCAGCGATAATACCGATGAAGATAATCAAAGATATACCATTACCAACTCCTCTTTCAGTTATTTGCTCACCTAACCACATTAGGAAGATTGTTCCTGCTGTAAGAGTGATAACTGTAGATAGGAAGAAAAGAACACCAGCGTCAGGTACTACAGGAGCACCATTAGCAGCAGTTTGGTTAACTAATTTAACCGCAACACCAATTGACTGAAGACCAGCTACAAATACAGTTGCAAATCTAGTCCATTGATTAATCTTTCTTCTACCATCTTCACCTTCTTTCTGCATTTTTTGTATTTGAGGGAATACAACACCAGCCAATTGAAATATAATTGATGATGTAATATAAGGCATGATACCTAATGCAAATATTGCAGCATTAGAAAACGCACCACCCACAAATAGATCAAAGAAGCCAAACAAATCGTCAGCTCCACCAGATCCAATAGTTGATTTCAATACATCTACGTCTATACCTGGTATAGTTATAAATGCACCTACTCTAACTACTAATAAAATAAGTAAAGTAAAAAATATTCTATTTCTTAATTCTTCAATTTTGAATATATTACTAAAAGTCTCTCCAAATTTAGCCATTAAGATTTACCGCCCCCCCGGCTGTTTCTATCTTTTCTTTTGCCGTAGAGCTAAATTTGTCAGCAGTTATAGTAGCAGCTGATGTTAGATTACCATCACCTAAAACTTTCAATGGAATTCTCTTTTTAGTGATCAATCCAACAGCTATAAGTGCTTTTTTATCTATATTTTTAGCATCAACTTTATTTTCGTCTATTAACATTTGTAATTGGCCTAAATTCACAACAGAATACTTTATAGAGAATTTGTTGTGGAATCCGAATTTAGGAACTCTACGGTTGATCGGCATTTGACCACCTTCGAAACCTATTCTGATTGTAGCACCAGAACGAGATTTTTGTCCTTTGTGACCTTTACCAGAAGTTCCACCGTATCCAGAACCTTCACCGCGACCAACTCTTTTTTTACTATGTGTAGAGCCTTTCGGCTTTATTAAATTTCCAACATGTTTCATATTAAAACCGGTAATATTTTTTATTCACTAACTTGTTCAACTTTCACTAAATGTCTAACCACATTAACCATACCACGAGTTTGCTCATTGTCAGGGAGGATATTTGAGTAATTAGGTCTTCCCAAACCAAGAGCTTCGATAGTAAGTTTGTGCTTACTTTTAGACTTTATGCAACTTTTTATCTGAACTACTTTTATTTTAGACATGATTTTCCCTTTAAAGTTATCCGTAGATTACTTTTTCTACTGAAATGCCTCTTCTAGAAGCAACTGAATTAATGTCTTCAACTCTTTGTAATCCGTTTAATGCAGCTTTGATTGCATTATGTGGATTAGAAGAACCAAGATTCTTTGTCAATACATTTTGAATACCAGCTAGTTCTAATACTGCACGGATACCACCAGAAGCGATAACACCAGTACCAGGAGTTGCAGGTTTGATTAATACTTTTCCAGCACCATATTTACCAGTCACTTCGTGAGGTATAGTACCATTTTGAATTGTAACACTGATAAGACTTTTCTTAGCAACATCAGTAGCTTTAGTAATAGCATCAACAACTTCCGATGCTTTACCTAGACCGTAACCAACATGACCATTGCCATCGCCAACTACTACTAGTGCAGAGAAATTGAATCTACGTCCACCTTTTACTACTTTCGCTGTACGTCCAACGTAAACCAGTTTATCATTTAAGTTTAATTCTGAAGCTTTAACTTTGCTCACTTTCAAATACTCCTTTGAGTGATCTTTTAAAATTGAAGTCCACCTTCTCTCGCAGAGTTAGCTAATGCTTTTACTCTACCGGTGTATAAATTACCGTTTCTGTCGAAACGTACTTTCTTTATATCTTGTGCTAATGCTCTTTCAGCAATTGCTTTACCTACTAATTCACTCATCTGAGTTTTATTCATATCAGATTTAATCTGAGATTTTATATCAGCGTCGATTGTAGATGCTGAAACTAGAGTTTTTGCAGATGTATCATCTATTACTTGGACAAATATATTTGTCAAGCTTTTGAAGACTGAAAGACGAGGTACTGATGCAGTTCCACGAATCTTAGACTTGATACTTCTTTTTCTTCTAGCTTTTCTTTTGTATTTCAAACTTGTAGTATTCATAACTTCTCTAACTATTATAAGTTTTATTTAGATGCAGACTTACCTGCTTTTCTTCTAATTACTTCACCTTCGTATCTTACACCCTTACCTTTATAAGGCTCTGGTGGTCTCAGCTTTCTTAATTTAGAAGAAACTTCTCCAACTAATTGTTTATCTGAACCAGAAATAACAATAGATGTTTGTGTTGGAGTTTGGAAATCTATACCATCAGGAGGAATTACTAAGATAGGATGTGAAAATCCTAAACTCAATACTAGTCTAGTGCCTTTTAACTCAGCTCTATAACCAACACCTTCTATGATAAGAGTCTTTTTAAACCCTTCGTGAACACCATTAACAGCATTGTTAATCATCGAACGAATCATACCATGCTTAGATTTAACAGACTTTGTCTCGTTAGATCTAACTACTGTTATTACATTTTCATTTATTTCTAAAGAAATACCTTCAGGTAGATTAACAGCTCTTTCGCCGTTAGGACCTTTTGCAGTTACAGTATCCTCTTTATGAGTAACTGTTACCTTTTCTGGTATTTCTATTATTTGTTTACCTATTCTAGACACTAGATTTCTCCAATTATATTACCATACGGTGCAAATTACTTCGCCACCGACATTATGCTTTCTAGCTTCTTTGTCTGTCAATACACCTCTAGAAGTAGAGATAATTGCCATACCTAAGCCATTCTTTACTCTTGGTATCTGGTCAGAAGGAACATATATTCTTCTACCAGGCTTACTAACACGAGTAATTTGATTGAAAGCAGGCTTTTTCTTAAAATATCTTAATTCTACTTTGATTTCGCCTTGGACGCCACTTGCTTCCTCTTGGTATCCTGCTATGAAACCTTGTTCAAGAAGGATTTTAGAGAGAGCCACTTTCATATTAGAGCGAGGAATGTTCACATATCTGTGACCTGCATTACCACCATTTCTAATTCTCGTCAAGAAATCTGCTATTTGATCTGTTACTGCCATAGTTTTTAACCTAAGAAATTACCAACTTGCTTTTTTAATTCCGGGCAACTTGCCCTCTAACGCCAACTGTCTGAATACGTGTCTCGTTAGTCCATATTTACGATAGACTGCTCTACTTCTGCCTGTTACAGAGCATCTATTAACTACTCTAGTAGGAGATGAGTTTCTTGGAAGTTTTTGCAAACCTTCATAGTCTCCAGCTTCTTTCAAAGCTGCTCTTTTTTCTGCGTATTTAGATACAAGTCTTTTTCTTTTCTCGTTTCTAGCTATTACACTTTTTCTAGCCATTCTGAAAGTACCTGTTTATTGATTTTTCGTTTTAAAAGGAAATCCAAATTCAGTAAGAAGAGCTCTTGCCTCTTCATCAGTTTTAGCTGTAGTTACGAATGTTATATCCATACCAGTTATTCTGTTTACTTTATCTACATCGATTTCCGGGAAAATAATCTGTTCCTTGATTCCTAAAGTATAATTACCTCTACCATCAAAACTTTTATCAGGAAAACCTCTAAAATCTCTGATACGCGGAGCCGTGATATTTACGAATCTATCCAAGAACTCATACATTCTTATTCTTCTTAGAGTTACTGAAGCACCTATTGGCATTCCATCTCTAAGTTTAAAATTTGATATCGCTATTTTTGCTTTTCTAATAACTGGTCTTTGACCTGTAATTAGTTCTAGCTCATTTATAGCTGCTTGCAATAATTTAGGATCTTGAGTTGCTCTACCAACACCCATATTCAAGCTTATTTTCTTCAATTTCGGCACTTCCATTACAGATTTGTAATTAAACTTTTTCTGCATTGCCGGAACTACATTTTCTTTGTAATGGACTTGGAATTGTGCTACTGGAATTTCTTCGTTTCTCGCAGCGTCTTCAAATCTTTGTCCTTCAAATGCGAATATGTCTCTTTTAGATATCGCTTTTGCCATGACTTTTATATCCCGTGAATTATCTTTATTTCGTTTGAATCAATTTGACATTAGAGTAGTGCATAGGAGCACTTTTAGTTACTCTACCGCCTTGTTGGTTTTGTTGACTTGGTTTCTCGTGTTTGATTTTCTCATTCACGCCTTCAACTAAAACTTTCATTTTAGAAGGGTATATTTCTAATACTCTTCCTTCTTTTCCTTTGTCAACACCAGTAATTACTTGTACTGTGTCGCCTTTTTTTATCTTAAGTTTCATTTTATAGACTCTTATTATTAAAGTACTTCGGGAGCTAAAGATATAATTTTCATATACTGCTTCTCGCGAAGCTCTCTAGCAACTGGTCCAAAGATACGTGTCCCTTTCGGATCACCTTTTTGATTTAAAATAACAGCAGCGTTGTCGTCAAATCTTATATAAGAACCATCGCTTCTTCTTTGTTCTTTAGCAGTTCTTACTATGACAGCTTTTACAACTTCACCCTTTTTGATACCGCCATTAGGTATTGCTGACTTTACTGAGGCAACAATTATGTCGCCAATGCGAGCATATTTTTTACCATGTCCACCTAATACTCTGATGCATCTAATCTTTTTAGCACCCGAATTATCGGCAACAGCTAAGTTTGTTTCTTCTTGTATCATTTTAGTTTCCTATAAATTTACTTAGCTTTCTCTAGAATTTCAATAAGATTCCATCTCTTAGTTCTGCTAAGCGGTCTGATCTCTTGAACTTTTACTATATCTCCAATACCGCACTCGTTATTTTCATCGTGTGCCGTAACCTTCTTAGATTTTTTGTAATACTTTTTATATAACGGGTGAGCTATTTGTCTCTCCGTTTTTACAGTTATAGTTTTATCAGCTTTATCTGAAACTACAACACCTTGTAATACTTTTTTTCTTGAAGATGTTTCTACGTTTGCATCTTTTATTTGCTCTGCCATAGCTATTCCTTACTTAGAACTTCTCTGTCTTAAAATAGTTTTCATTTTAGCAATATCACGTCTTAGGATCTTCAAATATGTAGTATCCTGCAACTGTTTTAGTGCATGTTGAAACTTTTGCTTTGCAAGTGTTTCTTGCGATTCCTCTACCAAGTTTACTAATTCTTGGTCTGATAACTCTCTTAAATCTTTTGCTAATCTTGGTTTCATTACCATTAACCTCTTAGGTCAACACGTGATACAAATTTTGTCTTTAGAGGCAATTTATGAGCAGCTAAGCGCATTGCTTCTTTTGCTCTTTCCTCAGTAACACCATCTATCTCGAACAATATACGGCCTGGTCTGATAACTGCTTCCCAACCTTCTGGAGAACCTTTACCTTTACCCATTCTTGTTTCTGCCGGTTTTTTAGTAAATGGTTTGTCAGGAAATACTCTAATCCAAACTTTACCATCTCTTCGTAGATATCTGTTTATTGCAATACGGGCAGATTCGATTTGTCTATTTGTAATAGACACAGGTTCCAAAGCTTTAATACCAAACGATCCAAAAGTTACTAATGAACCACGGTAAGCTTTACCTTTTCGTCTCCCTCTATGCGTCTTTCTGTGTTTTACTCTTTTCGGGCTTAACATTGTATTGTTCCAATTTTTTCTTAAACAGCGGTTGTAATATCGCCTTTACAAATCCAAACTTTTACTCCAATTGCACCATATATAGTGTGTGCTGTCGCAGTACCGTAATCGATTTCTGCTCTCAAAGTATGAAGTGGAGTACGTCCTTCTTTGTATTGTTCTGTTCTTGCCATCTCAGCTCCGCCTAATCTTCCAGAAGCCATAACCTTAATACCTTCGGCTCCCATTCTAGTAGCAGCTGAAACTGCCTGTTTTAATGCTCTTCTGAAAGAGATTCTACCTTCTAGTTGTTGAGCAATATTCTCAGCTACTAAGATAGCGTCTAATTCAGGTCTTTTGATTTCATTTATAAGTAACTTTACATCTTTACCAGTTACTGATTTGATTTCTTCTTCTAACTGAGTAATATCTCTACCAGAACGTCCGATTATAACACCAGGTCTTGAAGTATTGATTGTTACTCTTAATTGTTTAGCCGTTCTTTCAACAATTATTCTAGATATACCAGCACCTTTTTTTCTACTTTTGATATAGTTTCTTACTTTTATATCTTCAAGTATTTTCTCTGCCATGTTCTTCTCATCGAACCAATTAGCATCGTGGCTTCTATTAATACCTAGTCTTATCCCTATTGGATTAGTTTTTTGTCCCAAGACTTTACCCCTCTGAATTAACTTTTTCAGTTTCTAGTAATGATTGATTATGGTCTAATGTTTGCAACTCTATAGTCAAGTGATTCGATCTTTTACGAATCCTAAAAGCTCTACCCATAGGAGCAGGTCTAATTCTTTTCATAGACGGGCCTTGGTTTGAAAATATAGCTTTGATAACGATTTCTCTATTATCATAAGTCATTCCTTCTTCTTTAGCCTTATTATTCAAATTTGAGATTGCCGAACGTAAAACGTCTTTTGTCATTCTTGCAGCCAAATTAGGAGTACTGCTAAGTATATTCAATGCTTCGTCTGCTGACTTTCCACGTATAATATCAATAACCAAACGCATTTTACGCGGTGAAGATTTGATATGTTTTTTTAGTGCTCTTGCTTGCATTTTTTCATTTACCTAATTAATTGCTTCTTATTTCTTTCTGTGACCTGAGTGGCCTCTATAATTCCTAGTAGGAGAAAATTCACCGAATTTATGTCCAACCATATTCTCTGTTACATATACTGGGATAAAACTTTTCCCATTGTGTACAGCAATCGTATGTCCTACAAAGTCTGGAGTTATTGTAGATGCTCTAGCCCAAGTTTTAATCACAGATTTTTTTTGTGATTCATTGGCAGCATCAACTTTTCTTTGAAGTTTGTAATGAACAAATATACCTTTCTTTAATGATCTAGACATACCTTACTTTCCTTGCTTTTTGTTTTTACGTCTTCGAATTATCATCTTATTACTCTTATTCTTTTGCTTTCTAGTCTTAGCACCCTTAGCATTTCTACCCCAAGGTGATCTTGGATGTAATCTACCACCACCAGATTTAGACCTACCTTCACCACCACCCATAGGGTGATCGACAGGATTCATCGCCATACCACGAGTTTGAGGTTTAATCCCTCTCCATCTGTTACGACCAGCTTTACCTTGGATGATATTCTCATGTTCTGGATTACTTACTCTACCTAAAGTAGCATAACAAGTTTTCAGAATTAATCTAATTTCGCCTGATGGTAATTTGATTTGTGCATACTTTTTGTCAAATCCAACTACTTGAGCAGATTGTCCAGCACTTCTAACTAATTGACCACCTTTACCAGGTTTCATTTCAATATTATGAACACTAAATCCTGTTGGTATTTTCTCTAGAGGTAATGCATTACCTGGATTCAATTCTGAATCTGGTCCTTGCTCCAATACAGTTCCAACTTCTAATCCGAATGGACATAGTATATATCTTTTTTCACCGTCTTTATAAGAAACTAGTGCAATAAAAGATGATCTGTTCGGATCGTATTCGATTGTCTCAACAGTAGCTTTATCGCCAAATCTGTTACGTTTCCAATCGATGATTCTATATCTTCTCTTATGTCCACCACCTCTATGACGAGATGTAATCTTTCCAGTGTTGTTTCTACCACCACTCTTTTTAATCGGAGTTAGTAGAGGTTTGTAAGGTTTATCAGCAGTAAGTTCTTCGTACTTATTTACTGAATAGTGCCTTGTACCTGGAGTTATTGGTTTTAATTTTCTAATACCCATAGTAGTTCAATCTTTTTTTTATTCTTGTGCACCTGAAACTAATTCTATTTCATGGCCTTCAGCCAGAGTTACGTATGCTTTTTTGTAAGTACTTGTTCTACCTACTTGCAAACCTTGCTTAGTAAATCTTCTTTTCACTTTACCTTTTACTTTAAGAGTTCTTACGTTTCTTACAACGACTTCGAACATCTCTTCTACAGCAGTTTTAATTTGTGGTTTTGTAGATCTTGTATCTACTTCAAACACATATTGTCTGCTTTCGGCAAGTGACATACCTTTTTCGGTAATTATCGGTCTTTTTAAAACTATAGCCATAATATTATCTTAGTTTAATACTTGTTCAATTTTTTCTATAGACCCTTTGAATAACAATATTTTCTTATGAGATAGTATATCATAAGTCGATATTTGATCAGCAGGTTTGATATGTAGCCTATTTATGTTTCTCGCAGATCTGTATAGATTCTCATTGTGTTCAGGAATTACGAACAATATTGAGTTATCTGTAAGTTGCAAGTTTTTAATAACGTTAGCTATTTCTTTTGTTTTGAATTCACTCATGTTAAAGTCTTCAACTATCTTATAGTTGTTCTCTGCTACTCTAGATGATAGAGCAGAACGACGAGCAAGTCTATTAACTTTTTTATTCAATTTTTTGTGGAATAACTGTGGCTTTGGACCATGTATCGTTCCACCACCAACCCAAATTGGTGATCTAGTCGAACCAGCACGTGCAGTTCCACGACCTTTTTGCTTCCATGGTTTCTTACCACCACCACTAACTTCAGAACGGATCTTAGTTTTTCTAGTCCCTTGTCTTTTATTAGCTAGGTGAAATACTACTGCCATGTGCATAGCTGCTTCATTTGGAGTAATACCAAATATTTCGCTTTTCAGGTCAATTGTACCTGTGCTCTGTCCATCTTTATTGTAAACTTCTGCTTGCATTTTCAAATGCCTATTTGTAAATTTCTAAATAAGAGTTACGTGTACCCGGTACACTACCTTTTACAAGGATTATGTTTTTCTCAGGGAATACGTCAACAACTTCCATATTCGCGATAGTGACTGTGTCACCACCCATTCTACCAGCCATTCTCAATCCTTTCATTACACGAGAAGGATCAGATGATTGCCCGATTGAACCAGGGTGTCTTTGTCTGTTCTTTTGACCGTGAGTCGCCATACCAACACCTTTGAAGTTATAACGTTTCATAACCCCTTGGAAACCCTTTCCTTTCGAAGTTCCCTTAACTTTGATAAAGTCACCCACTTGGAATTGCTCTACTGTTAGACTTGCACCTACAGCTAGTTCTTCTTCCATATCTCTAAATTCTTTAAGTACATAAGCAGGTTTAACACCAGCTTTGTCAAAATGACCTTTTAAAGGTTTAGTCACATTTTTGTAAGATTTCTCATCATAAGTAATCTGTACTGCATTGTAACCATCTGTTTCGTTTGTCTTAACTTGACTTACGTAACAAGGTCCCGCTTCTACAACTGTACAAGGAACATGAGTTCCATTAGATGTAAAATAACTTGTCATACCTTTTTTCTTGCCAAGGATAGCAGCTTTCATTTTCTAACCTTATACCTTTACTTCTACATCTACGCCAGCAGGTAACTCGATTTTCATCAGAGCATCTACCGTTTTTTGCGAAGAACTAAATATGTCAATTAATCTTTTATGAACTCTAGTTTCAAATTGCTCACGAGACTTTTTATCTACGTGGGGTGATCTGTTGACAGTGTAAATAGTTTTGCTAGTGGGCAATGGTATCGGACCCGATACCACTGCGCCAGTTTGCTTTACAGTTTTTACGATTCTGTCACTAGACTTATCAATCAAATTATGATCGTATGACTTTAACTTTATTCTTATTTTTTGTGTTGACACTTTTAAAACCTATAGTTTGTGCGAGTATATTACTCAACAATTTTAGTTACAACGCCTGCACCTACTGTTCTACCGCCTTCACGAATCGCAAATCTCAAACCTTCTTCCATAGCGATAGGAGCGATAAGTTCAATGCTGATTGCATCTAAGTTGTCACCAGGCATAACCATCTCAGTTCCTTCCGGAAGTGTCAATGAACCTGTAACATCAGTAGTTCTAAAATAGAATTGTGGTCTGTAACCAGAGAAGAATGGAGTGTGACGTCCGCCTTCTTCTTTTTTCAATACGTAAACTTGAGCTGAAAATTTAGAGTGAGGTAAAATAGCACCTGGCTTACAGATAACCATTCCTCTTTCTAATTCTTCTTTCTCAACACCACGAAGTAATAGACCTACGTTATCACCAGCTTGACCTTGATCCAACAACTTACGGAACATCTCTACTCCAGTACAAGTTGTTTTCTTTTTCAAACCGAAACCTACGATTTCTACTTCATCGTTTACATTCACGATTCCTCTTTCGATTCTTCCTGTTCCAACTGTACCACGACCAGTGATAGAGAATACGTCCTCTACTGGCATCAAGAATGGCTTGTCAGTTTCTCTTAATGGAGTTGGGATATAATCATCAACAGCATCCATTAATTCATATACTGATTTGAATCTTTCATCATCAGGTGTAGTTGAATCATCTGTTCCAGCTTCTAAAGCTTTAAGAGCAGATCCTTTGATAATTGGAATATCATCACCAGGATAGTCGTAAGAAGACAATAATTCTCTTACTTCCATTTCTACTAATTCTGCTAATTCTTCATCAGCAATATCAATCTTATTCATAAATACAACAATCTTAGGAACACCTACTTGACGTGCTAAAAGGATATGCTCTCTAGTTTGAGGCATAGGTCCATCTGTAGCAGCTACAACTAATATTGCACCGTCCATTTGAGCCGCACCAGTAATCATGTTTTTTACATAATCCGCGTGACCAGGACAATCTACGTGTGCATAGTGTCTAGTTTCTGTTTCATATTCTACGTGAGAAGAAGCAATAGTTATACCACGTGCTTTTTCTTCAGGTGCGTTGTCGATTTGATCAAAACTTCTTTTTTCACCGAAACCTTTTTTCGCAAGTGAAACAGTGATAGCAGCAGTTAAAGTTGTTTTTCCATGATCTACGTGACCAATTGTTCCAACGTTAACGTGGGGCTTACTACGGTCGAATTTTTCTTTAGCCATTTTTAGCTCCTATAAATAATTGTTATTTTTAATGTTTATTTTTTCTTAGTTAACTGATTCGTAGTGAGAGAAATTCATTGAATAATTTGCTCTTCCTTGCGAAACAGATCTTAGTTTGGTTACATAGCCAAACATTTTCGATAGTGGAGCCTGAGCTCTAACTATCTGTAAATCGTTTTTCTGACTAATTCCTTCTATTCTACCATGTCGGGAATTCAAATCAGCTATTACATCACCCAGATAATCATCTGGTGTAGTTACTTCTACGAAAAATATTGGTTCTAGTATATCTGTACCTGCTTGGCGGGCTGCTTCTTTTACAGCAGCTGATGCGGCTAGTTTACTACCTAAATCGGTAGTCAAATCGGAGTCAAAATGTAAATCCAACAAAGTAATTTTTACTTTTGTCATTGGATAACCATGAGGACCGACTTGAAGAGCTTGCACCGAACCTAATTCGGCAGCTTTAATATACTCAAGTGGAACTTTTTTGTCCACTTTGTTTTCAAACTCAACAGTTTCGGAGTTGTCGTTTTTTTCTATCTTTAAAAGAACTTTTCCGTAATGCTTTTTACCGGATAAATCTTTGTCGAATTCAGCTTCATGTTCTATTGTATCTTTGATACATTCCCTGTATGCAACTTGTGGTTGACCTACACGAACAGGAAGTTTGAACTCTCTCGTTACTCTATCGACTAATATCTCTAGATGTAACTCCCCTACTCCGCTTATAATAAGTTGACCATTGTCTTCATCATATTTATATTTGAACGTAGGATCTTCTATTTGTAATTTTTCTAATACTTCAACTAATTTATCTTGATCAGATGTAGTCTTTGCTTCCAAAGATTGATTTATAACTGGTTCAGAAAAATTAATCTTTTCATATATTATCGGGTTTTTACTATCACAAAGCGTATCGCCTGTTTTAGTGAATCTCAAAGATGGTATAGCAACTATATCACCTGCATGAGCTTCCGATATCTCATTTCTTTTATTAGAAAATATTTGAAGTATTTTAAGGACTTTCTCTTTCTTTCCTTCTGCCGGATTCAAAATTGAATCTCCAACTTTTAATACTCCTGAATACACTCTAATAAAAGTAACTTTGCCTACAAAAGGATCAGAATTTACTTTGAAAGCTAATGCTGAAAAACTTTCATCATCACTTGGCTTTCTAGACAAATGCTTGTCTTCATCATCTATATCAAATCCATCCATGTATTTAACATCTAAAGGAGATGGTAAATATTCAATTGCAGCGTCTATCAACGGTTGCACACCTACATTCTTCAGAGATGAGCCAACATGTACTGGTATGATTGAAAGATTCAATACACCTTTACGTATTCCATTTTTAATCTCATCAACAGTCAAATCACCATTTTCCAGATACTTTTCTAAAAGTTCTTCGCTTTGTTCAGCTACAGCTTCTAGTAAGTTATTTCTCAACTCTTCACACTTTTCAACAAGATTTGTCGGTATCTCAATTTTTTCAAATTTTGCTCCATAAGACGCTATGTCATATTTATAAGCAACCATTTCAATCAAATCAATAATCCCTTCAAAATTATCTTCAGCTCCAATTGGATACTGAACAGGTATTGGATTTGCTTTAAGTTTTTCTTTTATTGATAGTACCGCTTTATCAAAATCAGCACCTAATCTATCCATCTTATTTACATAAGCGATTCTAGGAACTTGATAATCATCAGCTTGACGCCATACTGTTTCTGTTTGCGGTTCAACACCACCTACAGCACAAAATACAGCAATCGCACCATCTAAAACTCTTAGCGACCTTTGAACTTCAGCAGTAAAATCTACGTGACCGGGAGTATCTATTATATTAATTCTGTTGCCTTTCCACTCAGTAGGGATTGCAGCAGATTGTATAGTAATACCTCTTTCTTTCTCTTGTTCCATAAAGTCCATGAAGGCAGTACCATCATCAACTTCGCCTATCTTATGCAGATAGCCAGTATAAAACAAGATGCGTTCGGTAGTTGTAGTCTTACCAGCATCAATGTGTGCCATTATTCCAATATTTCGGATATTCTCTATAGGAATAGTTCTAGGCATTTTAGTTTTTTTCTTTTAAAGATTTCAAAGAACAATAAATTCAGTTTACCATCTAAAATGAGCGAATGCTTTGTTAGCATCTGCCATTCTATGCATATCTTCTCTTCTTTTTACAGAAGCGCCTTCACCTTTCGATGCAGCTATTATTTCACCAGCTAATTTACTAGCCATTGATTTTTCTCTACGAGCATTTGAGAACGATTTGATCCAACGTAGTGCCAAAGCAACTCTTCTGTCTTCTCTAACTTCCTGAGGTACTTGGTAAGTTGCACCACCTACTCTACGTGACTTTACTTCTAGCATTGGAGCTACATTAGTCAAAGCTTCTCTGAAAACTTCAAGAGGACTTCTTTCTGTCTTCTCACCAACTTCAGTGAATGCTTTGTAAACTAATTTACTTGCAACTGCCTTCTTACCGTCATCCATGATGATATTGATAAATTTTGCAACTATCAAATCATTATACTGAGGGTCTGCACTTATTCTACGTTTTTCTGCTTGTTTCTTTCTCATTTCAATTCTTTATTTACTTAGGTTTTTTAGTGCCGTATTTTGAACGACCTTGTTTTCTTCCTTCTACACCTTGTGTATCAGCAGTACCTCTCACGATGTGATACCTAACACCTGGTAAATCTTTTACTCTACCGCCTCTAACAACTACTATAGAGTGCTCTTGCAAGTTATGACCTTCTCCGCCTATGTAAGCTGAGACTTCAAAACCAGAAGTCAATCTAACACGAGCCACTTTTCTAAGTGCAGAGTTTGGTTTCTTAGGTGTAGTAGTATATACTCTTGTACACACACCTTTTCTTTGGGGACAATTCACCAAAGCGGCAGATTTACTTTTCTTTATCTGCTTCTTTCTTCCTTTTCTAACTAATTGACTTATAGTAGGCACTAAAGCTCTCCGTTATTTTTTTCATTGCCGTAATAAATATAGGTTGCAAAGTTAATACTTTTATTTACAATCTCAAAACTATTTCGACATTATTTTAATATTATTTTACTTTTGAGCTTCTTGCTCTTCGTAAGCTCTTATAATTTCTTCTTGTACAGATTTCGGCACTCTTTCGTATTTTGCGAATTCCATTGTGAATTCTCCTTTACCTTGAGTTGCTGAACGCAAGTCTGTAGAATAACCAAACATTTCCTTCAAAGGAACTTCAGCTTCAACTACTACATAAGTAGCATCCATTGTTGTTGTAAGAATTAATCCACGTCTTTGGTTTATTTGACCGATTACAACACCTTGGAATTCTTCAGGACAACTTGTTTCTAGTTTCATAATTGGTTCTAGAATAACGGGACCAGCTTTTCTTAGAGATTCTCTAATTGCAGCCTTTGCTGCGATTTTAAATGCACCGTCTGATGAATCGACCGCGTGAGTTGAACCATCATTAAGTAAAGCTTTCACGCCCACTACTGGTTGGCCTATTAACACACCTTCTTTCAATTGCTCTTGGAAACCTTTATCTACTGCAGGTATATATTCTCTAGGAACAGAACCACCGACAATTTTGTTTTCAAAAGAATAGCTTTCTTCAGCACTTGCTTCCATTGGCTCAAATGTACCCGCTATACGAGCATATTGACCAGAACCACCTGATTGCTTCTTATGAGTATAATCGTAGTCGATAGCCATACTTATCGCTTCTCTGTAAGCTACTTTTGGCTCACCTACAATGATATCAGTCTTAAATTCACGTTTTATTCTTTCTATATAGATTTCTAAGTGAAGCTCACCCATTCCTTTGATAATAGTATCACCCGTTTCATCATCACGAGAAACTTGGAATGTAGGATCTTCTTTAGTAAATCTATTAAGTGCTTTCGAGAAATTCACTTGGCCAGCTTTATCTTTCGGCTTAACTGTTAACTCAATAACTGGATTAGCAATGTACATAGACTCCATAGAGTAATGCAATTTACCATCACCAAAAGTATCACCTGATGCACAATCAATACCGAAAGTAGCAACGATATCACCAGCTTGTGCTGTTTCAATCTCAACCATTTCGTCTGAGTGCATTCTTACCAATCTAGGTATCTTAAATTTCTTATCAGTACTTGTATTAAATATATTTTCGCCTTTTGTCAATACACCTTGATAGATTCTCATATAAGTAAGCTGACCAAATTGACCATCTTCTAATTTGAATGCTAAAGCCACAAGTGGTTTATCAGGATTAATATCTAAAGGAACTTTTTTCTCTTCTTGATCTAAATCTAAAGCAAAGTTTTCTACTTCTTTAGGATTAGGCAAATAATCAATCACAGCATCCAACAAAGTTTGAACACCTTGATTTTTAAGTGCCGTACCAACTAGTACAGGTGTAATATCCTGAGATATAGTAGTGTTTCTTATTGCTTGTTGTAATTCTTCTATTGAGATATCTTCTTCCATTAGGAATTTTTCTGCAATAGTGTCGTCAAAGTCAGCAAGCCCTTCAATCATTTTAACTCTTTTCTCTTTCGCACGAGCTAATTTATCTTCAGGAATCTCTTTCTCTACGATTATCTCTCCGTCATCACCCTCAAAGTATAGAGCTTTCATCTTCAAAAGGTCAATAATACCATTGAATTTATCTTCAAGTTCTACTTCCATAGTAATCTGAACAGGGTTGTGCTTCAACTTATCTTTAAGTTGACCAATAACTCTATCTGGATTAGCGCCCGATCTGTCACATTTATTAATAAATGCAAGACGAGGTACACCATAACGACGCATCTGTCTATCTACAGTGATTGATTGAGATTGAACACCAGCTACTGAACAAAGTACAAGAACTGCACCATCCAATACTCTTAGTGAACGCTCAACTTCAACTGTGAAGTCAATGTGACCAGGCGTATCAATAACGTTAATAGAGTGACCTTTCCATTCACAGAAAGTTGCAGCAGATTGGATAGTGATACCTTTTTCTCTTTCCAGCTCCATGCTGTCCATCTTAGCACCAACACCATCTTTACCACGCACTTCAGATATCTTATGGATTTTACCAGTATAAAATAATATACGCTCAGAAACTGTTGTTTTACCAGAGTCAATATGAGCAGCTATACCAATATTACGAAGTTTTTCAATATTAAACATTATAATAGACCTACGAAATTTTTTATTTTTCTAAATTTTCTATGTTTAGAATTCTCAAAACACACATTTTACTTTTTGAGATTTCATACAGATAACAAAATTAAGAAGAATATATTTAATCTACAAAACAAATTTGATATTTTTTTAAATAGTTTTTATATATTTCTATTTTAATTATCTTTGTTCCATGAAATAGTCAACAAAGGGTTTATTTAGAGATGAAAAGTTTCTTATTTTCGGTTCTACTTTTATTACTTGCGGCGTGTGGTGACGAATATAACACTACGGCACCGGACACTGACAATCGAATAGTAAAGGGTAGTATAAAAGGAACCTTGCTAGACAGTATTACTAATACACCTATTGTTGGTGCATTTATTACGACTGATCCTCTAACATCAACTACAAGAAGTGATGAAAACGGTATTTTTGAATTACCTAATGTTGGCCCAGATATTTACAATCTAATAATCACTCATGATGAATACTTCAGATATTCCGCTAGAATAAAAGTGAGTGACCAAATTACTAATGACATTGAACTCAAAATGATTTCTTACGAATCTGTTAATACTGCTCCTGATAAACCATTACTTGTTTTCCCTGCAAACACTTCGAGCATATCATTCAAATCATTCAGCTTTAGATGGTTCACTAATGACATAGATAAAGATAGTCTGCTTACAGACTTATATTTCAGTGTAAATGGTGGGGCTTTTGAATTATTGAAAGATGATATAAGTGCTAAAACTTATAGTTTTCAATATGATTTCATTGAAACAGTTGAATACCGATGGTATGTTGTCGTTAAAGACAAGTATGCCTCTGCAATCAGCGACACAAATACTTTTACATTTAAAGATTTGAATATTACTGAAATTCCAAACCTGAAAGCATATTTGAAATTTGATAAAGATGGTGTTGATTTGGGTCCCTACAAATTTGAAACTATTTTACAGAATGTAACATTTGTTGACGACAGATACTCTGACCCTAATAATGCCGCTAGTTTTAAAGGGCAAAGTAATATTTCTTCGAAAATAATATTACCAAAATCGTTTCAACTAGACAGTCAATTTACAATAAGTCTTTGGGTTAAACCAGATCCTTCACTTGGAGAAAATGGGAACGTAGGCTATTTTGAATGTGTCTCGAAATGGGGAGCAGCAGCTAAAGGCCACGCTTCTTGGGCTTTTGGGATTCAGAAAGACTCAAAATTATTCCTAAGTACATATAATACTTCAAGTACCGATAGACTTTCCACCAAAACAATAACAAAACTGATATGGCAACACATTGCTGTTACATATAGAAACGGCAATGCAACATTCTACCTGAATGGAAAACTAGATAATACCGTTTCTGGTTTACAATTACCTCAGAATTCCGACTTAAGCGCATCTATAGGTGGAAGACAAGACCAATTAAGTTCTTATCATGGCGCAATTGATGATTTGTATATTTTTGATCGTCAACTAAATGATGATGAGATTCTAAAACTATATCAAGAGTAAAATTAAGGAATTACAATGAAGAATATTTTATTATCAACCCTTATGTTATTATTGCTTGCATCTTGTGGTGATGAAGCTACTCCTACTGCACCTATTGATAGTACAGACCCATTATTAAAGGGTACTATCAAAGGATATGTTTATGATATTATTACAGAGTTGCCTGTAAGTGGTGTTAAAATTAGTACGTTTCCAATAACTTCATCAACTAGAACAGATGAAAATGGGAAATTTGAATTACTTGAAATAAGCCCCGGTTTGTATGATATACATGTAAAGCATAATGATTATTTTGCTTATGCTTCTGTAATTAAGGTCAGTGATAGACTAACTAATGATATTGAGCTATTCATAACTTCAATCGAATCACAGAACACTAAACCTAATGAACCCACACTTTTGTTCCCTAATGATAAGTCCACTACTGGTTCCAAAAAATTCAAATTCAAATGGGAATGCGAAGATATAGATAATGATAGTTTAAAGTATGATGTTTTCTTCCGAAATATAGGGGCAGAGTTTCAATTATTAGCGAATGATATAAAGGATAAGACTTTGGAATTTGAATTCAATCTAAATGAATCAGACAACTATCAATGGTATGTTGTAGCAAAGGATAACTATAGTTTTAACATTAGTGATACTTTTAGTTTCCAATATAAAGAAATAATAATAGTAGACTTACCGGATATGGTAGGAAATTGGAAGTTAGATGGAGATGCGGTTGATAGTGGTCCTTATAACTATAGTAGCACTATTCAGAATGTGACGTTTGTAGATGATAGAATTAATAATCCTGAACAAGCGGCGAGTTTCAACGGTAATCCAAGTGTAAACTCAAAGATTATATTACCAAATACGATACAGTTATCAAATGAATTTACTATTGCGTTATGGATAAAACCAAATCAAACATTAGGCGAAAATGGGAACGTTGGCTATTTTGAATGTGTCTCGAAATGGGGAGCAGCAGCTAAAAGCAACGCTTCTTGGTCATTTGGGATCCAAAAAGATTTAAAAATCTTCCTGAGTACTTATAATAATAAAACCACAGATAAACTATCGGAAGTGGCTGTGTCTAAACTGATATGGCAGCATATAGCTGTTACTTTTAAAGAAGGTACAGCAACATTCTATATAAATGGTGAACAAGATAATGTTGTTTCTGGGTTCCAAATTCCTCAAAATTCAATACTGGGTGTAACTATTGGTGGAAGACAAGACCAACTAAGCTCTTATCACGGTGCAATTGACGATGTGTATTTATTTGAACGTCAGCTTAATGAAGAAGAAATTCTAAAAATATATCAAGAGAAAAAATAAGGATAACTAATGAATAGTATTATTATATCAACCCTAATCTTATTAGTACTCGTTTCTTGTAGTGACGATGCAAATCCAGTTATACCAAAAACAGAGACACATAATATTAGCGGAAAAGTAATAAACTATATTACAGATTTACCAGTCGATGGAGTGTTTGTAACAACAGCCCCTTTATCACGAACTAGTAAAACTGATTCGGAAGGCAAGTTTGTTTTAGAAGGTGTAGAAGAAGGTGAATACGAAATCATATTACAGAAATATGGATATTCTGAGTTGAGAAGCCCAATAAAAGTTAATAGTAACACAACAGCTAAAGAAATACTTTTCCCACTTATTCCAGATTCGACTAGTAACGAAAAACCCTTTAAACCCGAACTAATATCACCACTTAACCGAGCTACAATATCGACAACCGAATTGTTATTCAGATGGTATGCAGAAGATATTGATAATAAAGACATTTCATTTAGCGTTTACTTCGGTACTGACACAGATAATCTATCCGCAATAGCAACGAACTTGAAAAAAAGTTCATTCAATTTTGAATTCACATTTCAAAAGAACACAACATATTATTGGAAAGTTGTATCGTCTAATTTATTTCAGTCCGTTAGCAGTGAGACATACGAATTCGAATATGGGGTGAACAATAAACCAGACAAGCCGAAACTAATTACGCCAGCAATGGATGAGATAATACATAGCAATGAAGTAGAGTTTAATTGGTCTGGTAATGACATAGACGGAGATGAATTGCTATATGATATATACTTAGGAACTAGTAAAAGCCAACTTTTTTTGCTTGATTCTAATTTAACCAGCACCTCGTATATTTACAATTATGACTTCAATGAGACTGACAAGTATTATTGGAGAGTCGATGCTAAAGATAAAAGCTATTCGGTAGAGAGCGATATATTCGAATACACTTATAAAGATACAACTTCAATTAATACTCAATCACTAGTTGGTTATTGGAAATTGAATGGAAATGCTGATGATTCTGGACCGAATAAGTACAACGGGACAGAAGAAGGTGTATTCTATGTGAAAGATCGCAAAAATACCACAAACAGTGCAGCAAATTTTAATGGTCTCCATCAAACTTTAGATTCTAAAATATTACTAAGTAAAAATATTAGATTGAAAAACACCTTCACTATAGCTTTATGGGTAAATCAAGCGCAATCGCGTGGTGAGAATGGCGGTGTAGGGAATTTTGATTGTTTCTCACAATGGGGAGGTGCAGGCGATAGCTTAGCATCTTATAATTTGGGAGTTGAGAAAAATGGCTTTGTTTATTTTACTACTTACGGTAATAATAATGCTAAAATGCACGAAACATTCAATGACCAATTAGAAATTGGTACTTGGAATCATATAGCTATTTCATTTAATAATGGTACTGTAAGGTATTACTTAAATGGCGTTGTCAATGGTATCCTTTCAGGGTTTCCAGTGCCTCAGGCATCGAAATTGAATCCAAGTATAGGTGGAAGACAAGACCAGCTTAGCTCATTCCACGGGGCTATAGATGATGTAATAGTATTTAGCAGAGTACTCACTGATCAAGAAATCAAGAATCTTGCGAAGTAATCAACTTTAATAATAAGCAGTTAGTATGAATCAAAAAACTAGTATCATAAAAAAGATTCTATCGGGAATCGCGATATTCATATTCATAAAACTGGCTATTGCACTATTCACAATAGGTAATCAAGGGTTTGGTGACATAGATTTTATTTATAATATCGCATTTGGGGCTATAGTTATTATATTTATACTCTATAGTGTAATCCAGACAACGAAAGCAAATAGTCCTATAATGACTAAAAAGAAAGGGGCTTCTCCCCCACGGCCAGACAATAAGCCACTACATCCGAAGTAGAATCAAACATAAAAAAACCGAATCAGTTTCAACTAATTCGGCTTTTGTAATTTAATCTTAAGTCAGAAGTATTAAGCTTCTATCTTCTCTTCTGTTACTTCCTCAACTGGCTTCGGATTGTGTCCGAATATATTACCAATAGTACTTGCTATATGCATATCTTGGTATTTACGTAAACCAGTACCAGCCGGTATTAGTTGACCCAAGATAATGTTTTCTTTCAAGCCATTAAGGAAATCGACCTTAGCCGAAATAGAAGCGTCTGATAGAACTGCAGTAGTCTGTTGGAAAGAAGCAGCTGACAGCCAGCTTTCAGTTTTCAGAGATGCCTGAGTGATACCCAATAGTATTGGATCACCGATAGACGGCTCTGCTGCTCTGAATTCTGGAGGTGTTTTGCCTTTTTTCTTCAAGTCTTTAACTACAGCTTTTACTTTTCTTCTCGGATATAGATAATTTTCGTTGTAGTTCGAATCACCTTTGTCAGTTACGACTACTAGCGATTTAACAGCTTCGTTATCATCTATAAATCTAATCTTATCAAAGTTCTCGTTTTCTAGCATGTGTGTATCACCCGAATCAATGATTTTCACTTTCTGAAGCATTTGACGAACAATTACTTCTATGTGCTTATCATTCAGCTTAACACCTTGCATACGGTAAACTTCTTGTATTTCATTTACTAAGTATTCTTGAACTGCGTTTGGTCCTTTGATCTTCAAGATATCGTGAGGGTTGATTGAACCTTCAGATATTCTATCACCAGCACGGATAAAGTCTTTCTCTTGAACCAATATATGACGTCCTACAGGTACTAAGTATTCTGATTCAGTCCTTTCATCGAGTGAAGTAATTTTTACAACACGTTGATTACGCTTAGGTTTCTCGAATGAAACGATACCATCGATTTCAGTAACAATAGCCGGATTATGCGGAGAACGTGCCTCGAACAATTCAGTTACCCTAGGCAAACCACCCGTGATATCTCTTGTACGACCCATGTCTCTTGCAATCTTAACTAATTGTGTACCTGACCCGATATCCTCATTATTCTCTACTCTTAGTTGAGAACGAGAAGGTATGTTGTATGTACGTATAACTTCGCCTGCTTCATCAAGTATTTCGATAGTAGGAGATTTAGTTCTATCTCTAGAATCAATAACTACTTTCGTAATGTGACCAGTTTGCTCATCATTCACTTCACGGTAAGTAACATTCGGTACTAAATCTTTATAATTTACTTTACCTGCTACTTCCGATACGATAGAAGAGTTATATGGATCCCATTCGTAGATTAGTTGTCCCTTAGTTACTTTATCGCCATCTTGAACTTCGATAGTTGCACCATAAGTAGCATCATAAGATGTTAATTTACGGTTAGACTCTGGGTCAATAATATTGATAACACCACTACGTGAAACAACAATCATAATTTCGCCAGATTCACTGTGCGAAGTTACAGTTCTCATATTCTCGAACTGAATAATACCGTCAAATTTGGCATTAACAGTTGATTGAGAAGCTACCAAAGAAGCAGATCCACCTGTGTGGAACGTTCTTAGAGTAAGCTGTGTACCGGGTTCACCGATTGATTGTGAAGCTATAGTACCAACTGCTTCCCCTACGTCCACAAGACGTGAAGTTGACATATTACGTCCATAACACTTAGCACAAACACCACGACGGTTTTCGCATGTAAGTACAGAACGAATATTAACTTTCTCAACTGAAGAACCTTCTATTCTCTGAGCTTTATCTTCATCGATAATTTCACCAGCGTTAACTAGTAACTCATCAGTAATATGATCATGAACATCTATTAGAGCAACACGACCAAGTATTCTTTCATAAAGCGGCTCTTTAACTTCTTCACCATCTTTAAGTGCTTCCATCTCAACACCCCTGATAGTACCACAGTCACGATCAGTTATGATCATATCTTGTGCTACATCATGCAATCTACGAGTCAAATAACCCGCATCTGCAGTTTTCAATGCTGTATCGGCAAGACCTTTACGAGCACCGTGAGTAGAGATAAAGTACTCAAGGATAGATAAACCTTCCTTAAAGTTAGAGATAATTGGGTTTTCGATTAGCTCACCCGTTGAACCAGAAACTGATTTCTTAGGTTTCGCCATCAGACCACGCATACCAGCTAACTGACGGATTTGCTCTTTTGACCCTCTCGCTTGAGAGTCAAGCATCATCCAGAATGAGTTAAATCCTTGCTTGTCTTTTGCTATTTCAGAATAAAGTTTATCGGCAACTTTGTTAGTCGCATTTGACCATGTATCGATAATTTTATTATATCTTTCACCACCACTGATTACACCGTTGATATAAGCAGACTCAATACCTTCTACTTTCTTATCAGCAGCGTCAATGATTTTAGTTTTCAATTCAGGAATCTTTACGTCATGGATACTAACAGAAAGACCACCACGAGTTGCATAGAAGAAACCAAGTTCTTTTAGCTTGTCTAAGAATTTTACTGTTACATCCAGACCAGCAGCTCTAAAGCAAGAACCAATGATTTGTCTTAAACGTTTCTTAGTCAATAACTCATTAATGTAGCCCAGTTCAACAGGTACTATGTCGTTAAACATAGCTCTACCAACTGTAGTTTCTATTATTTTCCCATTCCAACGAAGCTTAATTTTAGCGTGCAAATGAACAATCTTATTGTCATAAGCTAATTTAACTTCTTCAGTATTACCGAACATTTTGCCTTCGCCGTGAGCGTCTGGCTTATGTTTAGTTAGGTAATACACACCCAATACCATATCTTGCGATGGAACAGCGATAGGATCACCATTCTGCGTATGCATAATATTATGAGGTGCAAGAATAAGTAAGAATGCTTCTAGTTGAGCTTCGTAACTAATTGGAAGATGGACTGCCATCTGATCACCGTCAAAATCGGCGTTGAATGCAGTACATACTAATGGGTGAAGCTGAATCGCTTTACCTTCGACCAATCTAGGTTGGAACGCTTGGATACCCAAACGGTGAAGCGTTGGTGCACGGTTAAGCATAACAGGGTGACCCTGAATTACTTTTTCCAATATATCCCAAACTTCATCTGTCTTTCTTTCTACTAATTTTTTAGCTGACTTAACTGTTTTCACATATCCACGCTCTATCAACTTACGTATGATAAATGGTTTGAATAGCTCAACAGCCATATCTTTAGGAAGACCACATTCGTGTAGTTTCAACTCAGGACCAACAACGATAACCGAACGACCAGAATAGTCAACACGTTTACCAAGTAAGTTCTGACGGAATCTACCAGATTTTCCTTTCAATGTATCTGCTAATGATTTCAATGCTCTTTGTGAATCACTACGAACAGCTCTTCTCGAATTATCGAATAGTGCATCGACTGATTCTTGAAGCATACGTTTCTCATTTCTAAGAATAACTTCAGGAGCTTTGATATCGATTAGTCTTTTTAGTCTATTATTTCTGATTATAACCCTTCTGTAAAGGTCATTCAAATCAGAAGTCGCAAATCTACCACCTTCCAAAGGCACTAATGGTCTTAGGTCTGGTGGAATAACTGGAATAATATCTAAAACCATCCAATCAGGATCATTTGGCATTTCTTTTTCAGCATTCGGACCGAATGAATCTAAGATAGTCAAACGTTTTAGAATATCTTTCTTTCTAGTTTGCGAAGTTTCAGTTTTTAATCTTTCTTTCAATCTATGGTAATCTTCTATAGGTTTAACCCTTTTTAGAAGTTCTTTGATTGCTTCTCCACCGATTAGAGCAACGAACTTAGCTTCGTCTTCATCATCTAATTCAAAGTGTTCTGGTGGCAATGAATCTATTACTTCTAGATACTGCTCTTCTGTCAACAAATCTTTGATTTGAAGACCAGTTGTACCTGGCTGAACAACTACATAAGATTCGTAGTAAGCAATACGCTCTACATCTTTAGTAGTCATACCCAATATACCTGCTATCTTACTAGGCAGCGTACGAAGGAACCATACGTGAACAACAGGAACTGCAAGCATGATGTGGCCCATACGTTCACGACGTACAGATTTTTGGGTAACTTCTACCCCACATCTATCACATACAATACCTTTGTATCTTATTCTTTTATACTTACCACACGCACATTCCCAATCTTTGATCGGGCCGAATATCTTCTCACAGAAAAGTCCATCCTTTTCTGGTCTGAAAGATCTATAGTTGATAGTTTCCGGCTTAGTTACTTCACCTCTTGACCTATTTAGTATGTCATCTGGCGAAGCAATCTTGATGGAAATTTTATCATAACCTTTTTTCGGTAATGGTATTGATTGCATAGGAGTACTCCTATTTATATTTTTTTAGTTTATTCAATTTCTATATCTAAACAAAGACCTTGTAGTTCCCTTACTAATACGTTGAATGATTCAGGTATATTAGGGTTAGGTAAGTTATCACCTTTTACAATCGCTTCGTACATTTTTGCTCTACCTTGTACATCATCAGACTTGAGAGTTAGCATCTCTTGTAGAGTATGAGCAGCTCCATAAGCTTCTAGTGCCCATACTTCCATCTCTCCTAATCTCTGACCACCAAATTGTGCTTTACCACCAAGAGGCTGTTGAGTTATTAGTGAGTATGGACCGATTGAACGTGCGTGAAGCTTATCTTCAACCAAGTGAGATAGTTTAAGCATATAAATATACCCAACTGTTACTTCTTGATCAAATGCTTCTCCAGTTCTACCATCTATAAGTTTTGTTTTACCGTTTCTTGGTAAACCAGCTTCCTCAAGGAAGTCTCCAACTTCTTCCCAAGTTCCACCATCAAAGATAGGAGTAGCAAAGTGTACACCCATATTTTTACCGGCCCAACCTAGTGCAGTCTCATATAATTGACCCAAGTTCATACGCGAAGGTACACCTAGTGGGTTAAGAACTATATCGACAGGAGTTCCGTCTGGCAAGAATGGCATATCTTCAAGCTTTACAACCTTAGATACAATACCCTTGTTACCGTGACGACCCGCCATCTTATCACCAACTTGTAGTTTACGCTTTTTAGCAACATAAACTTTAGCCATTTGTAAGATACCCGGTTGTAATTCATCACCAGCAGCTAACTTGTTTTTCTCAGTTTTGAAGTCTGTTTTGACATCATTTCTGTATTTCAAGTAGTTAACGTATAAATCTTTAAGTAAAGAAGAAGTTTTTTCATCTTCTACTATACCCGCGTCAACATCTAGCAATTCTGGTTTTAGCAATCCTTCTTCAAATTTATCAAGCAAATCAGCAGTTGTTACATTTGATCCACCACGATATACGTTTACGTTATTGTTCAGCTTCATACCCAAGATTTTCTTATCTAGTAGTATTGTGCCTAATCTGCCGATGAACTCTTCGTCCACTTGCTTAACAACTTTACGTTCTCTTCTAGCGATTGCTTCTTTACGTTTTCTTTCTCTTGTTCTGATTTCTTTGTCAGTAGTCAATACTCTTCTAGAGAATAGTTTCGTATTGATAACCACACCTTTTAGTCCAGGGCTACCTTTCAGAGAAACATCTTTTACATCACCAGCTTTATCACCAAAGATTGCTCTTAGTAATTTCTCTTCCGGAGTTGGATCTGTTTCACCTTTAGGAGTAATCTTACCAATAAGGATATCACCCTCACCGACTTTTGCTCCTGAACGGACTATACCGTGTTCATCAAGGTCTTTAGTTGATTCTTCACTTACGTTAGGAATCTCACGTGTAAATTCTTCTTCACCACGTTTAGTATCTCTTACCTGAAGTGTAAATTCTTCTATATGAATAGAAGTAAATACGTCTTCGGCTACAAATCTCTCAGATACGATAATCGCATCCTCAAAGTTGTACCCTCTCCAAGGCATGAATGCTACTAAAACGTTTTGTCCTAATCCAAGTTCGGCTTGTTCAGTCGAAGCACCATCACATAATGGCTGACCTTCTACTACTCTCTGACCAGCTAATACTAGTGGCTTTTGGTTAATACAAGTATCTTGGTTAGTTCTGAAGAACTTTAATAATTTGTAAGTTTTTACTTCTTCGAATTCGAAACCGGTAATTCTATCATCTTCTGTTCTCTTATCTTCGTAGCGAACACGAATTTCCTTCGCACTCACATACTCAACAATCCCGTCAGATTCAGCCAATATCATTGTCTTAGAATCTTTAGCCGCTTTAGCTTCCATACCAGTACCTACGATAGGTGCATGTGGATCTAATAGAGGCACTGCTTGACGTTGCATATTCGCACCCATCAGGGCACGGTTGGCATCATCATGCTCAAGGAATGGAATCATAGAAGATGCAAGTGATGTAATCTGATCTGTAGATACGTCAATATAATCTACTTCTTCAGCAGAAACAAGTACGAAATCACCAGATTGACGAGCTTTTACTCTATCACCGATTAATCTACCATTTTCATCTGTAAGTGTAGAACAAGTACATATTACTTTACCATCTTCTTTCTCAGCAGTCAAATACTCTATGTCTTCCGTTACTATACCGTTAATTACTTTACGGTAAGGAGTTTGGATGAAACCTAAAGTATTAATCTCTGCATGGATTGCAAGAGAAGAGATTAGACCGATATTCGGACCCTCAGGAGTTTCAATAGGACATAGACGACCATAATGTGTATAGTGAACGTCACGTACCTCGAAACCAGCTCTTTCTCTTGTTAGACCACCTGGGCCTAATGCTGATGTTCTTCTTTTGTGAGTTATCTCTGCAAGTGGATTCGTTTGATCCATAAACTGAGATAGTTGGTTAGTACCAAAGAATTGATTCACAACTGAACTAATAGTTCTAGCGTTAACTAACTCAGATGGAGTTAGGTTCTCACCATCGTGGATACTTAATCTTTCTTTTATAGTACGAGCCATACGAGCAAGACCAACGTTGAATTGTGATCCAAGTTGCTCACCTACAGTTCTAACACGACGATTACCTAAGTGATCAATATCGTCACCAGTGTGTTTAGCTGTGTGTAGCTCTATAAGTTGTTTGATAATTTCAACGATATCAGTGTTAGTTAAAGTAGTAGTAGATTCATCAATATCAAGACCCAAACGGTCGTTTAATCTATATCTACCTACTATACCTAAATCATATCTCTTATCGCTGAAAAATAATCTTTCTAATAATAATTCTGCTGTTTCTACATCTGGCGGCTCACTTGATCTTAACGTTCTATATATTGACTCCAAAGCGTCATCTCTGTTACGAGAAGTATCTTTGGTAATAGTACGAGCGATAAGTGGCTCATCAGTTGGGTCTATAAAGCCGTAAAGCTTTATGTCTTCAGCATCTGATTCTTTTAATTTCTTGAATAGTTCTTCGTCCAATACCATATCACGAGTAGCTATGATTTCACCAGTAGCCATATCGATAACATCAGATGCTATTTTACGACCGATGTGATCATCGCCAACTTCTTCTAACTTATAATCATTAGCTAGACCAAATAGTGATAGGATATCTTCATCTGAAGAATATCCGATAGCACGAAGCAAAGTTGTAACTGGGAACTTTTTCTTTCTATCGATATACGCATACATTATTTCGTGTATATCAGTAGTAAACTCGACCCATGACCCTCTGAAAGGTATGATACGAGCTGAATAGATACGTGTTCCGTTAGGGTGAACTGCATCATCAAAGAACACACCAGGTGAACGGTGGATTTGTGATACGATTACTCTTTCAGCACCGTTGATGATAAAAGTACCCTTTGGAGTCATAGAAGGAATGTTACCAAGATATACTTCTTGTTCAACAGCTTCTATATAGTCCTCAGATTCTTTATCAGCTTTACTTGATAATCTAAGTTTAGCTTTTAACGGTTTAGAGTAAGTAAGTTCTCTTTCTCTACATTCTTCTTCTGAATATTTTGGTTTTTCAATAGTATATTCGATGAATTCTAACTGAAATATTTCTGAATTATCCAAGATAGGGAAATTCTGATGGAAAGACTGTTGAAGTCCTTTCATCTCTCTTTTGTGAGGAGGAACATTCTCTTGTAAGAAGTCATCATAAGCTTCTACTTGGATGTTCAACAAATCCGGATAGTTAGATTTAGAAATATTAGATTTTGCAAAGGTAACTCTATCTCTTAGTCTATGAATACCCCTAGAAGTAGTTAACTTTGGGTATTTTTGAACCAACGTAGAATTAATAGTTTCCTTAGTAATGGCACTCATATTTGAAGTACTCCGATTTCTTCGTGTTCTTTATACAGGAAAAGGATTTTTTGACGAAGCACCTAACTTAAGGTATTTGGTCAAAAAACCCTGAATCTATATCAGAATATGTTTTTTATTAGATAAATTTATCAATACTTTTTAAAAAATATATCGACTAAGCGATAAAGTTATATCGCCTAGCCGATTAATTCATAGAATTATTTTAACGTAACTTTAGCACCAGCTTCTTCAAGCTTAGCTTTTAGTTCGTCAGCTTCTGCTTTGTTCGCACCGTCTTTTACGATACAAGGAGCAGATTCAACTTTTTCTTTAGCTTCTTTCAAGCCAAGACCAGTGATTTCTCTAACTGCTTTGATAACATTAAGCTTGCTAGCTCCGATGTCAGTCAATTCTACGTCAAAGCTATCTTTAGCTTCTTCAGCAGCACCAGCGTCTCCGCCAGCAGCAGCCATCATCATAGGTGCAGCAGCGCTAACACCGAATTTTTCTTCTAAAGCTTCTTTCAAAGCTGCAGCTTCAACTAATGTTAAAGCACCAATTTGTTCAACTAGCTTTTCAACTATTTCAGACATATAAAACTCCTAATAAAAAAATATTGTTTACTATTTAATAAAATTAAGCGACATCGCTTTTTGATTTAATTGCTACGTGTATCACGTTAGCTAGATCGCGCATTACTGCACTAATTGCACCATGAATACCAGAAGCTGGAGCGTTGATTGAACCAACGATTGCAGCCATGATATCTTCTTTCGTAGGCAATGAAGCCAATGTTTTAAGCTGAGTACTATCAAAGTACTTACCATCTATGATGGCTGCTTTTAACTTTGGTCTTTCTTTGTCATCGAAAGCTTTCTTGATGATTTTAGCAGGAGTAACTGGATCTTCATAACCGAATACCATTCCAGAATAACCTTTGAAATCCGTCTCAGGGAAAGCAAAATTTTCATTGCCTTCTATTGCACGACGGAACGCTGTGTTCTTAGCTACTTTGTAATCAAAACCGCCTGCACGAAGTTCTGTTCGGAACTTATTCGCCTCAGCTACAGTCATAGATTCAAAGTCAATTAGATAAGCAGCACTAGCTTTCTCAAGATATCCTTTTATCTCTTCGACTATTTGTTTTTTCTTCTCTAATGTAATCATTGTGTTAGTTACCTTTTGTTATCCAATTACGGATTAAATGTAGAAGCATTTAATTAGAGTGCGTAAATTTTTTGTTTATTTCTATTGTTATTAGCTTATTTTGAAACTACTTTCATCTATATTCATACTAGGGCCCATTGTAGAGCTAACGTAAACATTTTTAACATATTTACCCTTAGCTGAAGATGGACGGCTTTTCAATATAGTTTCATAGAATAAGCTTACGTTATCTTTCAAAGCTTCTGCAGAGAAAGTACATTTGCCAACAGCACCGGCTATATTACCAGATTTGTCAACACGATACTCAATCTTACCAGCTTTAAGTTCTTCAACGGCTTTCGCTACGTCAAATGTAACTGTTCCAACTTTCGGATTAGGCATTAGTCCACGGGGTCCTAAAACACGACCTAGTTTACCAACTTCACCCATCACGTCAGGAGTTGCTACGATTACATCTACGTCAGCCCAACCAGATTTGATTTTCTCAACGTATTCGTCAAGACCAGCGTAATCTGCACCAGCATCCAATGCTTCTTTATCTTTAGGAGATTTAGCAAATACTAATACTCTTACTGATTTACCAGTACCGTGAGGTAATGATACAGTACCACGGATATTTTGGTCAGATTTACGAGGATCAACCCCTAAGTTCATAGAGATTTCGAACGACTCGTCGAATTTTGCAGATGGGTTTGACTTTATAAATGCAATGGCTTCATCTACGGAATACTTTTTATTTTTGTCTATTTTAGTCGCAATTGCTGCGTACTTTTTACCATGTTTGTTCATTTTGATTTCCAATAATTATGATGGATGAAATTATCCTTTGAAGTTAACGCCCATAGCTCTAGCTGTTCCTTTGATCATATCAACAGCTGATTCCATAGATGAACAATTCAAATCTTCCATTTTAATTTTAGCTATTTCCTCGCATTGTGCACGAGTGATAACTCCAACCTTTGTCTTATTGGGTTCACCTGAACCACTTTTCAACTTTAGTATATCTTTGATTAGTACTGCAGCGGGAGGCGATTTGGTAACAAACGTAAAAGACTTATCTGCAAAAAACGTAACTTGCGCAGGAATGATAAGACCCTTATCCTTCTGCGTCATTGCGTTAAATGCTTTTACGAATTCCATACCATTCAAACCTCTTTGACCGAAAGCAGGACCTACTGGTGGGGCCATTGACGCTTCACCGGCTTTTAACTGCAGCTTGAATGTACCAGCAACTTTTTTAGCCATTATAAACTCTTTTATTTAAATATTAATTATTATCAGTTAGATTTTCTATTTCAACTTGACTAAAGTCAAGCTCAACTGGAGTTTTACGTCCAAGAATTCCAACTTCTACTTTCAATTTTTGTTTTTCGTTATTCACTTCTTTCACAGAACCAGAGAACGTATTGAACGGGCCGTCGATTACCTTAACAGGATCACCAA
The DNA here is from genome assembly GCA_048267165.1 of Bacteroidota bacterium. Lineage (GTDB taxonomy): Bacteria > Bacteroidota > Ignavibacteria > Kapaibacteriales > UBA2268 > PGYR01. The sequence goes on from JBLWYD010000010.1 coordinate 54,039, forward strand.
CTTGGAACTGAGTATCAATAGTTGCTATGTCTTTTCTTTCTTCTAGTCTGCCTATTATTCTACTAACTTCGTCTTTACGAAGAGGAGTAGCGTCATTACGACGCCCAACAAAGCTAACCACAGAAGGTAAATTCTGAATCACATCTTGTACTTTTAGGTCTAAAACCGCGTGCAAGATTATATAACCCGGTAGGAAGTTCCTTGTTTTAGTACGACGTTTACCGCCTCTTACCTCGAACACAGTTTCTTCAGGTATAATAACTTCTAATATTCTATCGTCAATTCCAATTCTCTTAGATTCAACTTCAATTAGGTTTTTTACCTTAGCTTCGTGTCCCGTAAAAGTACGTATTGCGTACCAATTCGGTTTTTTCCGTTCTTCTTCTAGTGCTTGTGGATCGTACATATATAAATTCTGTCTTTTTACTTAGAATGAAGAAAACAATGCATTAACGCCATTAGATATTATCCAGTCAAAAACTGAGACAATTAGCGTAATAATTACTGATACTACAACGACAATTTGGCTTGACTTCCAAAGGTGTTCCTTTGTGGGCCAAGCAACTTTTTTCATCTCTGCAGTTACTTCTTCAGTTACTTTTTTAATTTTCGCTATCATAAAAAACTCTTTTATTAAAAGTTAGCACGGGTGGTAGGACTTGAACCCACAGCCAATGGTTTTGGAGACCACTACTCTACCAATTGAGCTACACCCGTGTATAAGTCCATGTTTCTATCCTAATACTAGAGCTAGTGAGCGGAATTGAACCGCCGACCTCATCCTTACCAAGGATGCGCTCTGGCCATCTGAGCTACACCAGCACACACATTAAACAGAAAAAAAATTGAGATATTGAAGTATCTCAATTTGTATTTTTTTCTACGCTGGTCGCTCAATTGCGATAGTTTTTAGAGCGGGAGACGAGACTCGAACCCGCGACCCTCAGCTTGGAAGGCTGATGCTCTACCAACTGAGCTACTCCCGCACGCTTGTATTATCATATAATTGTGGGCAGGGAAGGATTCGAACCTCCGTAGGGATTTCCCAGCAGATTTACAGTCTGCCCCGGTTGACCGCTTCGGTACCTGCCCCAATATTATTGAGCTTACAAAATTAATGGATTGAAATTTAATATCCAAGTTTTTTCGAAAATAATTTCAAAATTTCCTGAAATACTATTTTTCAAACATTAAAATATCATATTTTGTCAGAACAAGGTTTGCAATCTAAATAAAAGTTTTCTATTAAATGAATTTTTTATTCAAATATTTTGTTAAAGACCAATTAATTTTTAATTCTAGTTGGGAAGATCCTGCTATAGATAGAAAATTACTTGGACTTAACTCCGAAAGTGATATACTTACTATCACTAGTGCTGGGGACAATATTCTCGACTATTTGCTCGATTCCCCTCGTTCTATTTCATCAGTTGACCTCAATCCAGCTCAGAACGCTTTAGCTGAATTAAAAATTGCAACATTCAAGAATTCCAAATACGATACGCTTTTCAATTTGTTCGGGTATGGTAAATATAGTGATATAGAAATGCTTTTGAGGAAATTAGAACTGCAACTCTCCCCTACTGCATATCAGTTTTGGAAAAAGAAGCGACATTACTTCACATCCAAGTTACCATTTTACCACTATGGTACTTCGGGACTAATAGCTCGTGGGTTCTATTATCATCTTAAATTCAACAAGAAGTTACGCAATAAAGTTAATGAGATGGTAAATTGCTCCACACTAGATGAGCAATACCAATTGCATTTAGAATTAGAAAAGATTCTCTTTGATAATATAATAGCTAAGCTTTTACTAAAGAATAAATTCACACTTTCATTCCTAGGAATACCTGACGCTCAGGCAAAGCTAGTTGAAGTCCATAATGACTACCACAATATGTATGACTTCATAGTTGGGTCACTCCGAACAGTATTCAAAGAATTCCCACTATCCCAAAACTACTTCTGGTCTCTATATATAAATGGACAGTACTCCAAGGAAACTTGTCCAAATTATCTGAAAGAAGAGAACTTTGAATTATTAAAACAAAATGTAGATAATGTAACTTTAGTAACTGATACGTTCTTCAATCAATTGAAAAACAGCCCTGATAATAGCTATTCGCATATCATATTGCTCGACCATTTCGATTGGTTTTGGGAAGATAAAGACACACAGCTTTTAGTTTGGAATGAGATAAAACGTGTAGCAAAGCCCAATGCGAAAGTACTTTTCCGCTCGGCAGCCAGTAATAGGAACTACCTAATCCCAGAAATACAAAATGAGATAGACTACCGAGACGACCTTACTAGAGGATTTACTAATCGTGGGCGGGTAGGTACTTATGGTAGTGTTAACTTTGGGGTAATTAGGTGAAGGATATTGCCATTAATCACGAATCGTAGAAACGTATTTCATACGTCTCCGAATCCCCCAAACCCCCTTTGTCAAGGGGGCTTCAAGCTTAACGTCACTCTGAATGAACGTATTGAATGAAGAGTCCAGGCAGAAATATGTATTGCCGCCGGTTTTAACCGACGGACAGCAGAGTCAACACAAAACCCTCGGACTTTAGTCCCTATATTATGCAACCCCTACGGGGCTATTAGGAAATGTGACTAAATGGACTACAGATATTTAGCCCCGCTGGGGCTTTACTACGCTCGACTTCATTTGTCCAAAATACCCTAATTCGCCCTCTACACAGCTCAGGCATCATAATTTTCCAACTCCATCAGCGGAGGAAACCAACAAAAAAAGCTCCGTGCCGCATGATGCGAGGAGCTTTGAATTACTTATTTGCTACTGTTTTTTTGGTTTCTAGTAAATTGCCTACACCTAAGACTTTTTAATATTCTCTTCTTCTTTGAACTTAGCATTCTTTTTCTTCCAGCTATCCCACTCTTTTTTAGCTTTTTTAAGTTCTTTCTTGTAGTCGAATTTTGCTTTGCCGAACTCTACTTTTATCTTACTTATATCTTCTTTCTCACCAGATAGGAATTCTAAAACCATTTTCTTCATCTCTTGGTTTTCTGACGGTTCAGTATCTACGTCGAATGGAGAAGCACCTCTGATTATACTTTCGTAGTATTCGTCATTGTCCATCTCTTCCATCATATAGTTTTGGAATTTCATACCGTCTAGCCCAACTTTGAACTTAGTACCGTCACCAATTTTGTTACCACTTGGAGAAGAGATTGTACCAGCAAACTCATAAGTAGTATTGAATTCGATATTGCTCATCATCATAGCAAACATACCCAATCCTTTCTTGAAGTTACGTTTTAGCTTGCGAACGGAGTCTTGTAGGTCTTTCTCAGTTATTCCTAGCTCATCTAGTGATTTTAATTCAGCTTTCTCGCCTTCTGTATGAACAGAGTCCAGATAAGTCTTAAAAGTGAAGTATGTGTCTTTTCCTTCTTTCTTTACTTCGTACGGTAACATTCCTTTTTCTTTCAAGCTATTAAAATTATCGAAATACCCAGTAGCACTTACTACAAGGTCAGCTGAATCATTGATAAACTCATATTTGATATTATTCCAAGTACTAACACCTGGGTATTCATCAAACATTTTGTGTATTTCCTTCATCGCTTTACCTTCTGGGTCATCTAGCGAAGCACCAAACCCCATCGGGTCAACTGGCATTAGGTAGCTAGTCTCTACTTTACCTGATTTATCGGGATTGATTATATAGTGTACGTTTATCTCTATGCAAGATGTCAGCAACAAGCCAGCAGTTATAAATAGTAGTAATTTTTTTATCATAATAGTTCCATTTTTGTTTGATTATAGCTCTTTTGCCATTTGAGTAAACCCACGAATGACAAAATAAAATAAATAAGCATAAGTACAGAATATATCTCTAATCCTCTCTCCAAATAGAGCCACACTGAAAACCCATTAATCGCAATCCAATAGAACCACGCCGAGCGAAGCTTTATGGCCTCGAAGTAAGTGGCTAGAAAGGCAAAAACAGTAGTAAACGCATCGAAGTAAGGATTATTAGCATCGGTATAATTCGTGAAGAGCCAGCCCAGAGAAATAGCAAGAGCTATACAAAAGATAATCCATCCACTATGCACGAATAAGGAAACTTCCGAAACTTTGAAAGGGTTCTCTTTGCTGTGAGATGACCACTTACGCCATCCATATACACCCATTATAACATAATAGCTATAGAGTATTGATTCAGAGTAGAGCTTAGTTTCTATGAATAAATAGATACTTACTAATGAGCCCAATATACCGAACAACCAACACCAGATATTCTCTCTTATCACTAAGATGAGAAAAGCTAAGTTGAGGATTGTCCCTACTATCTCTATTATTGTGTTAGTTTCCATATCGTATAATTGTATTTATTTTCTATAAAACTTGACTAATTAAACAATAATTGTTAAATTAAAGAGTAAAAACTCTTAAATTATAAATAACTTTCAAAAACTAAAGGTGTCTTTATGAAAAAGAATATGGGTTCAGCAGATAAAATACTAAGAATCGCAATTGCTGTAATAGTAGCAGTACTTTATTTCACTGGAGTAATCTCTGGAATGCTAGGTACAATACTACTAGTACTAGCAGTAGTTTTCCTACTTACTTCACTAGTCGGCTTTTGCCCTCTATATACTATCTTCGGTATTAAGACTTGTAAAGTCAGCGAATAGTATAAAATCATTCTAAAAAAAGCCGTTTTAGATTTTTTTCTAAAACGGCTTTTTATGTTTCTTTCCTAATTACAGAAAGCTTATTGCTTTATGAACTTTTTCAAAACTACATCATTCGAAATCAAGTTCGCTTTAACAAAATAAGTACCAGCAGCTAAGCCAGATACATCTATCATATTTGAATAAATAGAACTACTAATAGTATTACCGTTTAGATCTACTATATCATAATCTAATATCATGCTATTAGGTACATCTACTCTTATAAAACTAGTTGATGGATTAGGATAAACTTCCGTTTTAGCACTCAACTCTTCGTTCACAGAACTAATAATTGGCGATACAAAATATTGATAAAGGTAATTGTTTTGCTTTGGATCTCCAGATGGACCTTGTTCTATTACTGTAAATACTACTCTACCTGTTTTAAACTCGATGAATCTAAATTCAGTTGATATTATAGTGTCAGAAAGGTCATCTTCGAATACAGTTCTAGTAATCTGCTTTAATCTAAAAGCATTTTCAATAGTAATATCGGGTAACTGTAACTTACCATAACCATCATAAACTACTGTGTATTTGCTTTGTGCTTTACTACCACTGAATTCATAAGAATAACTTGACTCATACTCTTGTCCAAACTTCATTGGGTATGGATAGTACTCAATAGGTTTATCAAGCTTTAAAAAATCTGTAGCTACCTTATAGCCTAGTAATTTATGTGAACTATTATCAACTGAAAAAAAGTTTGTTACAGAAGATATAGCTGAAGGAGTTTGGAAATATGTTGCTTTTGGAAAAGCACTTTGAGCCTCTTTAGAAGCTTCAGATATTGGCTTCCACAAAACTTGTTCCAAATCTTGTGTATTTGTAAGAGTTGAATAGTCCCACACCATATCTTTACCACCAAGCCCATCTAATATCCTAAGAGGTTGTGGTGTAGAATTTCTATAATTACCATTTAATCCAATTTTCGGGAAATCCTTTTCGGTCAAATCCTCTTGTGCTGTTACAGAAACAATAGATAACATCACAAATAAAGCTAACATTTTATACATTTTCTAACTTTCCTTTTTCTTCTCAAATAAATTAATTTCGTTTTTGACAGGTTTTAAAGTCATAAGATAAGAATAAATTGCTTTCAAATCATATTCTTTCAAATTTCTATATACCAACCAAGGCATCATGGTATTGACTTCACCTTCATTTAAATTACGAATAACATAATTACTATCCGCATATTCTTTAAATTTAGAGACAAACTGATCTTCAGTTAAGTTACCAATTCCTGTTCTTTTATCAGGTGTCAAGTTAGCAGATCTATTGATATTTCCATTCGGATATTTGAATTCCATGCCACCTGCAAACTCCATTCCTTCAATATACTCCCCTTTATCCATAGGAGTATGGCAATCGGCACAAGCTGCAATTGTTGCCAAATATTTACCATGCTCTACCTTATTATTCTCGTCAGGTTTTTCATTGAACTCTGCTTTTTGTGGGATTAGATTAACTATCAAACTCATAGGAAAATTGAGTTCCGTTTTAGCTGGTATTGAATTATTTGGTTCTAAAGTTCTAAGGTAAGCAATTATAGCAAATATATCTTTCTTGTCAGATTTTGCATAACTATGATACGGCATAATAGGGAATAATGCTCTTCCATCTCTACTTACTCCTTCAGTTATTGCTCTTAGTATCTCTCCATCAGTCCAATCACCGATTGCAAAAGGTGTAATATTAGCTGAGACAATATTACCTGGTAAACCCATTTCTTCTGTCCAATGTTCGCCACCAGCTCCTCTTGTCTCTTGCTTAACTGGGCCAGCCCATTTGGTAAAATCCCTTACTGAATGGCAATCTATACATCCAGAAACAGTTTCGGTGAGGTATTTACCTCTTTCTAACATCTCCGTAGTAACTTCAATTTTTATATTTTCTGGTTCACCCACGTCAGGTAAAGCAGTAGAAACGTAAGTGATAACTCCAATGATACCGAGTACCAACGCTAACAGAAGAACAAGTATAAACTTCTTCATAACTCCCTCTAATTATTGTGAATAAGACGGATTAAATTATAAAAAAGATTACAATAATCAAAGATTATTTCTTCAATTTATCTTCAAATACCTTTTTGAATTTCTCTACTTTGGGAGTAATTACGAAGCTACAATAAGGTTGTTCGCCGTTCTGATTATAGTAGTTCTGGTGATAGTTTTCTGCGACAAAAAATTCACTAGTAGGAGTTATTTCAGTTACTATCGGATTTTCGTAAATTCCAGCATCGTTAAGTTTCTTTTTGTATTCTTCGGCAAGATTTTTTTGGTCTTCGCTGATATAGAATATACCCGAACGATACTGCGTACCGACGTCATTCCCTTGTCGGTTTAATGTAGTAGGGTCGTGTGTTTTCCAGAACACTTCTAGCAATTCTTTGAATGTTATTATTTCAGGGTTGTAGTATATTCTAGTAGCTTCGGCGTGGCCCGTATTTCCGGTACAAACTTCTTCATAACTCGGGTTAGGTTTTTCGCCACCTATGTATCCAGACTCTACTTTTTCTACTCCGTTTAGCTCTTGGAATATTGCCTCGGTGCACCAAAAACAACCAGAAGCAAATATAGCTGTATCAATTGTATTACTCATTATTTCCTTATCAACGTGTTTAGATTTATCATCAGCATTAGTACATGCTGTAGCACTTATTAGTATCGCAAATATAATTATTATTCTTTTTATCATACTCTCAAAAACGTATTGAGGTACTATTTTGTTGTAATACTAGTTTGATTAGAACTAAGAAAGCTCCTAAAAAGTGTATCAAAGAAAAGAATAACAGTGAACGTAAATGCTATAAACACATAGTTCTTATTAATTACAATCGATAAATCGAGGTAAGGTATTTTTTCAATTATTAATGATTCGAATGGGATGAACGGCAGTGTAACAACAGCTATTAAAAGTAATAGAACACTAAGAATCACTCTCTTATTTCGTTCTTTTCTTTTTATAAAAGCCATAGTGTCATCAGTAAAATTATTTTCGACTTTACTTTTTAAATCTGCTTTTAGTGTTTCTTCTATTCTATCCATATCTTTCACTTCTGAAGTTCATTATTATACTTTTTATTTGCTAAATCTTTGAGCTGTTTTCTTATTCTATGTAGTCTTACTTTTATATTATTTTCATTGTCACCAATTACGAATGAAATTTCTTGTATGGATAATTCATTCAGATAATAGAAGGTTATCAATGCCGAATCACTTTCAGAAAGTTCAGCTATTAACTCTCCAACTATTTCATTGTCAAACTGATGCTTCTGATACTCAAATTTACTATCTTTCTGTTTAAGATATGACTTCAAATTAAGAAAATTATTTTTCTTTCTGATAAAGTCAATGCACTTATTGTATGCAATCTTATAGAGCCAAGTAGATAGCTTACTCTTAGCTCCATCATAAGTTTTAAGAGCTTTGTATGCCTTATAAAAAGTTTCTTGCGAAACATCTCTAGCGTCCTCGGGATTACGAAGAATATTCATACATATAGAATAAACAAAGTTACTATGTTCATTTACTATATGTCTGAATAACTCTTTATCGCCAGAATTTATTCGCTCTATTAGGTCTTTTTCTTCCAATTGGTAAAAGCCCTATTTACTATCTTTTCTGATAATCTTTCTTTCGACTATAAATTCTGCAATCCAAAAAAGACCAGAGAATATGAATAAAGGAGGTGCTATATACATATCATCATTATACATATCCCCCATTACAAACCCGACAAGAAGACCGACACCAAAACCTAACATTAATGCACCTATTCGTAGAGTCCAATAGACTAACTTGTCTTTTTTATCTCCATAGAAAAGTGAAGCGTCCATTTCTTTGTCTATTAGTGCTAACCTTTCTTTTGACCTAGTTCTCAAAAAGGTAAAAGCAATACCGAAAACCAAGAGGAAAAAAGTAAATGGAATAAACATTCCAGCAATATGTACCATAATAAAACTCTATAAGTTATTGATTGATTTTGATACTTAGACGGCTACCAAGAAAACTGGTTACAGAGACTAGATAATTATTTAATAAATTTCGTGTTGAATGCGGAGTGCTTCTTGTAGGGCGAATATAAGGACTTCTTCATTTATATCTTCAATCCTCTGGTAAGTGAAGGCCTTTATCATTACTCTACCTTCGAATTCTAGTCCGGGAATATCATTCATATATTTGCCATTCCAAAAGCACAGATTTACTATTCCGTCTTTCTTGCAGTTTATATAGCATAGATTTTTGATATACTCGTAGAACGGAAGCCCGTAGCTGAATTTGAAAATCAACTTATCCGAGGAGTTGAGGATTACTCTGTCTAACTCTTCTACTATCTCCCTTTGAGAGCTATGTAGAGTGTCTAAGTACTCTTCTAAAAATTGAAATTTTACAGCCATTTCTTCTTTTTAAAATAAACCAACATAGCTCCGCCCATTAGTAACATTAGCCCCCAAGCACTAGCGTAGCCATATTCCCAGCTTAGTTCGGGCATATTATCGAAGTTCATACCATAAACCCCTGCTACGAAAGTAATAGGGATGAATATAGTGGCAATAAGAGTTAGTACTTTCATTATCTCGTTCATCCGATTACTAACACCAGTCATATATACGTCTTTGAGGGACGAGACGGTCTCTTTGAAAGTCTCAATAGTCTCTATAATCTGAATAGTATGGTCATATAGGTCTCTAAAGAATCGCTCTGTATCTACTGAGATTATTCCAAACTCTGCCCTGTTTAGCTTGTTCACTACCTCACGAAGTGGATAAACGGAACGCCGCATATTTACAATCTGTTTTCTGTGTTGTTGAAGCTCATATAATAGTTTATTATCTGTATCTTCGAATAGTTTATCTTCCAATAGCTCTAACTTTTCGGCAATGTCTTCCATTACAACAAAGTAGTTATCTACTACAGCATCCATCAGAGCAAATAGCAAATAATCAGCATCTCGTTTTCGGATTCTACCATTAGTGTTTTTTATACGCCCCCTAACGTTATCAAATATATCACCTTTCTTCTCTTGAAATGATATCAGATAATTTGGACCAAGAATTAAACTTATTGGTTCTATATCTAGTATCCCATCATGAAGATACATCATCTTAAAGAATATTACCATATTGTCACCATAAATCTCGACCTTTGGTCTTTGTTCTATATTCAGTATATCTTCGAGAAGTAAGGAGTGCAATTTGAAATCTTTCCCTATTGTTTTGATAACATCAACATCGTGAATCCCATCTACGTTAATCCATGAGATATTTTCGTTGCTCTTTTCTACATGTGCATCGGAAACATTTTCTAGTATAAAGCTATCATAATGCTCCTCACTGTACCTGATTACTGATATCTCAACTGGTACATCAACTACTTCACCCGTATATATAAGCGAGCCGGGGGCTTTTCCTACTAACTCTTTTTGACGACTTATTTTCTTAGTTAATTTGAGAGGATTTATACTATTTAGAATTTCATTTGCTTTCTTCATCAACCATACTTTCCAATTTTGAATAAATCTTCTCTGACCATAACTCAGCCGATAGCATTATATCATTACTTAATTGATCGGCATTTTTTAGCATTTTTATTCCAATATCAGATTTGTAGAATTGGATTATTGCTTTTATATCATCTTCCGAATAGTATGACACATATAGTTCTCGTACTTGTATCATATAATCATTTTTGAAAGAATCTATATACGCATCTTTTATTTCTTGATAATTTTCTATATCTGGACTAAACTGAAAATACTCTAACACTTCGGCAGCTATGTCGCCTATATTAACATCTTTCATTTCGGTGATTTCTATTAGCTCATCTGCTAGTTTCAGGTGGCTTTCTGTATATTCTATTGAAAAGACTGAGTTAAATCCGATTAAAAAGAAGACAATTATAATATATTTCATAATAATTTGGTTGGTTTATTAGAGTGATGTTTACAAGATAAGAATTGAAAAGATAGAATACAAAAAATAAAAAAAGCCCTAGAACTAAAAAATAGTTCTAGGGCTTATAAATTTAACTTTATATAAGTAATTTATGATTACTTAGTATCTTCAGGAGCAAGTACAAATGACTTTACACTTTTGTAGTTAAGGTACTTTTTCGCTGCATTTCTAATATCTTCTTTAGTTAGTTTTTCAACTACATTTAAGTAATTATCTACATCTTTTAGATTTTCACCATACCAAAGAGAATTATAAATCCAAGCACTCCAAGTATTATTATCTTTTTGAGCTAACTCAAAATCTCTTCTCTGAGTTTCTTTGATTTTCGTCATGTTTTCATCAGAAATCAATTCTTTTTGTAGTTCTTCTACTATCATTTTAGTGTCAGCTTTTAGCTCATCTACTCTATTAGGGTCACAACCAAAAGTAACTATTATGTAGCTTTCTTGGTGAGGGTATTTGTCATAACTAGAGTAAGCACTTACGTTATAAACGCCACCTTTTTCTTCACGAAGTTGCTCTCTAAGTCTGATACCTAATACTTTATCTAATGATTGTATTAGTTGTCTATTCTTTTGATTATACTCAAATTCATCAGATGTGAAAGCCATAATAACACGGCTATTTTGGTCAATACCTTTTTTGAATACTTTATTGAAAGAACCTTTAGGCATTCTTGCACCTAGGTCTTTCCAATTCTCAGGTTTGTCAGTTCCATTCAATGAACCAATATACTTAGCAACTAATTCTTCGAAATTTACTTTGTCCAAATTACCTGTGAAGATAAAGTTGAAATCACCAGCATTAGCAAATCTAGACTTGTAAATTCTCATTGCTTCGTCTTTATTAACTTTTGCAAGGTCTTCTTCAGTAAGTGGTTTTGAACGTGGGTGGTATCCAGAAAGTATATAACCAACTGAATCACCAAGTACTGACTGCGGATTTCTCTTAGAGTTAATCAAAGCATCTGTTCTTTTCGCTTTCCAAGATTGGAATGATTGGTCATCAATTCTCGGATTAGTGAAATACAAGTGAAGTAATTGAAGCATTTCTTCAAACTCTTCAGTATTAGATGAACCTCTAAAACCTTCAGTTAACTCACCGATATTAGGGCTAACATTGAAGTTTTTACTTGACATCATTTTCATCAGTGTTACTATGTCGAAGTCTGAAATACCTGAGCTATTAACTAACTCATCAGCAAATCTTCCAGACACGAAATCTTTATCAGACATCAATGACGAACCACCTTTACTAAATGCTCTGATTGTAATTTCATCATCTTTGAAATCAGTGTTTTTGAAATATACACTAGCACCGTTTGATAATTTTATCATTTTCACATCTTGAGGTAAATCTTTTTTGCTTACTACTTTACCAGGAGTAACAGACTTATCGAAAAGAGGTTTATCGTTTACTTCCTCAGTGTAAGCATCTATATTTTTAGAAGTAATTTCTTTATAAACTGCAGCGAAATCTTCCTTAGTAGGAACATTAGTAGCTGCTTCTGGCAATGAGATAGTAGCTATATAATTATTATCATCTATGTAAGTAGCCAATCTAGCGTTTACTTCTTTAGTAGTGATAGTTGGTAATATCTGATTAACAAATGCGTACTCATAAGCGATACCTGGTACAGCTTCATTAGCTAAAAAGTGTCTTACTAATTCGCTACCCAAATCGCTTGATTCAGTATTATTTTTCTCTTGGTACATTTGTTTGTAATTAGAGATTATATTTTCTTTCATTCTAGCTAATTCAGATTCTGTGATACCGTGTTTAGTAGCTCTCATAGTCTCTGTTAGTAATACATCAGCTGCTTTCTTGTACTCATTACCCTTAGCTACAGCTATCAAACTGAAATCCTCAGCACCCATAGAACCTCTATAGCCAGCTCTTGAGAATTGGTATGGAGGATCAGCCGAAAGGCTTTGCTCTGCTAATCTTTCGTTCAAAGCACCACCAGCGATTTGATCGATTATATTAGTTCTATACTCTCCGTAAGAACCATTTGCTTCTTTACCCGGTCTTCTATAAGTCAAAGAAACAGTAGGGAAAGGCAACTCTTTGTCAGTTACAACTGAAGTCAAAGGCATCTTGTTTTCAGGTAAGCTATATTTTTCTGGTTGTGGTGCGTTCTTTGCAGCTGGAATACTACCGAAGTATTTCTTCACGTATTTTTCCATTTTATCTACGTCTATATCACCAACTATGATTACAGCCATCAAATCTGGTCTGTACCATTTCTTGTAGAAATTTCTAAATTCTTCATGACCAGAGCTTCTAAGTAAAGTAGTATCACCAATTGGTAATCTATTTTTGTATTTTGAGTTGTAGAAAGATACTTCTTTGTGTGCATCAAACATTCTAGTCTGAACTCCACCTCTTAGGCGAGCTTCTTCTATTATAACTCCTCTTTCATCGTCTATATCTTTATCAGCGAACGTAACTTTGTGAGCCCAGTTCTCTAAGATTTGGATACCAGTTTCTAGAACTTTATCATCATCAGCTGGTAGCTCTAACATATATACAGTTTCATCGAAACTAGTATAAGCATTTAAGTGAGCACCGAACTTTACACCATTCTTTTCTAGATAGTTTATAAGCTCAGACTTAGGGAAATCTTCAGTCCCGTTGAAACACATGTGCTCTACGAAGTGAGCCATACCTTGTTGAATATCAGTTTCGTCAACAGCACCAATTTTTACTGGCATTCTAAGTGAAACTCTGTTCTCTGGCTTGTTGTTTTTAAGTATAAAATACTCCAAACCGTTCTCGAATTTTCCAGTTCTGATATCATTTCTTAATGGGAAAACTTCGTCAAGAGAGCCGTACTTTACGGTAGGTAGTTCTTCTGCACTAACATTTAGCTGTGCAAACAGAGCTACGAAAAGTAGTAAATGGGCGAATAATTTCATTCTAATCCTCTAAATATAAAATAATTAAATTGTTTTTTGTCAGCTTCTATTTGTAATTACAACAAAATAGGCAAAAAGTTACATTAACCACGTTGCGTGATTATAACTCCAGCAATAATGAGCACACCTGCTACTACAAAGTTAGCATTTATTGCATTATCTAGTATAAAATAGGCTAAAATTGTTGTCAATACTGGTTGTATATTGTTAAATACAGACACTTTTGAAGCTTCTATTTTCTGTAGTGCATAGTACCAAAGTGTATAACCAACCCCTGAAGTGATTGCTCCTATGTAGAAAATCTGCCACCAGTTTTTCGCAGAAATGTCTGAAAAAGCATATTCAACTGGATGGAAATGAAAGATTGGAAGAAATAATATCAGTCCAAAAATCATTGCTATTCCAGTCGTGAATATAGCACCGTACTTCTCAGCTAATTGCTTACCTAATATAGTATAGAATGCCCAAGATAATGACGCTATAAGTGCTAGTAAATCACCTTTTGTGGATAGGTTGTTTATATCAAAACCTTTGTTCAACAAAAGCAAAACTGTCCCAATTACAGCAACAGCTATACCCAATAACTTAAGTTTCGTTGTCTTTTCTTTGAAAAATGAGACAGATATAATAAGCACAAAAGCAGGAACAAGTGAATAAGCAAAAGCAACATTGGGCGCTTCTGTTAGTTCCAGTGAACTTAGGAAGAGGAATTGATTAATTGGTATATTGAGTAATCCAATAAGGACGAATCTCATCCAATCTTTTCGCTCCACTTTTTTGAAAGTATCTCTTTTGAAAAGTAGTACGATTGCGTATAAAGTCGAGACTAATAATGCTCTATAAAAAAGAGCAACTGGTGCGGGGATTTCTGCTGTTAATGTTTTGGCGACTATATGAGTACCCGAAGCTATTAACTGCTGCAATAGTAATAATATGTATATCAACTATATACCTTCAGAATTTCTACTTCTTGAGTTTCGTAATTGTATTTTTCTCTAATATTCACTGTATTCTCTTTGTAATTATGTCTTGTTGAGTTGTCACTCATTTTTTGAATAGCTGATTGTAGCTCGGCAGTTTCAACTTTATCGATGACTATCCCAATTTTCTCATTTTCTACAATTTCTCTCATTGTCTTCTGATTAGAAGTAATAACAGGAATAGCCGATTGTATGAATTCGAAAAGCTTATTAGGTAATGCATTCTGATAAGAAATGCTTGTATCTTCGAATAGGACTAATCCAATATCGGCTGACATAGTAGCTCTACTCAATTCATCATAAGGTATGAGTCCAGTGAAATGGACTTTAGATTCTAATCCTTCCTTAATCACCAATTCTTTAAGAGAATCTAAGTACTCTCCCCCACCTATTAAAACTAAATCTGCGAAGTCAATATCTTTCATAACTGTAACCATAGTATCTAATCCACGCCCCTCTAGCACCCAACCTTGGTAGAGTAAAACTAGCTTGTCTTGACTAATATGGAACTGCTTCCTCAGGAAATTACTTTCTTCAAGCTTTTGCTTCGGAGGAAGGTTTTTGATTGTATGGTATGGAATAGAATGCGTAAATAGCTTTTTCAGATAAGTAGAATCAACATCAGCTGTTACCATTATCTTATCTACATAAGTTACTAGATACTTCTCGCGTAATTCGAGTAATTTCCTTGCAAACGGTCTGTCTTTCAATGAGTTTAGTTGAGAGTATATCTCGCGTGAATCATATACTAATTTCGCCTTATTTCTCATCTTCAAAGACTTAGCGGCAGCAAGAGAATAGAAATCTCCAGCGTGAACGAATTTACCTGACAGCTTAAGTTTTTTAATACATTTAGTGAATTCTTTTTGAGAATGACGGACTTTCTGATTTAGATTTATCTTGCAAGCGAAATAGTCACTCTCATCGATATAATCGGGTATAACTCCATGGTCAGGAGTAATTAGAGCTACGGTTCTTTTGTACTTGATAAGTGTTTTGACAAGGTTTATAGTCCTAGCATCGAGTGTAGGATTAGCAAAACAAATTATTATTACGTCGTAGTTATTTCTCATCGGGCAAATTTAACTACTTAGCGAGTTATAACAATAGGTTTTGATTCAGTATTCTCATTTCCTTCTATTACTATAAAGTAAATACCTGTTTGAAGCGTTTGTTCAGAGATGTATTCACCTCTCTCTAACTTTCCATTTGAGTAATACTCAACTTCTGATATTCTTCTGTTCAACTCACCTACTTTTATACCTTTGCTATCGTATAAATAAACTTTCATATCCACTTTTTCATCTGGTGTGAACTCCATATAGCTGAGGGCTACGAATTCATTACTAGGGTTAGGATATGGCGCTGAGCTCTCGAAAATATGGTTTTTATCTAAACTTATTGATGTAAAAGTCCAAGGTACATCACATTTGGAAATTGCTTTGAATGAGAAAGGTTCTACTACCCCATCAATTTTGAAAAAGTGAGGACTACAATTATCAGGAATTTCAACTATATCTTCGAAATAACCAATAGAATCTCCATTAAAACAAATCTCGAATTCAGCAGTTTCAAATGGACCTAGACGCGGTAAATCACTAGGGGGAGCAGCAAAATAATATTTGTCTTTCAGCTTTATCAGTTGTATTTGATAATATTCATTTGATGTATTTGTAATACTAACTTTCTGGCAATTCGACTTACTTATAGTAAGCGTATCAAATGTGAATGGCTCAGTTACCGTATATTCGATTGAGAGTCTATTAGAATCAATCCTAACTGTTACAAAGAATGACGCTGATGAATCGATACAGCCAAATTCAGATATTGCAACTAATTTATACCCACCTTCTTCTTTTACTGTTACTACTTTTTCATTTGATATTAATTGCGAAGAATCATTGTACCAACGGTAAGCACTATGATCGAATTCGGATTGCAAAAGAATAGAATCCCCTATACAAAAGTTGTTTTTAGCTAATGGGATTATATTAGGTTTAGGAAGCGGATTGATTATTACTTCTATAGAGTCGTATTTTATACAGCCATCAGGGCTAGTTGTTTGCACCACATAGTTACCAGTCTCATATACATCTATATATGAAGTAGTATCGCCACTGCTCCATAAATAGCTTTGATAAATTGTATCAACCGAAATACGAACTGTGTCACCGACACAAAGATAATCAGAACTGCTAGATAGAATCTCGGGCGTGTAATCAGGATAGTATATTACTTCAAAGTCGTAAATAAAAGCAGTGTCACAAGGGCTAGCATAAGCGATAGCTCTATACTCACCATCATCACCTGTATAATACGAATCCCCTCTTCCGCAATTTGTCCAAACCGTATTTGGAAGTGAGTCCGGTGGTTGAATATTTAGTTCAGCTATTTCACCACGACAAATATAAACTGTATCTCTGGAAATAACTTTATTGACCTCTGTTACATTACGAGTCCTAAAAACATTATCACCAACAACCCAACCAGTTGTATCATCTATGAAAAATATATCGTCCAAATCACCATCAATACCACAGTTCAAATTTTCCCAATTATTACCAGCATCACAAGTGAAGAAAACTGATTTTTTAAATCCACATACCCATCCTGATGTCTTATTAACTAGAAAAGACCCAAACATATCTTTACCAAAACCTAAATCTCTAATCTGTATATTTTTTCCCTTGTCAGTAGTAAATAGCATACCACCATAGCCATCAGCCCCTCCGCAACCTTCGGAGATTGGAATTATAAACGATGAATCTTGGTAGGAAAGTTCTTCTGCCCAATCTATATTACCTGTTTCAAAGTCTATGTCCCAGTTGTCACCATAATCGGTTGTTTCCCAAACATATCCAGATGAAATCGCTTGACCATATCCAGTAGCTCCGTCTATATGAACATCGGAAAGCTTAGTTCCGCCTTGAACTCGGTATTCTTTAGTAGCCCATGTCTGTCCACCATTTGTAGTTTTAAAGAACAATTGATAATCGCAACCAGTTAAGCCAGCCAAAACAACCCCATTATCATCATCGTAGAAATAACAGCCCCATATACTATAGAATTTTCCTATCTGAGGTGATATATCAGTCCAACTAAGTCCACCGTCAATTGACTTATAGACAGCACCAGCTGTTAATTTATTATCATTCCCACCAGATGTATAACCTATATTAGGCGATGTGAAATGAATACTCTCTAATTGTATTGAATTATTAGGATCAACATTAACTGTTTCCCAATTATTACCACCGTCTTTTGTAAATGATACCTGACTATTATTACCGCAAATCCACCCCAAGTTCCTGTCACTCGGCAAAAAGAAGACATCAAGGTAGGCATTTGAAGAATATCTATCAGGTATATTTACCTTCTCCCATTTATTCAGCCACTGCGATTGGACTAGAATAGGGATAAGGAATAATATTATATATAGAATTTTTGATTTCATACTAACGCAATAGACAAACTAAGAGTAAAAAAGTTTCACAATCTACAAAAGAATTGTAAAAGTAATTCCACAGCAGCGTTGTGGAAAACTTTGGTGTTGATAATTACTTCTTCCTATTTATCAACACACTTAGGGAATATTAAACTTTTTTACAGACTAGGTTACATCGAGTTAAGCTATTTAATTGCTATTGCTTATCACGCATCTGTGATTAAAGAAGGGCAAACCGTGTCTTCATGCTCTTAACTTGTTGAGTTTTTTAACCTTTGAAAAATGCAAATAAAATTTAAAAAAAAATGAAAATAAATTCCTTGTCTTTAACCTAAAAAATCCCAAAATTGGAATGTGGTCATAATTCAAATCAGATAATATTTTTTCCTCCTCAATCTGGTTTTTATTAACAGGAAAGATACGAAATATTTATTAAACAAACATAAAAGCGAAGCAGGTATATACGTGGCAAATCCAAAAGACAAATTTGCATTATTCCCTGAAAAGGATTCAACAAAAGACATTTCTAATGATAGGAAATCGCCAACTAGTAGAGACGAAAAAGCTAGAATCAAATGGGAAGAATGTCTAGAGATAATAAAAGACAATCTGAATGAACAAGCATTTAGCTCATGGTTTGAGCCAATTATTCCATTGAGAATTGAAGATAACAACCTAATAGTTCAGGCACCTAGCCAGTTTTTTTATGAGTGGATCGAAGAACATTACTACGATCTATTGAGAAATTCACTGACAAGGGTTATGGGTAGTAAAATCAATCTTCAATATGAAGTAGTAATCAAAAATGATTCTGATGATACATTAGAAGGAAGGACTATTAGAGTTCCAGCTTTCAGAAATAATTCGGGATCGCAAGGAGCTATCAATTTTGCAGAACAAAACAAGAAAGAAGAATTTGCAACAGGGTTAAACCCTCGTTATCATTTCGATAACTTCGTTGTGGGTGACAATAATCAACTTGCTTACTCAGCTGCAGAAGCTATAGCTAAAAACCCAGGTGGAACTAGTTTCAATCCCTTATTTATATATAGCAAAACAGGATTAGGTAAAACTCACCTAATACAAGCTATAGGTAATGAAGTAATTAAGAAAAACCCGAAAATGAAGGTAAGATATACTTCTAGTGATAGATTCACTATGGAATTCATCACTTCTATTCAGAATAATAGCGTAAATGACTTCGTAAGTTTTTACAGAGGCGTTGACGTTCTAATAGTCGATGATATTCAATTCTTCAGTAGTAAAGAGAAAACTCAAGATAACTTCTTCCATACTTTTAATGCATTGCATCAAAGTGGAAAGCAAATAATTTTAGCTTCTGATAAATCACCAAAAGAACTAGTAGGATTGGACGAAAGACTAATCTCTCGTTTCCAATGGGGACTATCGGTAGATATTCAAAAGCCAGATCTAGAAACTAGAATGGCAATCTTGCAAAAGAAATCTTTGAACGAAGGAATTGAACTACCTCACGATGTATTAGAATACATGGCGGAAAACGTTACGTCTAGTATTCGTGAATTAGAAGGTTCATTGATTGGATTAATAGCTAAGGTAACATTAGACAAGAAAGACATAAGCTTAGAGCTAGCGAAAGAAGTTGTTGCTGGTGTTGCAAAATTAGAGAACAGAGAAATCACAATGGATGATATCAAGAAGACTGTCTCAAATTACTATAACATAACTATTGAAGCAATAGAATCTAAGTCTAGAAAACATGAAATAGCATTATCACGTCAGATGTGTATGCAAATATCTAAGAAATTGACTAATCTTTCACTTAAGAGTATTGGTGCTCACTTTGGTGGTCGTGACCACTCTACTGTACTTCACTCTTGCCGCGCTATAGACAACTACCTAGAAACAGATAAGAAAGTAAAAGCAGATTATGACAAGATAGTTGCTGAAGTCAAAAAGCACTAGTAATCTATATAAAATAAAAGTAAGATATCAACGCCTCAATATTTGGGGCGTTTTTTTTGTAACAAAATGATAGTTACAAGTGTTTATATAGAAGTGGGGAATTATTATTTCAATAAATCAATTTTATTTCTTAAGTTTCCCTTAGCATAAAGGAAAAAAAATGAATTTCAATCTTACATATAAATCAATATCTGGTTTTAAGTTTGGGCTAATTCTTTGCTCAGCTTTCATACTTGGCTCAGTGCACATATCTTATTCGTCAGCGAATAACGAGATGTCTAGTGCTGAAATATTCAAACCTGTGGCTGAAAAGCTAGTCAAGCAAGGCGTTGACTCTGCGTTTATTTATAATCTGATAAGTGACAAGAATGTTAAGTTCAACGAAGGATTCGTTAAAATTAACGTAATTGGTACTGGTAAAGCTGCTGATTATAGTAGCCATTACAACAGTCGAGCAGTTAACAAATCAAAAACTTTCCTAGAAGAAAACCTAGCTATACTACAAGCAGCGGAAGATAAGTACGGTGTACCTAAAGAAGTCATCACTTCTATATTATATGTAGAAACTCGCCACGGTGGGTATTTGGGTAATAATAATATAGTAAGTGTATTCTTGAGCACAGCTCTTGCTGACCAAAGCATATTCATAGATATGAATTCTCGCACATTGAAAGAGACTTATGACAACAATTCGGAAGAGTTGAATAAGTACCTTACTAAGCTAAAAGATAGAGCAAAATACAAAACTAAATGGGCAATGGAACAACTAGTTGCACTTGAGCAATTGAACAAATTATCGCCTATCCCAATCACTGAGATTAATGGATCATGGGCTGGTGCATTCGGTATGTCACAATTCCTACCATCTAGCTATGTTAGCTGGGCTGTGGACGGTAATAATGACGATGTAGTTAACCTATTCCACAAAGAAGACGCTATATATAGTGTTGGTAATTACCTTAGCTCTAACGGCTGGGGCAAGACAGAAACTAAAAAGCGTAAAGCAGTTTGGCACTACAACCATAGTAATGCTTATGTAGATGCTGTATTGAAACTCTCAGAATTAATCGCTTCATAACCGAAATGAAATTAATATGGATAAACTGAAATTTGGAACTAAGATAGACTGGTTTGGTCTGACACTGTTATTAGGTCCGGCTCTTGGAATTTCACTTTTTACATTTTTATCCGTTATTGATACTGCACCCACTAGTAGTGTTATCACTCAAAATATAATGATAATAATTTCATTACTCTTCTGGTTATTCGTAATACTATGCTTCGGTTTTACTTATTATACAATAGAAAATAGTATCCTCACTGCCCGGATGGCATATTTCAGAACTCAAAAGATAAATATAGAAGATATAAAAGAATTCAAACAACAAGAATTTGGTCAGAAAGTATATGGACTTTCCAAAGATGTACTTTCTATTAGACTGAACAATGGTAGTTTTCTAAATATCACTCCGAAAGATATAGATGGTCTAACCAATGCAATCAGCGTAAGAAGACCCTAACTAAATTCAAATGATTCAGACACAAAGTAGGTTTATGTATAAATCTATTCCTCTATTAATTAGATTATGATTAGATTATACTTTATTTTTTTGTAATATTCTGAAAATTATGTCTGCAAAAAGCAATCCCTTTGATTATAATAAGTTTAAAACGTCTAAAGACGAAAAATTAATGCTCTACCGTAATATACTCTTACCTCGGATGATCGAGGAAAAGATGATATTACTGTTGCGTCAGAATCGAATCTCCAAGTGGTTTTCGGGTATAGGGCAAGAGGCAATATCTGTCGGTTCTACGCTTGCTATGCACGATGATGAGTTCATATTGCCTATGCACCGAAATTTAGGTGTTTTCACTAGTCGCAATATGCCACTCAAAAAGCTATTCTCGCAATTCCAAGGAAAGGCAAACGGATATACCAAAGGTAGAGACCGTTCGTTCCACTTTGGGAGTATAGAAGATAAAGTAATAGGGATGATATCACACTTAGGCCCTCAGCTGAGCATTGCCAATGGGCTTTCACTTGCCAAAAAGCTAAAATCAGAACACAAAGGAACTCTAGTATTCACTGGTGACGGTGGAACTAGCGAGGGTGAATTCCACGAGGCGCTGAACCTAGCTGCTGTATGGAAATTACCAGTGATATTCCTTGTAGAAAATAACGGATATGGTTTATCTACCCCAAGTTCAGAGCAATTTGCAATGAAAGATTTCGTTTCCAAAGGCCCAGGTTATGGTATAAAAGCACAGAAAGTAGATGGGAATAATATCTTAGAAGTTTACGAGACTGTAAAAGACATAATGTCTTCAATGAGGGATAATCCTGAACCAGTTTTACTCGAATGTATTACTTTCAGAATGAGAGGACACGAGGAGTCATCTGGTACTAAGTACATACCACAAGAATTATTCGTAGAGTGGGCTAAGAAAGACCCTGTAGTAAACTACGAGAAGTATTTACTCGACACGAAAATTATAAATAAAGATGTTATAGAAAGCATTAGAAAAGAATTCGCCGACTACATAGACGAAGCAATAGAAAGTGCATTCGATGAACCAGAAATAACTGTGAGCACCGAAGCTGAATATGCCGATGTTTACAAATTGAATCCTCATATAGAGATTAATCCGAAGTCAGATAATAAGACAGAAAAACGCTTCATAGAGGCAATCTCTGATGGTCTATCTCAAGCGATGGAGCAAAATGATAAAGTCATACTAATGGGGCAAGACATAGCCGAATATGGTGGTGCATTCAAAGTCACTCAAGGGTTTTTAGATAAGTTTGGTCGTGATAGAATCAGAAATACTCCGATTATAGAATCCGGTGCTATAGGCGCAGCACTAGGATTAGCCATTGAAGGATACAAGCCGATAGTCGAAATGCAATTTTCAGATTTCGTGACTTGTGGATTCAACCAAATAGTAAATAATCTAGCAAAGCTCAACTACCGTTGGGGCCAAAATGCAGACGTGCTAATACGTATGCCTACTGGTGCAGGAGTTGGTGCAGGTCCATTCCATTCGCAATCCACAGAAGGTTGGTTTTTCCAAACTCCGGGATTGAAGTTAGTGTATCCCTCAAATCCGACGGATGCAAAAGGGCTAATGGTAGCTAGTATAAACGAAGAAAACCCCGTTCTTTTCTTCGAGCATAAGGCACTTTATAGAAAGATAAAAGAAGAAATTTACGACGATATATATAGTATAGAACTAGGGAAAGGAAGCTATGTAACTCGTGGCAATACGGCTAGTATAATTACTTATGGCTACGGAGTTCATTGGGCGAAAGAACTAGTTGAACAAAAAGGATTGGACGTAGAGATTATTGATTTAAGAACTCTTATTCCTTTCGATAAAGAGATAATAAAAGAGACAATCAAGAAAACGAATAGAGTGCTTCTACTACAAGAAGACACAATTACTGGTGGAGTTATAGCCGAGCTATCAGCATATATAATGGAAAATCTTTTCGATTATCTAGATGCACCCGTAGTAAGAGTCGGCTCACTTGATACACCAGTTCCATTCGCTGACGATTTGGAAGCTAATTTCCTGCCGAATGCAAGATTGGAAAATAAACTAGACTATTTAATAAATTACTAAAGTCCTATTGGGATAACTTGACTTTTGGGTCAATTTATTCTTAACTTAGAAGTCATTAAAAAAAACTAAAATAAGCAACACAAGGTATTTGAGATGTATATAGATTTGAT
Source organism: Bacteroidota bacterium (assembly GCA_048267165.1). Lineage (GTDB taxonomy): Bacteria > Bacteroidota > Ignavibacteria > Kapaibacteriales > UBA2268 > PGYR01. Next base: position 77,735 of record JBLWYD010000010.1, read on the forward strand.
GAGTCCGAAAAAGCAAGCAGAGAGTAATAATAAAAACCCCAGAGCTAAGAAAGTTTACATAGAAACTTATGGTTGTCAGATGAATACAGCTGACTCCGAAGTAGTGGCTTCTATATTAGCGAATGACGGTTTTGCAATTACTGATACTGCGGACAATGCGGACGTAATATTGCTCAATACCTGCTCAGTACGTGATAATGCCGAACAAAAGATATTCCACAGATTATCCGCTCTTCGCCAATACAAAAAGAAGAAATTTAAGCTCGTAGTCGGTATTCTTGGTTGTATGGCCGAAAGATTGAAAACTAAGCTAATAGGCGAACGTGATTTGGTAAGTATCGTTGTGGGGCCTGATGAATACCGCTCATTACCCTCACTAATTACTCAAGCACTAAAAGGTGAGCAAGGAATTGCAGTCGAGCTAAGTAAAGTTGAAACTTACGAAGATATAACACCTCTAAGAACGGAAGGAGCAAGTGCGTGGCTATCTATTATGCGAGGGTGTAATAACTATTGTGCTTTTTGTGTAGTTCCCTATACACGTGGTAGAGAGCGTTCTAGTAGCTACGATTCTATACTACAACAAACAATTGGACTATACGAAAGCGGAGTAAAAGAAGTAACCCTACTCGGTCAGAACGTAAATAGTTACAATGATACAAATGCAGGTAAGGACTTCCCTAAATTATTAGAAGGAATTGCTCAAGCATTACCTTCACTAAGAATTAGGTATTCGACTAGTCATCCGCACGATATGAGCGATGAGCTAATCTATGCACATCAGAATTATGACAATATTTGTAATTTCATCCACTTGCCAATTCAATCTGGAAGTACTGCAATCCTTAAGAAAATGCGTCGTGACTATACTGCCGATGAGTATCTAGAACGTATAGCAATGATAAGAAAGCACGTACCGGGAGTATCGCTATCTACGGATATTATATCTGGATTCTGTACTGAAACCGAAGAAGATCACCAAATGACTCTAGACCTAATGAAAGAGGTCAGATACGACGGTGCATTTATGTTCAAATACTCAGAAAGAGGTAACACTCTTGCCGAGAAGAAGTATCCTGATGATGTACCAGAAGAAGTGAAAAGCAGAAGACTAGATGAAATAATATTTCAGCAGCGAGCGATTGCTGGTGAAATAAATGAAGGGGAAGTCGGCAAGACTCACGAAATACTAGTCGAAGGCCCTAGCAAGAAAAAAGAAGAGATGTGGCAAGGAAGAAGCGACACAAACAAGATGTGTATATTCCCACACGAGGACGAAAAAGAAGGCGAATTACTGAAAGTGAAAGTAGTTAGTGCTAACTCTGCAACACTATTTGTAGAGATAGTGAAGTAAAGGATGGGTTACCTAAACATATTTTTTAAATAGAATAGTCAAGATGAAATAAAATAGAAAAAGCCGAAAAGTAATTAAACTTCTCGGCTTTTTTTAATTCTAGTTCAAATAGATTTAATTGTTATTTTTTGATTATAAATCTATTAGTATGTGATTCAGTTTCTGTCTCTATCGTATAAAGATAAACACCAGCAGGCAGGTTGAAAGTTTCCATACTTACAGTATAGTCACCAGCAATTTTCTGCTCAGAGTTGACTAATGTAGCCAATGCTTTACCAGTCAAATCACGTATCACAATGCTAACATTACTTGATTGTTTCAGATTGTAATCTATATTCAATTTACTTGAAATCGGATTAGGATAAACATTAGAACTGATAGTTCGCTTGCTCAACCCATCTTCTCGTGCTACACCTGACACTGGATTTTTAACATCAATCTCAACGCAAAGTACAGTTTCACAATGATTACACTTACAATCTAAGAATTCGTAACGGATGCAAAGCTTCACTTTCAATCTACATTTTTCAGCAGAAGTGAAAGGTATATCTAATTTGTAATCCGATAAGAATTCATCTAATGGATCACAATCTTTACTATTCCAAGTAACTGAAGGAGTACCTAATCCAGAAGCAATATTACCAGCCCATGCCGTAGCACTTTGGAAAACTGCACCCGAATTATAAGTAGTTATTTGTCCATCACAATCTTCAGTTATAACAGCACTAATAATAGTTGCTCTAACTCGTTTCAAGCTAGCACCACTAGTATATATACCATTAGTCATAAAGAAGCTAGTCCCATTTTCTTGACCTGCCTCAATTGGCTTAGTGTTTATCTCGAACGGACATTCACAACCAGTATCACCACAGTTTGGAATAACTATACATACTTCTTCTTTACATACAGTTCTTTGTTCTTTGTCTTTCAATTCTATAACAAAGCAAACTGTATCACCAGCCGAAGCTGAAGTTGTAAAGTCAGCCATTACAGTAGTCATAACTCCTGAATTCAGTGTAGTTGGAGTTAGGTTAAAGAAACTTGCATTGCCTGAAATTAAGTCAATAGTTGTAGAATAACCAACGTTGCTTTGTAAAGCCAAATTCAGACCATAGACTTGGTTGCCTTCTTTGTCTAATTCTTTACATTCAACTTCTGCTTTTTCTAATATCAAGCAGTCATCTTCACATTCTGGTATTACTATACAAATTACTTCTTTACAAACAGTTCGTTGCTCTTTGTCCTTCAGCTCTACAGTAAAGCAAATAGTATCACCAGCCGAAGCAGTAGTAATAAAATCTGCTAGTATAGTAGTCAAAGTACCTGAGACAAGAGTAGTTGGTGAAAGGTTAGAGAAACTTGCATCAACAGAAACTAGGTTAATGGTAGTTGTATATCCTACATTACTTTGTAACAGTAAATCCAGACCATAGATTTGATTACCTTTTGCATCCAAACCTTTACATTCTATCTCATATCCTTTATCTATCAGACATGTATCTTTAACAACTTCCTCTTTTGCAACAACACAAGCCATATTCGATTCTGTTGATAAGCAAACATTCGGCAATCCAGCAGGAATCGCTTGCATAGCAAATGAATTACATGCTGTATCGTTCACAGCTGTTCCAATTGGTATAGTAGCAGGAACTAGAACTTCTAGAGTTGCACCAGCCGCAAGAGATATACTTGAATTTGCATTTACTTTATAAGAGTAAGTTGTAACAACAGCACCATAAGTACCAGCAATAGCACCGACTGGATCAGTAACACCACAGAAACCAGCACACTCACTTGCACGTGATGGATTTTTCTGGATGCCAGTTGTTGAAGTATTATAAGTACTAGTGAACCCAGCAGGAGTAATAGTTATTGCCCCATCTGCAGGATTGTAAGGTAAGTCAAACTGACTATTTCTTGCACTATAAGGTGGCAATACAGTTATGTCTCCAACCCAAGGAGCTATATCAAGCAGACATAGATTAGTCAAAGGTGTATTACCAGTATTCATAACACTTAGTTTATATTCAGCATTTTGTCCAATTGGTATATCTGCTATATTATCCCATGCCGCACCTGAGCCTTGTAGTCTAACTTCTTTTTTGACTTGTAATTGTGCTATAGCATTAACAGTCATATAAGCAACATTAGATGCAACTACAGGGGAATTATCAGCATCAAAACTAAATGTATTCTCATGTTGACCAGCCAATACTGGAGGGTCTTGAGATAGAGCTACATCAAATTCGATTAAGAAGAATTCAACAGAGCCATCGCATCTAGCTGGGAGAACTGGGAAGCTCCAAAGTAAACTATTGTCTCCAAGCGATGGAGTAGTTATCGAACCACCGATTTCTGTAGGTACAGTCGTAGTGAACGTATTACAATTCGGATTGTAAGGGTTCACATTATAGTTGAAAGTCCCATAGAAATAGCTTTCATTACCCACATAAGTAAATCCTGTTGGTAATATATCCGCTATAGTTGCAAGATTAGCATCTTGATTACCTACGTTTGCTACCGCCATTCTATAACGAACAGTATCGCCCGGCATAAATGGACCATTAGGGTTGATAACACCGCCGTCACACTCCCCTGTAAATAATTTAACAGCTACTATATTAGGAGCCGTTGTATCAACTGGAGTATCAACTTCATCAAATAAGTGTAATGTATCAGCATGAACAGCCATAGGATTGTTGGCAATATACCCTGGAGTTAAAGGAATACCAGTTTTGAAGTTTGTTGTTCTAGCACAAACATCTAAGTACTCTCTTACGATTGTATTAACTGGTATAGTATCATAAGTCCATTTTATTCTACATATATCGGCAGGAAGAGTAGATTCTACTTTTGCACCTACAGTAGTGTAAGTGAATGTAGCCGCAGGAGTCGTATTACAACTTGAACCATTCCACGTATATACCTCAACAGTAACAGGTAGTATAGCTACGTCGTTAGGAATATCCGTCTGTATTTTATTTACATCAACATCTCCTGAAAGAGTGTCTTCTATAACCACAGGACTTTGAGCAAGTGTTCCTATATTTCTGTACCATAATCTATATTCGCCACAGCAACCTGGTGCAAATGTAGGGTACCAAAATGGATTATTATAGAATGAAATATTATAAGCAAAGTATTTATTTAATACGCCCATTGAAACACCTTCACAAAGAACCGTTGATACTGTATCAGACCAAATCTTTGGCTCATCATCACAAGGTGTGTGGTAAGTTAACCGAGCTATATTTTTTACAGTATCACCAACTGAGAATGTACCATATGGGTATTTAACCCTAATATAAGTACAATACCATACGGGGTAAGGGTTCACTGTAAGGACAATAGGACCACCTGTTAAGCCAATCCAAGACCCAGTCGAAGTCACGCCATCAGGGCCTGACCAATTACCATTTACTTCAATGATTTCTGCTCCAACAGGGAGTAGATCTTCAAGAGAATCCAAATATAAGTTAAGACCTCCAATATCAGAACCACTAGGAGAGGTTATACATATTCTATAAACTACCTCGTCATCTATAGCGCAACCAGCAATTTTCTCTTTCTTCAATTGCCATTTGTTTTCAGGTTTAGCAGATGTAACACAAGATGAATTTGATTTTATCCAAGGACCACTATCCCTATTATCTGATATCTCTGCAACATTACATGCCTGAATACCTTCACAGGTTACCCCCGGAAGAAATCTAGCATTTATCTGAACAGTACCAGAACCACTTGGGCTAACTAAGCCTGAAATTGCGAAGTTAACTGTATTGCCAGAAATGGTTGAAATTGGGCTAGATGGTAATGCACTTAGTACCTCTAGATCAGCTGGGATATTATCTTGTATGTATAATGTCCCCGGTGCTCCACCCGACCAATTATAGGTTATCGTATAAGTAAAAGGCAATCCTGATTGGATAGGGGTAGGAGCATTATTACTCTTACTAATACTATAAGTTATTTGGGAATATGTTTCGTTGGTGGGTATCACCAGCAATGAGAAAACAGCTAGTAAGTACGTAAAGTACTTTAGCTTACTAGGGAGTTTCCCTATACTTTGTATTAAAGATTTCATGAACACCTCTAAGATTATTAATAAGATTTACTTTTTGAATTAAATCAATATAAAAAAAAACTGTAACCTAGCACACATTTCTCAGATTATATTTATTAACAAATTTTAATGTATGCCTCAAACCCTAGGCTAAATGACATGATTATAATTGGGTTAAACTATTATTTATTAATTCTAGTTAATGAAATAATTATGTCTAATCTTAGCCATTGGATTGACTTAATTATTAAATGACATTATTGCACTGTGGATATATACGGTTTTGGGATTATAACGGATTTTATTTGAGGGTAATTATTCCAATTCTATGTATGAATTGCTATTATCCATTTTGCAGAAAGTATAATCGGATAAGTAAAAGCACTGGGATAGACGAAGTAAATAAAAGTATGAGAAAAGAGAATTTCCCTTTTTCTAGTAGGTGATTTTCCTTCAGTAGTATTAGTGACCAAGCAAACATAAGTAGCTCGTAGATAATAAGACAAACCACCAGAAATATAGCCAAATAGCCCCACTCCAACTCTGTAGCGTCAGTTTTATCTAGCCCAATTGATGATTGTCTATTGAACTCAATTATTATCTCTATTAGCTTGTAAATACACAATAGAATAATGGAAAAAATGTAGATTGTAAGTGCAAACTCCTTAGACTTATAACGTTTGTCCATTTTACTTTCTATGAACCATATAAGTTATCATCTCGCCTTTTCCTTTTACTTGCATTGGTTCTAATTCTTCGAACTTGAAATTATGAGTTTGAGTATCTAGCTCTCTTTTTACGTTGGAAGAGATATGTACCAGACCTGGTGTACCAGTTGACTCCATACGTGAAGCGGTATTAACCGAATCTCCCCACAGGTCATAAGCGAATTTCATTTCACCAATTACACCGGCAACTATTGGCCCAGATTCTATACCTACTCTAGCGTGAATATCAGTGTTCATTTTAGCATTGATTTCTTTCAGAACTATATGAATGTCTAACGAGAAGTTAGTAGCTCTAACAGAGTGGTCTTCACATGGCTCAGGTACACCAGCGGCAGCCATATAGCCATCACCTATTGTCTTTATTTTCTCCAAGCCGTATTTGACTATCAACCCATCAAACTTATCGAATACATCGTTCAGCATTTGCAATACGTCCGATGCCTTACGGTCTTTGGAGTATGCCGTGAAACCAACCAAGTCAATAAATACAATACTTGCACATTCTATATCATCAGCTATAAGTCGTTCTTTTTTCTTTAGTCTTTTTGCTATTTTCATTGGAAGAATGTTAAGCAACAACTTCTCAGACCTCTGTCTTTGTCTGAAAACTATTATCGCTATAAAAGCTATACCGATTGCTCCTCCTATAAAAGCCCAACGCTCATTCTTTGCTTGGGTTATTTCAAGATTCTGAATTTCTAACTCTTTGTCTTTATTTTCGTTTTCGCGTATTGCTTCTAGGTTTGCTATTTGTGATTGCGATTTTTCAGTGAACACAGAGTCTTTGAGTATTACATACTCTTTATACATCTCTAAAGACTTTTCATAATCACCATTTAGCTGATATGAATTAGATAGACCCAAAATAAACTTATATCTAGTATATAAATCGCCGACTTCTTCTAGAATTTTAATTGCTTCACTATAATTAGAAATGGACTTACTCAGATTCTCTTGTTTATTTAAGCTTATCAGATAATTAGTCTTTCGAATTTCACTCATCACTGAGTCTTGTGAAAGGCTGAAATACAATTCGCCGATATTTCCTAGATTACTAGCAACACCAGTTCTACTTCCTAGCTCATCATATATATTGATTGCTTCCTTGTAGTTTTCTAGTGCCTCTATGTATTCATATTTATACTGATGTACAATACCAATATTACTAAGTAAACTAGCAACACCATATCTGTTACCTAGATCTTCAAATAAGTCAACAGATAATTCAAAATTTTGTAATGCACTATCGTAATTATTCTGAGCTAAATATACAGAGCCTATATTAGCAAGTAAAGCAGCTTCACCCATTTTATCGCCAAGTTCCTTTTTTATAACAAGGGCTTTTTTATAATAATCAATAGCCCGAGAATAATCACTCTGATAATCATATAACATACCTATATTACCAAGGTTTGTTGCAATACCGTTCTTATTTCCAAGCTTCTCGAAAATAGAAAGTGACCTTTGGTAATACCCCAGAGCTTTTGCATAATCAGATTGACTCCTATATATGAAACCGATATTCCCTAGAGTACTTGCTATTCTTTCTTCTTCTTTTAATTGTTCGAAAAGGACTAGTGCTTCTTCATACTTTTCAATAGCTTCAGTATATAATGATTGATTTTGAAACACAATCCCAATGTTTACTAATGTTTTGCCTAATTCTTGTTTTAAATCTAATTCTTCGTAAGTTTTTAGTGCTTTTTCGAAATATAATTTACCTTTAGCAAAGTCGGATTTACCTAGAGTATAGTTAAGTCCTATAGCAACATTATTATCAGCTATCCCCTTTTCCCAATCTAATTCAGTTGCGAGTTTGACTCCCCTCTCACCATACTTTATACCTTTATCGGGATTGGTGAATTGAATTTCTCTAGATAGTTCTGACATTAAACTAACTTGTGCGGTGTCTTTTTTTGCTTTTGGTAAAACATTGAGGAGTGAGTCTAACTTTTCTTGTCCTTGTTTTTTTGACAAGAGAAGTTGACTTGATATGACAATTAATACTGTAAATAGTAAGACTCTAAATTTCATTCCATTCCTTATTTAAGCAGATAAGTTACTATAGTTCCCTTACCTTTGATTTCAACTTCGCCACGTTGAACATACTTTATAGCAGAGCCTTTTATCTCATTAATAAAGTTTTCAGTTACTTGTATTTCATTTGGTAAACCTGTGCTTTCCATCCTAGACGCTACATTAACAGCGTCACCCCAAAGGTCATAACTGAACTTACTTTGTCCAATTACACCGGCTACAACAGGTCCAGTATCTATACCAATTCTGAATTTTAGCTTTTGACCGTCTGGAGTTACGTAATTATGCATTAGGTCTTTTGCTTCAAGAGCGAATTTGGCAGTGGCTTCAGCATGTTTTTTATTTGGTTCGGGTAAACCCGCGACAGCCATATAACAATCACCAATAGTCTTAATTTTCTCTAAACCATGTTTAATAGAAAGTATATCAAATCTAGTGAATATATCATTAAGTGCTGAAACTATTTCTTCGGGTTCAGTCCCTCTAGAGTATGTAGTGAAACCAACTATATCTACGAATATTATTGACACTTCCTCAAACCTATCGGCTATATTCTTCTCATTTCGTTTTAATCTTTTTGCAATTTTTTCAGGCATTATATTCAGAAGTAATTTTTCTGATTTACGCCTTTGTAAAAATATGACAACTAGTAGAATTATTATAGCTGCCATTCCAGCAAACAGAGCAGTTTGTTCTTTTGCCTTTCTATCTAATTCCAAATCCTTAAGTTTTAATTCTTTTTCTTTTATTTCATTTTCTTTCTTTGCTTCTAGGTTAGCAATTTCTGTAGTTTTCTCAACACTAAAAATGGAATCTTTTAGTTTCGCCCATCCTGTCTGGTATTTGTATGCATCTTCATAACGTCCTACTGATTTATGGGCTTCTTTGAGTATTTCATAAATCTCAATCAATTGCCTTTTGTTTCCAGTTTCTAATGCTAAATGCTCAGACTCATTCGAATATTCTATTGCTTTATTGATATTATATACTTTATCAAGATTTAACTTTGTTCCAGCTAATTTGAGCTTATTAAGAATAGAGTCTTGAGTTAAGAAATAATGAATAGCTCCAAGGTTAGTAAGATTCACTGCGATACCGCTTCTATTACTAATCTCGTTATTAATTTTTAATGCTCTATTGTAGTATTCATAAGCTTTTTCGTAATCTTTCTTTTCCCAGTGTAAAACTCCAATATTACCAAGACGAATTGCAATACTTCTTTTATTTCCACTTTCTTTGTCGATTTTTAAAGCTTTTTCGTAATTTTCTAACGCCTTATCATAATCTTTTAGAAAGGTATAATTCAAAGCAATATTACTTAATTGCTGAGATATCCTATCTTTATCCCCAAGTTTTTCTCTAATTCTTAATGATCTAATATTATATTTTAAAGCTCTGTCGTAATCCTTCAGATGTGTATAAACAACGCCTATATTCCCATATTGTCTTGCTTTGTTACTATCAGTATCATCTATTTTTAATGATTGTTGGTAATAGTCTAATGCAGCAGTAAAATTGGATTGATTCATACTTACAATACCTAGGTTACCGAGTTGCTCCGAGATACCATCTTTATAATTAAGTGCTTTATATATTGCCAATGACTTGCTAAACAATTGCGACGCTCTCTCATTATCACCTTTCACAGAGTAATTAATACCAAGACTATTATAAGATTTGGCAAGCCCTTTTTTCCAGTTTATTTTTTCAGCAAGTTCAACAGATACATAACCATATTTTATTCCGGAATCTGGGTCAACTTTATAGAAACTCTTAGATAGAGTACAAAGTAGATTTACTTTATTAGTGTCCGCTTTCAATTTGGGCAATTCTGTCATCAATGAATCTATTTCCTTCGCCCCTTTGTTAGAGGGTTCTAAAGGGTAAGTAATCAAGAATGACAAAACTAATAAAATCAGTACCAAATTTTTATTCATCATTTTACTTACCTACTTCGCTTTTAAGTAAATAAGTCTTTATCATTCCTTTACCTTTTATATTCATCTCCCCACGCTCTATACATATCAATCTAGAGCCTTCTAAACTTTTAGCAAAATTCTCAGTAACTTGAATCTCATTAGGTAAACCTGTACTTTCCATTCGTGAAGCTGTGTTCACAGCGTCACCCCATAGATCATAGCTGAACTTACGCTCACCTATAACACCTGCCACTACTGGGCCTGCATCAATCCCGATGCGGAAGTGAAGTTTATGTCCATCTTCCGTAGTATAGTCTTGCATCAATCTTTGTGCGTGTAAGGCAAATTCAGCAGTTGAAAGTATTGGTCGAGGATGCGGCTCAGGCAAACCGGCAGCTGCCATATAGCAATCCCCAATGGTTTTTATTTTCTCCAAACCAAATTCTTTAGTCAAGCTATCGAACTTTGTGAAAATATCGCTCAGAGCAGATACTACTTTAACGGGGTCTGTATCTTTAGTATAGCTAGTAAAGCCAACTATATCGAGGAAAATAATCGCAGTATTCTCAAATCTATCTGCAATACTTTTTTCATTATTTTTTAATCTTTTCGCGATTTTGGCTGGTAAAATATTAAGCAGTAATTTCTCCGATTTTCTTCTTTCGAAAAATACGAGAAGGAGCATAATAGCACCTCCGCCAAAGCTTAATATTAGTATATACTGTTCTTCGTTTTTGCGTTCTAGCTCTAAGTCTCTTAGCTTAATTTCTTTTTCATTTATTTGACTTTGTTTTACAGCTTCTAATTTTGCTATTTCTTTTGTCTTTTCTACACTGTAAATAGAATCTCTTAGCTCTATCCATTCTCTTTGATAACCAAAAGCTTTTTTAAAGTTACCTTTTAGTGCATATGCTTTTTCCAAATACCCATAGAACTCTCTTAGCATATCTTTCGAACCAATCTGTTTAGCTAATTCCGTTGCTTTCTCACTGTACTGGATAGACCTTTCTAAATTATAGTCTTTGTCAAACGATATATCACTATTTTTTTCTTTTAACAATGTAATTATAGTATCTTGGGTTAGTTTGTAATACAAACCACCCATATTTCCCATAATAGCGGCACTTCCAAATTTATTACCAATTTCTTCATTTATAATAAGTGCTTTCTCATAGTAAGTTAAAGCAAGTTTATAATCAGAAATATAATTATAAGTATTTGCTATATTTCCAAGGTTTGTTGCAATCCCAAACTTATTCCCAAATAACTCCCAAAGTTGTAGTGCCTTATTAAACTTGATTAGAGCTTTGTCATATTGCTTTGAGTCTAAATAAGCAGTACCCATATTACCGAGTATAGTTGCTATTCCACGTCTATTAATGTTTGCTTCATGTATCAAAAGTGCTTTTCTGTAGTATTTTAGTGCACTTTTATAGTTCCGGAGATCACTATATATATTACCAATATTTCCATTGTTATCGGCTTCGCCTTCTTTCTCACCTATTTCTACATCAATTTTAAGTGCTTTTTGGTAATAGTTTAGAGCAATAGAGTAGTTAGATAGATTGTAATATATATTTCCTATATTACTTAAGTTGTTAGATATATTTAAGCTGTCTTTAAAATCCTCATTCATTTTCAAAGCTTTTTTAAAGTAATCTAATGCTTCATCGAAATCACCTAAAGCAAATAAATTGCCACCAATTGAATTATATGATTCGGCAATACCTTTTTGCCAACCTAGTTTCTCTGCTAATTTTAGTGACTCTTTACCATACTTTATACCAAGTTCTGGGTCTATAGTATTATATTGGAATGAAATGGATTTAAGAATTGATACTTTGTTAGTATCTTCTTTCGCTGTTTTTAATTTTTCGTTTAGAAGTTCAAGCTTAGCTTGCTCTCTATTCTGTGATAACAGAGGGGTATGGGGAATAGCCAAAGCTATGCAGAATACTATGAGCAATGCAAATCTCAAAGTATTCTCCTATTTGATAATCTACTGAATGAATAAGACATAAGTTTTTTTTCAGTAATTGGTTTACACACGATATACATAATAAGAAATAATTAGCAATATTTTAAAGTTTCTTCTCCTTTTGCCCTCCAATTACAACTATAATTCTTATATTTACACTTTAGAATATTAGTAGAGAAAAGAAAATGAATATAGAACTCAAAGGTAAAACAGCTCTAGTTTGTGGTGGAACTGATGGAATCGGTAAAGCATCTGCTTTTGAATTGGCTACATTAGGAGCAAATATAGTGCTGATGGCACGCTCGGAAGACAAATTACAAAAGGTAATTAAAGATTTACCACTACAACATTGGCAGAAGCACGATTATATAGTTGCAGATTTCTCAAACCCAGATCAAGTAAGAGATAATGCGGCAGAATACATAAAAGCTAACGGGAATATTCAGATACTAGTGAATAATACTGGTGGACCTCCCGCTGGAGCATTGCTGAATGCAGATGTTGAAGCGTTTTACAAAGGATTCGATATGCACTTAAAGTGCAGTCATTATCTAGTCCAAACACTATTCGAAGGTATGAAAGACAGCCGCTACGGTAGAATAGTGAATATCATTTCGACCTCTGTAAAAAATCCAATTTCTGGTTTAGGAGTGTCAAATACAGTACGAGGGGCTATGGCTAGTTGGTCTAAAACATTAGCTAACGAAATAGCAATGTACGGCATTACTGTTAATAATGTATTACCCGGCTTCACGATGACTAGCCGACTAGAAAGTCTGATAGCTAAGAAAGCCGAACAACGTGAAATAGGTGAAAGTGAAGTAGAAACAGAAATGCTTGCGACAATACCTGCTGCACGCTTTGCTGACCCAGAGGAAGTAGCAAATGCAGTGGCATTCCTATCTACTCCGGCAGCAGCGTATATTAATGGAATAAACCTACCCGTTGACGGTGGTAGATTGGGTTGTTTGTAAGGGATTAATATACTCTCAGAATAAATCAACTAAAGCCGCTTTTTCAAGTGGCTTCAGAGCCGTGTTACTCTGAACCGAAAAGTATCTATCCAACTTTGAGGGGGGGGCTTAGGGGGGGGTAAAGACCACCTTGTTTTGTGCTCCAAAATGAATCCCATTTGTATTTCCACAACTATCTCCCCATAACACCAAGGGTTTTTAACAATTGTTAACATTTCTATTTGCATTATATTCATAATTATCATATATTTGAGATAGCATAAAGGAAGTTTTCCACAATTCTCAGGTTTTACAATGCAACAATTCGAAGTAATCGGGTTTTTACCAAAATCCGATAGAAAGATTCCGTTCTTTACTATGTCTGTAGCGGCTGGTATTCCTATACCTGTCGAGGGGGATGTTGACAGAGAGGTAGATTTGAACGAATTTCTGGTTGAGCACCCAGCAGCCACTTTCTTCGTGAAGGTGAAAGGTGATATGCTCAAAGCAGTTGGTATTTCTGATAATGATATATTAATCATAGACACGTCCATAGACCCTACTGATGGAAAATTCGTCATCGCTTCGGTGAATGATGATTTGGCTGTTCGCTTCTATCGCGAGATAGACGGTGAGCGATTCTTAGAGTCGCACACAGGTCAGTTTCTACCATTGAGCCAGAATAAGTCGTTGATAGATTTTCAGATACTAGGTACCGTAACTAAAGTGATTCACTCACTCTAAAACGGCACAGCAATTGTTGGACATTAGTCAAACAGGTAAGTCCAACGGAATAGAAAAAGAATATGTATAGACTAAGAGCAGACAAATACGGTAACCCCAAGCAAGGGTTTACATTCGAAGCACCGCTATTGCCAGCAAGCATACAGCGCAGCTCCGGTATGTTGCAATCGATTGAGACATCTATCGACTTAGGTAACCTATTGCTTACTGGAAGCAAAGACGTGTATATGGCTCGTGTAACAGGCGATAGTATGATAGACGAGAATATATTCACTGGTGATATACTAATAGTCGATGCTAAAACCGAACCAAGGGACGGTCAGATAGTAGTTGCCTCTCTCGATGGTGAGATGACTGTGAAAAAGCTCCGCCGAAAAGATGGGAAAATCTACCTAGTCTCTGCCAACCAAAAATACTTACCAATAGAAATAACTGGTTATTGCAAATTCGAAATACAAGGTGTGGTAAAGCATATTATACACGAGGTGTAAACCTAGTAATCTATTTTGTCAGAATCAGGATTTACAGAATTTAAGGATTTTCATGATTGGGTTGTTCTATTAAAATTTGGCTTGGTCATCCTGAACGGAACGTAGTGGAGTGAAGGATCCAGGAAGAAAATATTCAACTCCTAACATAGTAAACAAGAAAAGCCAAAGAGTGGCTCAATTTCTGTAGCCCGTGTATTCACCAAACCCATCAGCCCCGTAGGGGTTGTATAGTATGGGATTCAAATTGCCCATATTCCAATCCGTGTAATCTCTAAATCTGTTTAATCAGTGATTCTTACTTTTTCTGAATCACTGATTATTTGGATTAAAGGATTTCACAGATTAACTCTTTATATCTAAAATTAGTCTTTTGAAAGTTAGACTTTTACTACCAAAATTGATTAATAAACCAACTTCAATTCTATAAGCTCTTAAGTAATTTAAGACTTGAGCTAAATGTGTATCATTAATTTCGGAAATAGCTTTTAGCTCTACTAATACTTTATTTTCAACAACAAAATCAGCCCTTCTTGTGCCAATTGGCTTCTCTAATTCTTTATAATAAATGTACTGATCTACTTCCCTTTGGAATTCTAAATTTAATTTAGCCATCTCAAAAGCTAAAGCTCTTTGATAGATTACTTCTTGGAATCCATTCCCTAAGAATTTATGAACTTCAAAAGAAGCACCAATTATTTTTTCAGTAATTCCACTATGTTTCAAATTACTCATATTCCAATCCGTGTAATCTCTAAATCTGTTTAATCAGTGATTCAGAATCCACCCCCAACCAATCAAACGCGTTAGTAGAGAGTAGCTTTCTCTTTAGTTCGGGAGAAAAATCACTTACTGAATCTATAAGTTTACCGGGCTCTAGCTCACCTAGTGGGAATGGATAATCAGTACCCAAAGCAACTTTGTCTTCACCCATAAGGTCAACTACATATTTCAGCATTTGTTCGTCGTGTGTGAGTGAGTCGATATAAAACTTACCCAGATATTCACGAGGGTTGATATTATTATCAATAGCACATAAGTCAGGACGAACGTTGAATCCGTGCTCTATCCTACTGATTGTTGATGGGAATGAGCCGCCTGCGTGTGCGAATAGCATTTTTAATTTAGGAAGTCTTTCTAGCACTCCTCCGAAAATAACCGAGCATATAGCTAATGAAGTTTCTGCTGGCATACCCACTAACCATGGTAGCCAATACTTCTCCATTCGGCTTTTGCCCATCATATCCCACGGATGCACGAATATAGATGCATTAAGCTCTTCAGCCGCTGCAAAAAAGTCGAATAGCTCCTCTGCTGAGAGGTTCCAATCATTGATGTGCGTGCCTATTTCTACACCTGGTAAACCTAGGTCTTTTACGCAGCGTTCCAATTCCTTGATAGCTCGCTTCGGGTCTTGGAGTGGAACTGTGCCTAATCCAATAAATCTAGTTGGGTGCTTATCGCAAAGCCCTTTTATAAAGTCATTCTGATACTTTGAAGTTTCTTCTGCGTGTTCTGCTTTCGCCCAATAGTAGAATAGCACGGGTATTGGTGAGATTACTTGCACATCTACATTATGATGATCACAATCATTTATTCTAGCATCACCATCCCAACAGTTGTCCTCTATTTCTCGGAAGAACTTGGGGCCAGCCATCATCTTAGCGCAACAAGGTTTGTGGTGTTCTAAATGTATGAACTCCCCATAGCCAAACTTACTATTGTAGTCGGGCATATTGGGTGGCATAATATGTGTGTGTACGTCAACTTTTAGCGATTTCTCTCCATTCCCCAAATCTACCATTTACTTCTTCTCCGGTTTTTCCATTACTGTCCCGCATTTGTCGCAAGTTCTAGCTGCATCATCATTGAAGAACTCTTCCATTTTTACTGGCAATTCTGTCACTATATTCTTCATTGCAAATTCTTTTCTTGCGAGTTTGTTGTTGCAATTTTCGCAATACCACTCTAGTGCGTCAATCGCCTCTGGGTCTCGTACTTGTTCAACCACTAGCCCGATAGTATTAGCTGGTCTTTGCGGTGAATGAGGCACTTTCCCCGGTAGAAGGAATATCTCACCTTCTTTGATATTAACGTCCCTGAACTCGCCGTCATCGATTATTTTCACTGTTATATCGCCTTCCACTTGGTAGAAGAACTCTGGAGTTTCATTGTAGTGATAGTCTTTTCTGCCGTTCGGCCCGCCGACTACCATTATTATCATCTCACCGTCAGCATATACTTGCTTGTTACCAACTGGTGGCTTGAGCAAATGACGGTTCTCATCTATCCATTTCTTGAAATTTATTGGTGGCATTTTAGCTGTTGACATTGTTTGCTCCTAAGAATTATTGAGTTTTATTTTTATGATTATGTTTTATTCTATTCGAGATAGCTTAGTGTACTTTACGCTTTTCTCATTAACTTCACTATCTTTATTTAGTGAGATTAGAGTATTCTCACCGACTTTATAATTAAATGGCAATAGTTTGGGAATATCAATTTTTAATGCAATACAACTCCCATTATTATACCATTCAAAACTACCCTTCTGTACTAATTCTGTTGGTTTATCCGAACCAATGTATTCTGTACTTATCTCGTAAGTCAAATCTTCGTGAAGAGTGATTCTTTTTCGTATTTCCTTGCAATCATCGCAAGGTAAAGTACCAATATAAGTGCCTTCCCAATCAAGTGAGTTGAAACTATTGTGAGTATCATCTTGCGATTGCTTCTCCTTACTGCTTGAACAAGAAATTAGTATAAGTAATAATATTATTGAAAAATTGATTTTCATTTCTTTGTCTCGGCTATTGAAAGATTTCTATTAAATAGATTTATAAAATTTCAGTAGTCATAAATTAGTAAATTTAATCATCATTCTAAAGTATAAATTATATTACTGGTTGTTCAGTTCTCTTTTGGGGATTCTGTGTGTACTTTTTTGTCCAGAATATAATCAACGGAGTGAATATAACTGAAGGTAATATCCATACTATCCAACCTGGACTTACGAAATCAATATTCACAACCAAAAAAGCCGTGAAAGTGGAAATATAAGTACCCACCATCATACCTATATGTTGTACTAACCATGTCATTCTTGGTATTTCGCGGCTGCGGGCTTGGAGGTAGAATACTTTCATTTGGCTATAAACTAATTGTAATGAAATAAACCCAAAAACTATTAACACTATCTCAAAACTCACAATCATCACTATGGAATTAATCAATGAAAGTACGTTGATTACCCAATCAGTTTTGGTCGGAATTTGCTTTTTGTTTCGTGTAGCTTGCAATCCATAATAGTTCATATAGAGTGAAAATATTCCGATATGGAATAGGAAAGTACTACCTTTGATTGTAGATAAAATCAGAGCTGTTATAGCAACAATCATCATAGAAATAAAAAAATAGAAACCGCTTTTCTTATGTAGTTTTTTTCCTTTTTTTGAGGACATAGAAAATAGACCCAACACCAAAGCAGCGCCACCCGAGACTATGTGTATTAATAGTAATAAGCTACTTAGTAGATTCATTATGTTCCCTTTTATAGTAATTTATAGTCACAATCACCTTACAAACTTAGCAATAATTTCGCCTGCGGTGTCCATAAATGTCAGAGTGTCGGCATCTATTCTATAATTGATTTTCTGCGAAAGAACATCGAGGTATTCCTTCTCTAACTCGCTGTCTGGGCAAGCCATTCTGGTCATAATCAAATCAGAAATGGTCACTAGACCATCCTCGCCGACATCGAATTGACCGTTAAAGTTG
This sequence comes from Bacteroidota bacterium, assembly GCA_048267165.1. GTDB lineage: Bacteria > Bacteroidota > Ignavibacteria > Kapaibacteriales > UBA2268 > PGYR01. The sequence continues at coordinate 95,776 of JBLWYD010000010.1, forward strand.
TTGCAACTAGTTTTTCCGCTCACATTTCCATCATTTCCGAACTTTAGATAAGGGTTATCGGTCTTTAGTCCATTGCTTCCGCCAACTATAATGTCTTTTACGGAAGATAGATACCAAATGGAGTCAGTTAGTTGATTGCTGAATGCCTTCTTCAACTTATATCTTCCCTCAAATGAGGTTAACACAGTATCAGATTTGATTTCATAGAAAGTGTCATGCAACCCATCACCCTTCAAACCTTGTAAATCTAATGTATTATCAGCTATATCTAATTTGAAATCGCCGCTATATCTCTGAATATTTGGCTTGCTAATTCCTTTGGTTTCTATAAATAGTTCGAAAGTAGAATCTTCTTTCAGAGTTAACCTTCTCTCTACTATATAACCATTGATTTTGACTTCCTCACCGACAAAAGTGCCTTCCCAATTGGAGGAGTTATTGCTGTTTTGAATAGTGTCTTTTCCGTGCTTTTCTGTTTCTTTGTTTGACGAACAAGCAGCGAGAAAAAGCATTAGTATTAATATTCTGATATTCATTTCCATCTAACTTTTTATAATTAATTACTTATTCTAATACGTTAATTTAAGAAAAAATATACGGATTTGAGTAAATATACCTATTATTTAAAACTAAGTTCATTATTATATTTGCTTAATCATTTTTTTGAATAATATAAAAAGAGTTACAAAATGGGAAAATTTGAAATAACAACAAGAACAAACGGTGAGTTTCAATTTAATTTGAAAGCTGGTAATGGTCAAGTAATACTAACTAGCGAAGGCTATAAAGCGAAGCCTAGCTGTATCAATGGTATCGAATCAGTTAAGAAAAACTCTCAAGATGATGCCAGATATGACGTGAAAGTTGCTAAGAATGGCAAGCATCACTTCAATCTAAAATCTACTAATGGTCAGATAGTTGGCTCTAGCCAGTTGTACACTTCGGAAGATGGCTGTGCTAATGGTATCGAATCAGTTAAGACTAATGCACCAGATGCAGAAGTAGTTGACAATTCGTAATCGTATATAGATAATGAATGTATTTATTAAGACTGTTCTTTTTAGAATGGTCTTTTTTTTGGAGCTGTTATGTCAAGCCGACTGCATGAGGAATCTCTTGAAGCAAATTCGCTACCTAGTTAATCTCTTCCACTGTCTAGTGAAGCATTTCCACCGTCTTTTTGGGAAGTTACGCTACAACTAATAAGGTATATGCTTACTAGGATTGAAATTATGGTTATGTCTCTAGAGATTATATTCATAAATGAATCTTATTCTTAATTCTAATATTATTAGAATATTTTTGCTAATTCTTCTGCAAGACATTCTGGGATTCTTTTATCAATTTCTCTTATTTCATCAATACTTAGTCCAGTAAATTTTTGATGTTTTTTAAAAATATTTTTTATAATCTTTGGATCAATATTATTTAATTCTTCTATTCGACTGTTTGCATTTATATATGTTTCATTTGTAATTTCATAAATCCAATTATATCTTATATTGGTATAATGTCTCGAGAACCAAGTTGCAACCCCTTCTTCTAAAACTGATACACATGATTGAGGTGCGTAACAATGTATAATCTCATGTGATAATTGATAAGCTGTTTGACATTCATCTAACTTACTTTCTTTATCAAAAATAATACATAGGTCAGTGATACGGATAATTAGTATTGGGACAAAATCTATTATAAGCATTGGT
>JBLWYD010000011.1:0-89845 GCA_048267165.1 Bacteroidota bacterium
CAATTCTTTGGTTGTAGCGGTTTAACTAGTTTAGATTTGAACTCTTGGGATGTTAGTAGTGGAACTACATTTGCTAGCCAATTCTCTGGATGCACAAGTTTAACTAGTTTAGATTTGAACTCTTGGGATGTTAGTAGTGGAACTACATTTGAAAGTCAATTCTTTGGTTGTAGCGGTTTAACTAGTTTAGATTTGAACTCTTGGGATGTTAGTAGTGGAACTACATTTGCTAGTCAATTCTCTGGATGCACAAGTTTAACTAGTTTAGATTTGAACTCTTGGGATGTTAGTAGTGGTACTAATTTTGCTGGTCAATTCTATGGGTGTAGCAGTTTAACCAATTTGAATGTAAGCAATTGGGATGTTAGTAGTGGAACTACATTTGAAAGTCAATTCTATGGTTGTAGCAGTTTAACTAGTTTAGATTTGAACTCTTGGGATGTTAGTAGTGGAACTACATTTGATAGTCAATTCAGAGGAAGTAGCAGTTTAACTAGTTTGGATGTAAGCAATTGGGATGTTAGTAGTGGAACTTCATTTAGCAATCAATTCTTTGGGTGCACAAGTTTAACTAGTTTGGATTTGAGCAATTGGGATGTTAGTAGTGGTTTATATTTTAGAAGTCAATTCTATGGTTGTAGCAGTTTAACAAACTTGAATGTTAGCACTTGGGATGTAACCAATGGGTTGAATTTTGAAAATTTTATGGTTGGTGTTACTATGACTACTGCTATATATAACCAAACATTAATTAATTGGTCAACAAAGTTAAAAACGAATCAATTCACATCACCATTACACTTCGGAAATTCGCAGTATAATGTAGCACCGCACCCAGCAGCAGCAGCGAGGGCTACAATACAAGGAAAGGGTTGGGCTATTACTGACGGTGGTGGGATATAGTCCTAGACTTCAAAATACAATTAATTACTACAACCCCTCGCTCAAAACGGCTAGGGGTTTTTTGTTGCAGACTCTTTGTTAAACTCAGAGTGACATTTTTCCCGTCGCACTGAGGGAGATAACGACCGAAGTGTCTAAGGACTCTCCTCTTCGTTCCGCTCTGAGTAATCGCAATGACAAGGGTATAATCCGTGATTTAAACTTCTACCCCATCCGTCCATAATCTACGTCTTCGTCTATCTCTGTTCCATTCTCAATGCTATCTATTATAATATCCGAATAGAAGGGTGCGTACATTACTCCCTTAGTGCCGAGTCCGTTCATTATATAAGCATTTTTTTGTTTGCTCGACTTGCCGATTATTGGGCGGCGGTCATAAGAAGAAGGTCGTATGCCTGCTTGGTGGTCGATTATGCGATAGTCTAGTTCGAGGAAATCGCTAAGATTATAAAGCAACTTCTTCTTGGCTGCTTCGGTTGCGTCTTCGTTCATGTCTTCCCAATCGTAAGTGCTACCGACTATGAACTGCTGATTGCCGAGCGGTATTAGCCCAGTACTTTTAGCAAATGCATAGTCTTGTGATAAACCTGGAATTTCTAGTATAAGCAATTCGCCTTTGGTTGGCTTTAGTCTAAGCTCTGTGAATAGCGGATTATGAACTGCGTGATAACCTTCGCAGTATATCACTTTCTCATACTTCTCACCATTAAACTCAGCATAATCGGATGTATATTCTATCTCCGAAAAATTGATTTTCTTGTTAATAAATGAACTATTTGAGTCGAAGTACTTGAGGGATTTTTGTACATACTCGACCGTGTCTATGTAGCCAGTACCAATGACTTTGCCCATACCGAATGGTGCTTTTATACCATTGATTTCTTCTATTGGCTCTTCATCTAAGAATCGACTAACTTCCGAAACTATAGCTTTGTCTATGAATCTATGACGTTCTTCTTTAGAGCTGAATATCTTGAGCTGTGGTGTATTATGAACTAACTTAGCCCCTAATTTCTGTTCTACTTTAGGGTAATAATCTTTTAGTTTTGCCATCAGAGTATCTGCATTAAAACTCATAGTCAATCGTTTGAAGACAATCGGATTCCAAAACCCAGCAGCCACTTTCGTGGAATTGTACTTTGGGTTGTCATCCACTAAGTCAAAAGTTAGGTTGCGGCTGTGGAGCTGGTGGGCTAAAGTAACGCCTGCTATTCCACCGCCGATAATTAAGTAGTTTTTCATATCACAGATAAAGTTTATTTTAGATTTCCAATTTACGACAAATATTAAATACTATGAATCCAGAACACTCGAAACAAGAAGTTTTAATCGCTCTCGAAAAATTAATAAAGAGCAGCAATGGGCGTATAGCCCCTCAGGACGCAGCCGCTGCGACTGGCTATTCCACACAAGATGTGGAAGATGCACTGGCCAGGCTAATGGAGCTTTACAAATGTAAAGTAGAAGTAGATGAGGCGAACGCTCGCCCTATATTCAACTTCGATGTCCCTTTCAAAAAGCGTGGCGAGAAGACTTTCCAAGAAAAGCTAGCAGTAGCAATCAACTTTTTCTGGGAAGTATTTAAGAAAATATACAAAGTTGCTATCGGTGTTATCCTCATTTTGTACACACTCATCTTCGTTGTTATCATAATGATAGCTGCCAGCCAAGGTGGAGACAAAGATAGAAAGAACAACAATTCGAGCAGAATGATATCGAATGTTTTCTCTGCTATTTTTCACGGAATGCGATTCGCTGCAATTAACAAACAATATAGCACGGCTCGTGACCAAGACAATATGGCATATCGCTATTACGAGAAACCAGAACACAAAGGCAAGAAGTTCATACAGTCAGTTTATGACTTCGTTTTTGGACCAGAAAGACCAGAATTCGACCCACTTAATGACACAAAAGAAGTCGCAACATACATCAGAGATCACTCAGATAAAATCACTTCAGCAGATATTATCAACCTATCTGGTGTGGATTATGACGAAGCAGATAGCCGCTTAGCCGAGTATGCATCGAAGTTCCGAGGTGATATAGACATTACTGAGAACGGAACTGCTGTAGCTGATTTCCGTGATTTGAGCGTTATAAGCTCGAAATTAGAAGGCGGCAAGGTGGAATATTACATAGACGAAGTAGAGCCACCTTATGAGATGACTGGCAACACGTCTGGTCGTAATTTCGGTATAGGGTTTATGAATTTATTTAACCTACTAATGTCAATAGCAGTAATAGGTGGAGCAGCGCAAATAGAATCTGGTTTAGTAACTTTTGCACTTGGTTGGTTCCCGCTAATCTTCTCTATTCTATTCTTCCTAATACCAATCGGTAGAGCCGTAACGCACAAGAAAAAAGAAGCCCAAAGAAGCAAGAATGTAGTCCGCAAAATACTAGTCGGTCAGATAATAGCAGCCAAAGGTGGCCCACTGACTATGGAACAAGTTATATCAAGAATAAACCTACAAAACCACTCGATAAACGAAGTAGAATCCGTGCTAAGCAAAGTAGTACTAGACCTACGTGGTGATATTGAAATTTCAGAAAACGGAACTCCACAATACATTTTTGATAGGTTGAAAAGAGAGTTGGTGGCGTAGGAATAAGTATTATGTTGCCTGAGCTTGTACCTCGACATTGCTCGGCAACCATCGATGGCTAAGTAATTGTTTATATTCGTAATTGGATTTACGAATGTTCGGGTAGTTGTACGTAATAAAGACAGAACACAAATTCCAGAAAGAAAACAATATGAAAACAAGAATTAGAATAAAAGAACTTGAACCAGAATCATATAACGCAATGTTCGGACTTGAAAAATATTTAAATTCTACAAGTTTGGACAAAAACCTTAAAGAATTGATAAAAATCAGAGCTTCCCAAATCAATGGTTGTGCTTATTGTATAGAATTACATACAAAAGATGCCTTAGAGAATGGAGAAAGCAACAAACGTATTTTCGCTTTGAGTGCTTGGTGGGAATCACCTTTATTTAGCGACAAAGAAAAAAACGTTTTACAAATGACGGAAGAAATAACCCGAATTTCAGAGAAGGGTATGACTGAAACTACTTACCAAAAAGCAAAAGAAAATTTTTCTAACAACGAAATCGCCCAAATAATCATGCAAATAAGCGTAATTAACACTTGGAACAGAATTGCAATTTCAACACATATGTATCATGAAGAATAAAAAGCGAATTGACATTAATTTGCTTAGGTATGAAGAAAAAGCTGATAGTGAAGAAATCGGGTGACATAATAATTGAATTCAAATCTGAAAAACGATACGGGTCTGATTTATTCAATATCAATGGGAATATTTATTATTTGACTTGGGGCAAATTAAAGCAATTGAAATTGAGTTAATTCTGAAGTCTAAAGTAAAATAGTATATAATAAAACATCATCGTTTTTTTGCCTAGACTCTTTATTTCGACTACGCTCAACACAAGCACTACGTTCGCTCTGAGTGACTTATTGTCCTCCGCCGGCGGAGGTGACTAACTACGAAGGAGTTAGTCGGAGGTGGACAAACGAAGGCGAACTTTTTTAATTATCCTCCTCAGTCAAAACAAGTTTTGACAGCTCCTCCCGAGGAGCACAATTCGTAGAAAATCCTAGAATCCTGTAAATTCTGGTTCTGACTAAATGAGACAGCCGCGCTTCGCTCGCTGTGACAGGTTTCTTCTCCTGGACTCTTCGCTTCGCTCTGAGTGACGTGGAGACAGCCACGTCCTTTCAGTCCTCGCTGTGACATATCTTTTTCCCGGACCCTTTCTTCATTTCATTCCGTTCTATTAATCCTTTTTTGATTAATGCAAATTAATTTATTATCTTTGTTATTGATAAATTAGGGTTTATATGAGAAACAGAGACGAAATATTTGCAGACTCGACTATACTGATAGTTGATGATATACCCGAAAACCTTCAAGTGCTCGGTAGTATATTCGCAGCGAAGAATGCAAATCTGATTATAGCACAAGACGGCGAGACAGCTATCAGCAATGCAAAAGAAGAGATTCCTGACATTATCTTACTCGATATAGCAATGCCGGGGACTAATGGTTTTGATGTATGCCGCGCCCTCAAAGACGACCCAACTACTCGCGATATCCCTATAGTTTTCGTGACAGCAAAAACTAGTACTGAAGACCTTCAAAAGGGTTTCAAGATGGGGGCAGTTGATTATGTCACTAAGCCGTTCAACCCTTCCGAATTGCTTATGCGAGTGTCTAATCATCTTGAATTATCTAAATCCAAAAAAGCATTAGAAAAACTATTAGACGATAAGAATAAGTTTATCTCACTCGTTGCTCACGATATAAAAAGCCCTTTATCTGGTGTGAAATCACTGATGGGAATACTCGTAGAAGAATATGACACTATGGATGAAGAGGAGAAAAAAGAAATTGTAGAATCACTATACGAATCAATTGTCAATCAATATAGCTTCGTCGATGACCTATTGAAATGGGGACAGCTACAGCTAGACCGAGTAGAGCTTAACAAAGAGTTAGTTACTCCCGAACATATTATAGAATCTATTATCAGTGTTCTCAAGATAAATGCAATGAATAAGTCTATTTCGCTAGACAGTGATATAAAGACAGACAAACAGCTTTTTGCAGATGTAACCCACGTAGAAAATGTAATATCAAATATCGTTTCCAACGCTATAAAATTTTCTCCTAAAGAAAGTCATATTATAATCGGTGCTGATTATACTGACAACATGATCGTCATAAGTATAAAAGATAATGGTGTTGGTATGAGTGATTCCGACAAAGAAAAGTTATTTAAAAAGAATATCATTCACACTACACTAGGTACGAACGATGAGAAAGGCACGGGTCTAGGGCTCTTGCTAACTAAAGAAATGGTAGAGAAAAATGGTGGTAGTATCTGGTTCAAAAGTGAACTAGGAAAAGGCACCACATTTTTCGTGTCGTTCCCTACGGAATAATTTTCGTATCTTCGAAAATGAATTATAAGCATTTTATATTATTATCATTAGTCGTTGTGCTGATGTCCGTCGTAAGGTGGAATAGGCAAGACCTTGTAATACGCCAATTCGTTGGTGCTGATGATAAGAACCTAGGCGAAAAGCTCGGATATGACGTAGAGATGAGTTTAGATTCATACAATTACGTTCAGTACGTCAACTACTATAATGGCAAAGACGTAGAACGCGAGGTTACTAAACCATATTCATTCCGTTTTCTAGTTCCGTTTATAGCTTCTTTATTGCCATTCGATTCATTTACATCTCTGAATATTATATGTCTTTCCACTGAGATATTAGGGCTAATCTTCCTGATGAAAGTACTGGCACTACTAGGCTTCACTCCTAAGACAATTTTCATTACTTCTTTTTTATACGCATTTTCTTTCCCTGTTTTCTATTACGGAGTAGTCGGTTTGCTCGATGCACCGGCTATTTTCCTAATAATACTTGGCATCTATTTGACGATTAGGAAACAGCTAATTCCGTTAATTATTACAATGATTATAGCGGCTATGGCGAATGAAAAAACTATACTGCTTCTCCCCTTTTTCTTCTTTTTCAATATCAAGGAAATTGGGTTTAAAAGAAGTTTTATAAACTCAACAATCATTTTCATAGCTTTTGTGACTACATCACTAATTGTCAGAGCCAACACTATAAATGCTGATAGTAGCTTTATCTGGGAGCTTAGCTCAACTGCACTTATTGATAATCTCACACGAATACGAACTTACATCAGTTTGGCATTGACAGGCGGAATTCCGCTACTAATCTTCGCTCTTTCTTATAAGTATATTGACTTTAAGCAATCGCACAAGTTCGCTTTGGGTATGGGTGCTATATTTGTTATGCTAATGATTATCTACTCACTAACAGCGGCTTATACGGACGGACGCTTTGCTTGGTATTTGTATCCGTTCTTGCTACCACTATGTGCTTATGGGATAGAGCGGAAATTTAAGACCTAATCTATATCTATCCTAATAGTAGTGTCGGATTGTAAGTAGAACTTACATTCGTCGTACGATGGTTCTGCCATAAATATTGTTGGGTTGTTCGAGAAGCCGAAGTTCTCCTTTGGAACACCAAGAAAATTATAATCCATTTCCTTGTTACCGTTCTCGTCTTGTAGTACTGCCATAGCCCACCAGCCTTTTTTGACATTAGGTATAGTGACATTTATTACTTTCGAATCTGCTTTTACAGCTTTAAAAAAAGTTGTATTGTCGTGATCGAGGAAATCCTTCTTATTATCATAGAATGCAAGATAGACTGTCCCTTTACCTGGATCAACGTTATCTACTTCTACTGTTAGATTATATTTACCACTAGCTGTAGTTAGTAGTAGCAGTGTCATTGCTATTATTTTTATCATTTTAGTAATTCTATTTTAACGTCTATTACTCCAGCCCTAATCATATCTAATTCCTCGGCTGCTTTGCGTGATAAATCTATCAATCTGCCTGATACATAAGGCCCACGATCATTTATTCTAACTATTACGGATTGATTATTTGCCAGATTTGTAACTTTCACCATACTTCCGAAAGGCAGCGATTTATGAGCCGCAGTATATTCTCCGTTGCTAAAAGTCTCGCCATTTGCCGTACTTCTACCATCGAATTCTGAGCCATAGTATGATGCCTTACCATACATTACAGTTACTACTTCCGCATTCTTGTCTTCGTATTTTGTAGTGCCAGCACTCGTAAACCTTACTGCTGAGGAGCAAGAGGTGAAGAGTATTGTCGATATTATAATTAGTAGTATTCTTTTCATATTATTTTCTTTCTATTAATTGATGAGTAATTGCTAGCGTAGCGTGGCAATCTCTTTCTTTCAAACTTACCCTTTAGATTGCCGCGTCCTTTCAGTCCTCGCAATGACATTCCGATACTTTTATACTATTGTCATTGCGAATCATATCTGCATGCAGATATGGTGTGGCAATCTCATTTAATCCAGCTTACTCTTCAGATTGCCATTCTTTGCTCGCAATTACTTCATTTCTAAAATGTTATGGGGGATTACTACTTTATCATCTTGTTGAGTTCTTTGGCTCTTATAAAGTGAATCAAATCCTTAACATTTTCGCTATTACCACGAGTACCAATGAATATAGCATTGTCTGACTCTATTACTATCAGATTATCTACATCTGTAACAGCTATGAATTTTTCGGTTGATTTTATCAAACAGTTGCTCGTTTTAAGAGCAATCACATCGCCCTTAAGTACGTTATTATGTTTGTCTTTTTCGCAATGATTGAAATACTCGTCCCAAGTTGCCAAATCGCTCCAACCGAAATTTGATTTCACAATATATAACTTCTTTGTCTTCTCTAATAAACCATTATCAATAGATACAGAGTTTATCTGCTTATATACATAGCTTCTATTTTCATTGAAATCCTCTGCCCCAACTTTAGCTTCTATTTTCTTAATTAGCCCTGAAAGCATTGGCAAATGCTCGCTAACTTCATAACGTAGTACATTCATCTTTACAGAGAATATACCTGTATTCCAGACAAAATCGCCCGACTCAATGAATCTACTTGCAGTATCTATATCAGGTTTTTCGGCGAATACTTTTGCTTTTCTGACACCAGAATTTAACAATTCTTCATCTATATCATTATCAGCATATTGTATGTAGCCCAACTGACTGTTAGGGAATTCGGGCTCGATGCCAACTGACACTATACCTTCTGTTGCAATCGCAGCTTCTATCGAAGTTTCAATTGCCGATATATATTCGTCTTCATTTCCTATTATATGATCTGATGGAAATATAGTCATCACATCATTTTCATCATACTTATTATTTATCAATGCCTGTGCCAAAGCAATAGCTGGTGCTGTATTACGACCAAATGGCTCTAATAGGATATTATCTTTTGGAAGCGCCTCTATTGTAGATTGTAATAGCTTCTTATATTTTTTGAATGTTATGACATAAACATCAGCTGGATCATAATGTTTGCATATCAGATTATACGCATCTAACACCATCGGTAAATCCGAAACGAATGAGCGAAATTGCTTTGGGTGTACATCTGTACTTTCTGGCCATAATCTTCCACCAGTTCCACCAGCTAATATAACAGCTATTTTTTTCATCTACGGCTACTCGTTTATTCGGTTAATAATATTCGTAGTTGACTTTCCATCCACAAAAGGGATGATCACAACTTCACCACCATTACTTTCTACTATATCTTTTCCTACAACATCTTCTTTTTTGTAATCTCCACCCTTCACTAATTTATTTGGGACAATTAGTGAAATAATTTCCTGCGGAGTGTCCTCATCGAAGATTACAACGTAATCTATGCTTTTTAGTTCCGAAATCACTATTGCTCTATCATTTTCGGAGTTGATAGGTCGTTTTTCACCCTTTAAACGCCTCACAGACGCATCAGAATTTAAGCCAAGGATTAATATGTCTCCTTGCTGTTTCGCCTTCTGTAGGTAAAATACGTGACCCGAATGTAAGATGTCAAAACAACCATTTGTGAAAACTATCGTTTTTCCATCACTTTTTAGCTTTTCGGAAAGCTCTTTTATATTTTTTCTTTCTACTATCATAAATATGATAAGATGTCATCTTTCGTTACTGAAACAATTCCTGGTTCACCGCATACATATCCAGCAGCAATATTTGCTATTGTAGCTGCTTCGGTCATACTAGCCCCTCCAGATTTACAAGCAGCCAATGTAGCAATTACTGTATCACCTGCACCTGAAACATCTGAGACTAATCTAGCTTTAGTATCTACATGATGAATAGTACCATTCGCCTCAAACAGCATCATACCTTTATCGCCAAGGGTTAGCAATACGTTCTCACAGCCCAATTTATTGAGCAATAAGCCACCCGCTATTTTTACTTCTTCTTCTGTTTTTATATCTACTTTTAGTGCTTGTGCAGCTTCTTTCTTATTGGGTTTGAACGCTGTAACCCCCTTATATACAAAGAAGTTGTCAAATTTTGGGTCAACGTAAACAGCTATATTTTTAGATTTAGCATACTTTAATACATCTTTTATTAGCTTAGTTGAAACTGCTCCTTTGTCATAATCTCCAAATATAATTCCCTCTATATCTGAGTTTTCAGCTAAAGTTTTTAAAATATGTTTTTCACCTTCAGCATTTATAGAGTCACGTACTTCCCTATCGAGTCGGACTATTTGTTGATTATTACCTATTATACGTGTCTTTACTGTAGTCGGTCTGTTGCTATCTTTATAAAGTCCACTTGGGTCTATTCCTCGTTCCTTGCAGATTTGCTCGAACATTTCGGCGCTATTATCATCACCTATTATACCGCAAAGTATTGATTTTATACCCAGAGAATTGAGATTTGATGCAACATTTGCTGCTCCACCGAGGTGAAAAGTCTCATGTTCTAGGTCAATAACAGGCACTGGAGCTTCGGGTGATACACGTGTTACGCTACCCCAAAAGTATCTGTCTAGCATTATATCACCTATAACGGCGATTTTCTTACCAGCGAAGTTTTTGAATATTTCTTTTACTCGTGTTTTATTTAGATTTTTCATTTACTATCTTTACTTAGTTGATGTTTTAGGTTTATAATACCTGTTTCTAAATCGGAAAATTTCATCCCAAGTGATGTTTCAGCTTTTAAATTGATCAAACCACCTTTTTCTGGTCTAACTGCTTTCTGTTTTAATGCTGATGATGGAATTTGAGTTATTAGTTTTTTATCGAATCCGAAAATCTCCGCTATCAAAATAGCGATTTGGTATCGATTATAATAACCTCTACCTGCAAAATTATAGATTCCTTTTCTTTTCTTGTCTATTATTTTGAAAACACCTTTGGCAATATCACTTGCCAAAGTTGGATTGCACCATTGCCCGTCTATTATATTTAGCTTTTTTTCTTCTTTCAGGGCATCTATAACCCATCGGATGAAATCAGTTTTATTATAAGAACTGTTCCCATATACTACATTTGTTCTTATTATGGTGCTATTTTTACCTGCCTCTATTCTTACTGCATTCTCCCCTGCTAGCTTAGATTTCCCATAATAGCTCAGTGGGTTTGGTAATGTATCTTCTAAATAGGGCCCTTTTTTACCATCAAATATATAATCAGTAGAAAAGGTAATCAGATGATATTTGTACTTATTTGCGAAAAGAGCTAATGATTCAGGAAGAATAGCGTTCATTTCCATTGCCATTTTCTTATTTACTTCGCATCCATCTACGTCCGTCATTGCTGCTGCATTGATAACTACATCTGGTCTTTCATCTTCTAATATAAAATCTAATGTTTTCTTTTCTCGAATATCGAATGTATATACCGCATCTTGTTTTCTCTTATTTATATATTCGGAGCCAGAGGAAAGCAGAACAATGCTGTAATCTGTTTCACGGCACAGGAACTTATAAGTTGCCTCTGCTACTTTACCCGATGCTCCCGTTATGATTACTTTCTTACCGATAATACTTCCTCAATGTTTCACGTGAAACATTATGACTTTAAATATAACGTTAAAATGGATACATCTGTTGCGGAGATGCCTGAAATACGTGATGCTTGACCCAATGACCCAGGTTTTATCTTAGACAATTTCTCTTTTGCTTCAGTAGAAAGGGAATTAATACCGAAATAATCTGTGTTATCTGGTATCATTCTATTCTCATTCTTCAAGAAATGCTCTATCTCTGTCATCTGTCTCTTTATATAACCTTCATACTTTATCTCTGTCTCTAACTTATGCGTCAATTCACTAGAACGACTAACGGTTCTTAGATTCTTATATAAACTATCAGCACTATCTAGAACACCAGACATCTTTGTTCTAGAACGTTTAGTAAGCTGATAAATATCCGTAGAGAACTGTATTTCCGATTCATTAACAGATAATAGATAGTCGTTTACTTCTTCGGGTGATACTTTTAATTCTTTTGATTCAACGTAAGCTGCATCAACTATACTTTGCTTCTTATTAATCTCATCCATTCTTCTATCGGAAACAAGACCAACTCTATGGCCATATTTAGCTAGGCGTATTTCAGCATTATCTTGGCGTAGTAATAATCTATACTCAGCTAAAGAAGTGAAGATTCTATAAGGTTCATTAGTACTTTTGTTGACTAAATCATCTATAAGAACACCGATATACGCTTCTGAGCGTTTAAGAACTAACGGCTCTTCCCCCTTAATCTTCAAACCAGCATTTACACCTGCCATAAATCCTTGCACAGCGGCTTCCTCATAACCAGATGTACCGTTAATCTGACCAGCAAAGTATAATCCGCTAACAGCTTTCGTTTCTAATGTGAAACGCAATTGGTATGGGAAAAAGAAATCATACTCTACGGCATAACCCGGTACAGTTATATTTGCTTTCTCTAATCCAGGTATAGTAACGATTGCTCTCTTTTGTATATCTAAAGGTAAGCTAGTAGAATATCCATTTACATAAACAGAATTAGTATTAAGCCCTTCTGGCTCCAATAATATCTTATGGCTCTTACGTTCAGCAAATCTGAATATCTTATCTTCTATTGAAGGACAATAACGAGGCCCAGCCCCAGTAATATTACCAGTGAACATAGGTGATTGGTCGAAACCTTCTTCCAATATACTATGTGTAGTCTCATTTGTATCGGATTGATGGCAAACCATAACATTACGAACGGCAGAAGATCTATGTGAAAACGGTACTGGCTCTCTATCTATATCAGCAGGCAACAAGTTTGAATAATCAATGCTTCGTGAATCAATTCTTGGCGGAGTTCCTGTCTTTAATCTACCTCTTTCGAAGCCATAATGATTAAGCATATCAGAAATCTTATCCGAAGTGTCTTCACCTATTCTACCACCTTTTGTTTGTACAAGACCTGTATGCATAACTGCTTTGAGGAAAGTACCAGCACAAAGCACTACAGCTTTGCATTCGATAGTACTACCGTCTTCTATTCGCAAGCCTACAACAGTGTCATTCTCAATTAATATCTCTGTTGCCTTAGCTTTAATTAAGTTTAGGTTTCTTATATTCCCTAAAGTTTCAGTTACGTATAATGGGTAAAGATCTTTGTCTATCTGGCAGCGAGGAGACCAAACAGCTGGCCCTTTTGATGTGTTAAGCATCTTAAATGAGATACCAGCTTTATCAGCAAGGTAAGGCATTTCCCCACCCAGTGCATCTAGCTCTCTAACTAAATGTCCTTTTGCAGAACCACCTATAGAGGGATTGCACGAGGGTTTACCCATATTGTCGAAACTCATTGTAAGCAAGCCTACTTTTAGCCCCATACGTGCAGAAGCAATTGCGGCTTCTATGCCTGCGTGTCCTGCTCCGATTACTAGTATATCGTATTTATTATTCATATTATTTTCTAATATGTTTCACGTGAAACATTCCTATTGTGCGTCAAATTCAATACCGAATAATTGAGGCAATTTGTATATATGATCTTTGATTGGAGAGAAGAGTTGGTTGGTAGTGAATATAATACCACCAAACTTTCCGTCGTACATATTATATGCAAAATCAACTCTGAATATGCTATGTTCACCAGATGTTTTTCTACTATGAAATCGTAATCCTAAACCGACAGAGCTATAGAATTGTGCATCAGTAATCTTTACCGATTGATCCCATACGGAACCAATATCATAAAAGCCGGCAAGCTCAAAATCGAAAAGCCATAAATCTAATCCTGTGAAATATCTTATTTCTGCATTAGCTAAAAGACGATTATCTCCTGTAAATCTATTAGCATTATAACCACGTAATCCGAAATCATTATCTAATATAAGTTGTCTTAATGCCCCCCATCTCCAAGCGGTTTGTTGTCTGAATGAACCTGCTAAAGTAATATCATCAGATAGTCTATGAAGACCTAAACCGAGAAATTCTTGATAAGTATAAGATGCCGTAGCTCCTTTAAAAGCACTTCCAGCTGTTAGTTGACCAAATAGATAGTTAGTACCATCATAATAACTTTGCTCACCTTGACCACCCAAATATAGCAAATTGTCCCCGCCAGATTCTATTGGGAATATCTTACCCAACACTACCCTACCGTATCCGCCAACAACTAAGTCCTCTGTACGAAATAAGTTAACGCGTTCTACTGGTATAAACTTCTGTGATAATGAGCTAAATTGAATTAGTACTTTACCACTATTATCGAACGCTCTTCTGGACTGTGGTATTCCTCTATCTGTTTGATTATATTCAACTAAGCCGGTGAAGAACAGACGATTATCTCGGTTTATTGCTCTAGAGAAATATGCTCTCCCAATACGTTCCTGAAAAGGAAGTAAAATAGCTGTATCTAGATTGTTCAAATATAAGAAATCAGAGCCAAACGAGTTCTGCAACATCATACCATAAGACAACAAATCTTGCGTATTTCTGTACGGGTCTATAAAATTAATATTCTGGTCCGTACGAAATCTATTAGCTTGCAATGAAGCTAATAAACTAAAATCAGAGCGAAAGACTCTGGGCATTTCTAGTGAAGCAAACCCTTGCCAACGGATATCATTCTCATTTCTGTATAAACCTTCGAACTCTACCCTGTTACCTGTACCAAGTATATTCTTTTCTGAAAGTCGTCCACCATACTCAGAAATACCACCACCTGTTCCATAAAGAATTGAAGGTGTAAGCGACCATCTATCTTTGGTTATTACATAAACATCATAGTAATCAAAACCAGTAGAGTCAAGTTCAATCCTTACCTCTGTGAATAGACCGGTCTGGCGTAAATTTCTCTCTGTTTCTAATATTTTTTGTTCAGTAAGATCATCATCTTTGCTGAATAACAGTTCGTCTTCTATAACATACGGTTTCGTAATCGTATGCAAAGCGTTCATCACGTCTTTTACATACAATGCGTTTGACTCAGTTGAATCAAATACATTCCCATTTTCGATAATAATATTACCGAATCGGGGTTGTGCATTCACACTTAATACCGTTGTTACTAATAAAGCGCCAAAGGTTATTAAAACTATCTTTATGTGGTTTATTACCATTTAAAATTATTTGCTGCGTCTTCTGCAATTTTTACTGCTTCATCCGCAGTATTGGCGATTGCTGTTATATGCCCCATTTTCCTACCTACTCTTGATTCCGTTTTATCATATAAATGAAGCTTGGCTTTCTTTGTTAACATTTTGTCAGGATTGCGAGGTACACCGCTTCCGTCTCTTTCACCAAGTAAGTTAATCATACAAGCTGCACCCATTATCAAATCAGTATTCCCCAACGGAAGTCCAGTAATAGCTCTGATTGCATTTTCATATTGAGAAGTATAGCAACCCTCTATAGTATAGTGACCAGAGTTGTGCGGACGAGGAGCTATTTCATTAACTAGTACTTCCCCATCTGTCGTTAGGAATAATTCTATTCCGAATACACCAACTCCGTTAATAGCTTGAACGCATTTTACAGCCGATTGTTTAGCTTTCTCAGCAATTTTCTCCTCAATCTGAGCTGGAGCAATTACTTTGTGGCAAATATGATTCCTCTGTATAGTCTCTACACAAGGGTAAACAACGACTTCGCCATTCTTACTACGAGCCACCATTACTGCTAGTTCTTTTGTAAACTTAACGAATGATTCAGCAAGTAGTCCTGACTTATTGTTCTTAGTCAAGTTATTATATGCTTTTTCAATTTCATTTTCTTTGTCAACTGTTTCGTTGCCATAGCCATCATATCCGTATTTTCTTGCTTTAAGTACGAACGGATAACCGAAGCGAGCACCGAACTCTTTGCAATCTTCTATATTATCCATCTTACCATAATTTGGTAAATCAAGTCCAGCATCTCGGAATGTGTTTTTCTGAATATATTTATCTTGGATAAGATTCATCGTTTTTGATGAAGGATAAACAGGCTTTAGTTCTTCTATATATTCTAATATTTCCGGATCGATGAACTCATTTTCCAATGTGATAACATCAACATTGCTGATGAAATGGTCTAGTCTTTCTCTATCATTACCAACACCTGAATAATCGAGTTTAGTCATAAACGAAGCCGGACTACCCGGTTTACCTTCGATAGTAGCGAAGCGAAGACCTAATCTATAGGCATCATTTGCCAGCATTTTTGCTAGTTGACCAGCACCTAAAACACCAACTATTAGCGACCCATTATCTATTCTTGATTGTAACATTTGACAACTTATTTTGTTTCTTAATTATATCTAGTTGCCAAAATTAAGATATTTTACTAACTTAGATAAATTTTAAAGTTATTTACACTCAAATATTAAACTTAAGGTGATATGTCTTCAGCCAATTCAACACCATCTCTGATGAAATACTAACTGGTCGGGTATTAGTACTCAACCAAAGTTACGAACCATTGTCCATTTGCACTCCAAAAAGAGCAATAACCCTCCTCTTTCTCTACAAAGCCGAATTAATAGAAAGAGCACATAATAAATTCATACATACTGTAAATAAGACATTCGAGCTACCGAGTGTAATCAAGCTATGCGAATACCAACGAATACCCTACAGAGAAGTAGAACTTAGCAAAAAGAATATATTCCGTAGAGACGGTGGAAAGTGCCAATATTGCGGTACAGCCAAAGGAATACTAACAATAGACCACATAATGCCTAAATCACGAGGTGGCGATTCGAGTTGGGAAAACCTAACCACCGCCTGCTTCAATTGTAACAATAAGAAGAGCAACAAAACACCAACAGAAGCCAAAATGCCGTTGTTAGGTAAGCCTCACAAGCCAAATTACGTACTATATCTAAATCAGAAAATAGGAAATGTGGAAGAAGAATGGGAGCAGTTCTTGTTTGTGTGACTATGAATAAGTCATTGCGATGACTCAGAGCGAAGCGAAGAGGAGGTGCCTGCCACGCGTTAGGTGTGGGCAATCTCTGTTTAGAATAAACAAGTCACTCTAACTGAAGTAAAGAGTCCAGGGAAATATAATTACTTTTTTATACCATATTTTAATATATTGAATTTCATTATCCAGAGGAACTTATGAAAATATTAATGATTTTTATGATATCGATAAATATCGCTTTTTGTGGTGTTTATCGAGCAGATGTTGATGTCAATGAACTAATAGAACTGGCGAACCAAGACAAATTCGATTGTGTAGGACAAGTTAAATGGAAGGTAACTCAAACTGGTGGGTCTTGCATAGCTATTTCAGATCATATTGTACTCACTAATGCCCATGTGCTACAAGAAACAAAGACTGAACCTGATACATTGGAAATGAATGGACAGATGGTCATTGTTTATGAACCTATCTCAGAAAGGTGGGGAAATCCAGAAGAGCTACAATTGAATATGGCAGGTAAGATTTATGACATTGACAGAATAGTAATTCATCCTGACTATCTAGATTCAAATATTAATGAAACAGATTTTGCAATCATTATTATCAAAGAGAAAATCACTGGCGTAAACTTCCCACTTATAAATGAAACTCAGTTAACACTTGGAACTGAAATTATAGGCGTTGGGTTTGGTGCTTCGGGAGCAGGTAATGACCCAGCTTCAGTGACAATTAAAGGAGAGAAAATATATGGTACAAATATAATAGACAGCATAAGCATCAGTATAACAGGTCATAATGTATATTATACTGATTTTGACAGTGATAACGGTTGTTGCAATGAGATGGGTGATAATGCTCAAACCACTTATGAGTATTGTTCTACTGGTGGTGATAGTGGGTGTCCTTATTTCGTAGAAAGGGAAGGTAAAATATACTTTATGGGGTTACTCTTCGGAGCAAGTTACAACATTGATAATATTCAGAAAGGTACATATTACGGTACAACTAATAGTATCTTAGATATAAGGAAACTTATAGATTGGGTAGAAGAAAATAAGTGAGGTTTATTATCCTGTTTTGGAGTGTCCCTAGACTATTTGTATCTTCACACTTTGTGGTCTCTGTGATAGAATAAAATATCATCATTTATTCTCCTAGACTCTTCGCTTCGCTCAGAGGGACAGGTTTACAAGAGAGTTTTAGGGATTTCAAACGTATGCACTTCGACTAGACTCAACACAAGCAATACGTCTATACAGAGGAATCTACATATTACACTTCTCACACTAATTACAATAAAAAGTGGAATTATTCTTATCTTAGTGGACTTTAGAATAGACAATTAGATAAGTTTATAAATAATTAAACAAGCGAATATCATGAAACTAAAATCTTATGTGCAAGGACAATGGCAAGAAGGCGAGGGCTCAGGTCAAGTATTAAAAAACGCTGTAACGGGTGAAGTA
Source organism: Bacteroidota bacterium (assembly GCA_048267165.1). Lineage (GTDB taxonomy): Bacteria > Bacteroidota > Ignavibacteria > Kapaibacteriales > UBA2268 > PGYR01. The sequence continues at coordinate 18,203 of JBLWYD010000011.1, forward strand.
GTAGCCGAAGTTAGCTCGAAAGGACTGGACTTCAAAGGTGCTATAGAATACGCTAGAAATGTAGGTGGCAAGAATCTACGTAAGTACACAACTCACGATCGTGCGTATATGCTTCGTGATTTGGCTAAGTATTTATTGGAAAAAAAGGATTTGTTCTACCAGCTATCTTATGCGACTGGTGCTACCAAAGTTGATTCCTGGATTGACATAGAAGGCGGTATAGGAACTCTGTTCACTTACAGCGGTAAAGCAAGACGCGAGATGCCGAATGAGAAATTTTACATAGATGGTAAACTAGAGCACTTATCGAAAGAAGGTACTTTCCAAGGACACCATATATGTGTGCCGAAAGAAGGTGTGGCGGTTCATATAAACGCATTCAATTTCCCTTGTTGGGGAATGTTAGAAAAGATTGCTCCATCGCTAGTAGCGGGTATGCCGTGTATAGTTAAGCCAGCTTCTTTGACTTCGTATTTGACTGAACTTATGGTTAGAGAAATCATCGCATCTGGAATATTACCCGAAGGTTCGTTGCAGTTGATATCTGGCTCTGCTGGGGATATGTTAGACCATCTGGATATGCAAGATGTTGTAACATTCACTGGCTCGCACTCAACTGGTGTGAAGCTAAAATCGCATCCAAATATAATCAATAACTCGATTCCGTTTAATATGGAAGCCGACTCGCTTAACTTCTCTATGCTTGGGTTGGACGCTAAACCCGGCACTGTAGAATTCGACTTATTTGTAAAAGAAGTATCAAGAGAAATGACAGTAAAATCTGGTCAGAAATGTACTGCAATACGCCGTACATTAGTCCCAGAGCAATATGCTGATGATGTAATCAAAGCACTAAGCGACAGACTATCGAAAACTACAATGGGTGATCCACAGCAAGAAGGCGTTCGTATGGGCCCACTAGCTGGTACTGACCAAGTAAATGATGTTAGTGCTGCACTTAAAAATCTATTAGCTGATGCTTCAATTGTTCACGGTAATCTGGATAATTACGACCTAATCGGCGGTAGCAAAACTGAGGGAGCATTCTTCCCAGCTATGTTGCTATACTGCGATGATCCTTTCAACAAGACTGCACCGCATAATGTAGAGGCATTCGGCCCTATTAGTACGGTAATGCCTTACAAGACAGTTGAAGAAGCAATCGAACTAGCTAAGCTAGGACGTGGTTCATTAGTTGGTTCTGTGTTCACAGCTGATAATGATTTCGCAAAAGAAATAGCTTACGGAACTGCTGCGTACCACGGTCGTCTTATGTTCTTGAATGAGAAATCGGCGAAAGAATCGACAGGTCACGGCTCACCAATGCCACAGCTAGTGCACGGTGGACCGGGTAGAGCAGGCGGTGGTGAAGAGTTAGGTGGTGTTCGCTCTATATTGCACTATATGCAACGAACGGCAATACAGGGCCATCCTGATACGCTAACGGCTATTACAGGTGAGTATCAGAAAGGTGCAACAAGAACGGAAGATGTTGTTCACCCATTCAAGAAACACTTCGAAGATTTACAAATTGGTGACAGTTTAACTACTCACAGAAGAACAGTAACAGAGACTGACATAGTAAACTTTGCTGGTATTTCTGGCGATAATTTCTATGCTCACACAGATATTACTTCATTAGGTGAAGGATCGATATTCACTGGTAGAGTGGCTCACGGGTACTTCGTTATGTCGGCTGCCGCTGGACTATTTGTTGACCCTAAGAAAGGCCCTGTATTAGCAAACTACGGATTAGATGAGCTAAGATTCATACAGCCAGTATATGTGAACGATACTATATACGTGAAGCTAACAGCCAAATCGAAACAAGACAAGCAACCGAGAGAAGATGAAATACCATCAGGTATAGTAAAGTGGGATGTGGAAGTTCTGAATCAGAATGATGAACAAGTTGCCCAAGCGACGATCCTAACTTTGGTAGCTAAGAAATAATTAGCGATATATAATTATAACGAATCCCTCAATTGCGAAAGCGGTTGAGGGATTTTTTTTGATAATAGAATGTAGAGATGAATTGCTTGTGCTGAGTAGAGTCGAAGTGAAGAGTCTAGAAAACTCCGTTAGGAGTTCAATATTAGTAGCGATAGGTTATCATAATATATAGACAACCCCATCGGGGTTGAATAAATAATATAATGTATATTCTACCCCCAAAGGGGTAGATAGTATTTATCGCGAATGTTGGGCTACTAATATTATATCCCTACGGGATATTAAGGCTTAACACATAACGGCTTTTTTATTTAACCTTACTTCTATTCTCAACCATTGCAATACCGGCTTGTATAGCTTCTAGGGTGCTGGTTTCGTCGGCTGTGTTTGTGCCAGCTATTGTGTAAGCGGTGCCATGGTCTGGCGATACTCTCACTATAGATAGATTGGCTGTGAAGTTCACTCCACCGCCTTGCGCTAGTAATTTGAGGGGGATAAGCCCTTGGTCGTGGTACATAGCTAGTATGCCGTCATACTCTTTGTACTGACCGAATCCGAAGAATCCATCGGCAGGGAATGGGCCTTCTGCTTTGGAGTTTTTATGTCTTATATTCAGCTTTTCTATCGTGTCGTTAATGTAAGAAACTTCTTCTGTACCTATGTTGCCTTGTTCGCCAGCGTGTGGGTTTAGTCCAAGTACTGCTATGCGTGGGTTGGCAATCCCAAAGTCCTGTCGTAATGAATTTTCTAATGCAGCATACTTACTTTCTATTAATCTAGGGCGAAGAAGTTTAGGGACATTGATTATCGGCTCATGAACAGTGGTTAGAGCGACTCTAACCCCACCGCTAAACAGAATCATTAGTGGGTCTGCTCCAAACGATTCTCCGAGCATTTCTGTGTGTCCTGGGAAGTTAAACCCAGATAGAGAGATTGATTTCTTGTTAATTGGTAGCGTGAGTAGTAAATCCGCTTCGCCAGCTTTGATATATTCTACAGCATCGGTTATGCTATCAGCAGCTATTTTACCAGCTTCAGCGGTTATCTGACCGAATTCTATAGAGCCATCAATTCCTCTATTCTTAATTTCTACTTTGTAGCTATCTAGAGTTATACCACTTTCAGTTTCATCGAAGTTTAAGCCCAATTCATCTAGGTAGTTGAGTATCAATCTATGTGGCCCGAATAGCACAAAGTTTAAGTCTTTGGGTGCGTCAGTTAGTTTGACCAGTGCCTTTGCAAAGCACTCAAGCCCAATTCCGTTTACATCACCTATGGATACAACTATTTTCATATTAAAGCATTTTTTGTGTACGATTTGCATTAAGTAACATTCCTGCCAATGCCATATTGAAGAGTAACGATGTTCCCCCGTAGCTCATGAATGGCAAGGGAATCCCCATCACGGGCATCATACCTATGACCATTCCTATATTGATTAGTATATGGTAGAGGAAGATAACACCTATCCCAAAACAGAGTATCTTGAAAAAAGGATTATCATTCTCTACAGCTAGTTTGACAGCTCTGAGTATCAGTACTCCGAATAGGAATATAATACCAGCTCCACCGAGAAAACCGAATTCTTCAGTCGGTACGGAGTATATAAAATCCGTCCATTGCTCAGGTATATAGCGTAGTTGAGTAAGCGTTCCTTGTTGGAATCCTTTGCCAGTTATACCGCCACTACCTACTGCAAGTTTTGATTGCATTACGTTATAACCACTTCCTCGCGGATCGCTTTCAGGGTCAAGGAAACTATCAATTCTCGATTGTTGGTGAGGTGCCAAGCTCTTGTAAACTATAGGCCCAGCTAAACCAACAGAGAATAACACTCCTACTGCTAATAACTTTAGCGGAATTCGTCCTTTGAGCATAAGTGCCACAACGGAGAATACACTAGCCGCAACTAAGTAAAGATACGAATCGCCTAACGACGCTATTAGAATAAAAGGTGCGACGATTACAACAAGCAAAATAATAGAGCTAAATCCTGTCCAAAATAATATTCCTAAGAACAGTGCTATAAGTACAGAAGCAGAACCAATATCGGGCTGCAACATCACTAATACTAATAGTGGTAGCATAAATAAAAGGGATTTGCCCAATACATTTATCTTACTTATACTCTTTCCTTTTTGTGATAGATAATTAGAAAGAGCTAATAATAGCCCTAACTTCGCTATCTCGGCTGGTTGCATATTGAACCCACCCATTCGTATCCACCCCATAGTACCGTTTATCCTGACACCTATGAAAAGCACGGCTATCAGTAGGATAACGGACAAGCCATAGACCCAATAAGATAAAGTTCTTAGTTTTTTATAAGGGAAAAATGCTACGGAGAGTAAGACTACTATTCCTAATACTGCAGATATTACTTGCTTATCGAAGAAGCTTTCAGCGAAGGATACAGTTGCCGAATAAATAGAGAGTAAACCCATTAGAGTTAGCATAATAACAGAGAAAAAAGTAGTCCAATCGAAATTCTCTACTTTTGTTTCTGATAGATTATAGTCTAATGAATTATCCAACGAACTGAGTTCCAGTTATCTTTGTGTATGCTTCTAGGTATTTAGCATTTATTCTATCTATTACTGTATTCGGTAATGTAGGAGCTGGAGGAGTTTTATCCCAATCCAAAGTCTCCAGATAGTCTCTAAGTATTTGTTTGTCGTAGTTTTCGGGCTCTTCGCCGGCTTTATAAGTTTCTTCTAACCAAAGTCGTGATGAGTCTGGCGTTAGGGCTTCGTCTATTAGTATTATCTCACCCGTCTCTAACTCGCCAAATTCAAATTTTGTATCGGCTAATAGGATGCCCGATTTTGCAAGTTTCTCTGCACCGAAGTTATATAGCTCTATAGATATAGCTTTTAGCATTTCAGTAGTTTTCTGACCTAATATTTCGCAACATTGCTCATAGCTTATATTCTCATCGTGACCTTCATCTGCTTTAGTCGAAGGAGTGAATATTGGCTCAGGTAATTTCTCGTGTTTTAGTAATCCAGCGGGAATATCAATTCCACATATTTTACCATTTTCTTGATATGATTTCCATCCCGAACCAGCCACGTACCCTCTGACTATGAATTCCACAGTCAATGGTTTAGCTTTTCTGACTATCATACTACGCTTATCGAGTATATCTTTGTGAGCAGAAAGTAAATCTGGGAAATCTGAAAAATCACTCGCTATTAAGTGATTATTGATAATATGCTTTGTGCTGTTCAACCAATAAGTGGATATCTGATTTAGGATTTTTCCTTTCTCAGGGATTGGCTCATTCATTATCACATCGAAAGCCGAGATACGGTCAGTAGCAACTATTAGCAACGATTCACCTAAGTCAAATACTTCACGAACTTTGCCCTTACGGACCAATTTCAAATCGTCAATATCTATGTTATAAAGGGCGTTACTCATACCATCACCGAATAAATATAAAGTACATAATCTACAATTGATCTATCCAATTGCATTATTAATAATGGAATACCTACGAAGACTAGTATTATCACTAGTTCTGTTAGATATACTTTGCCTTTTGGCTTATCGAATACGACAGCCGAAGATTTGAATAATCTAAGCGCTGACCATATTTTCACTACTACTAATATTATGAATATCAATAAATACCCATTTTCCATTTGTTCGAATATTCTAATCATAAATGCTGAAACAGGTAGTAATAGTAAAGTTGGAATCAATGCCCAAGTCGCTAAAGTAAATGCATCTTTGTAGAATAACCTAACCGAAAGCACGAAAGCTGCCACTCTTAGTAAAGCCGCTAGTAGCAATATATAAAGTACCATAATCAAAGCCATTACTATAATCAGTAATGCTGGTGACCACACCATAGTGAATAGATTTTCTTTGATAATCTGTATAGGTACTACTATGTTCAAGAAGTATTCCAGAGTATCGTTAAATCTAAGATAATAGAACGTAGCTGCAATGAACGAAGCAGTAGAAACGGAGACAAGTAAAGCCAGCACACTGGTCTGTATAGCAGAGATTAGACGTTGGTCTCTGATATCAGCATAGAAATTATAAGGACGCAATATTGACCTAAAGAAGTACTCTCTGAATCGTTTGAATCTGTTTATCATCATCAAGAAAATAAGACCAAAGAAAATACCAGTAATTATAAATACAATTGTCTGGTCTCCAGCTGGGTCACTACCAGCTGTTAATAGTGGCTCTTTCTCTTTGTTGAAAATTGATTTTACTGCTTTGAAAGCAGCCCTTTCATTTCTTTCTCTGTCAACTAGCCCAGAAGTGTAAACATATTTGTCGTCACTATTATTAATCATTGTCGGTTGTTGCAGTAGATAGTCATTGTATGTGTCAATTGTGTAGCCAGCTAGATTAGCAGTTTTGAATACGGAATAAGAATTCAGCAAATAATATGCTTGAAATTCTAGTGAAAGTTTGTCTGCATATCCATTTTTATTGTGCTTTTGAACTGTAGTACCTAGCTCGCAAACTATAGGTAAACTACCTGAGTTCTGTTGCAATTCTTTCAGGCGAACTAGCTGCTTATTAAAGTCAAATGTCTTATGTTTGAAGTTATATACTAGAAAATCATAGCCCTTGATATTAGGGTAATCTGAGCCAGAATAAATAGTTTTGTGAACAAGGTTACTAGTGTATTTGTTTATAATAGCTAGTATGTCTTCGGTGTAACTTTTAGTTTGATTTTGTCCTTCGGAAGAGTAAGAATACAACCCATAACTGAACACACACGGAGAATTATCAATAGTAGTTAATATCCTATCGGCGATATTCTTGATTCTAACTTTTATCTCGTCAGAGTTCAATATCGAAGTTGGTGTATTATAAACGGGTAATTCATACAGAACAAAAAGACCATATCTGTTACATAAATCAACTAAGTAAGGATGAGGTACACCGAACTTTACACGTATAGCATTAGCACCAAGCTTTTTGATTTCTCTTATATCTTTTTCGTATTGCGAATTAGAAAGTGATTGCCCTTGTCCTTTTATATCATCTACATAGTTCACAGACTGTATCTTAAAAGGTTGACCGTTGAGTAAGAAACCATTACCATTGTCAGAACTTACAATTGTTACATCTTTGAAACCGATTTTGATTTCACTTTGATCTATTACGCTGCCGCCTCTTATCACTTTCACAACTAAGCTGTATAGATTCGGTTCATCTGGTGACCATAGTTTAGGGTTGTTTACTATACCCTTAGCTTCGTAATTATATACTCTAGAATTACCAACGTTCATAGAAGAAGCACCAATCTCGAACTGACCTTCTTTGCTTTTTAAGTAAGTCTTTACAGTTATGTTGCCTTTTACAGAGGTGTTTTGACCAGTCGTTATTGAGCCCTTTATCTTTAGTGCAGCACTTCCATTACCGTCAGCTAGTTTGTATGAAGTGCTAATACCACTAACCCATGCACCTGCAGTGCTAACTAAGTTTATACTTCTGATTATACCTGAAGCCGCTCTAGTGGCGTGTATTGGTAATTGTTGTATTTGTCGAGCATACCCTTCAGTAGGGTTGACCTTTATCTTTAACTCATTATCGCCAACTTTCAGAGAACTCTCTGGTAAATCTACCCAGAACTGAGTCATTCCACCGAAGTAACTACCCAAGAATTGATTATTTACATAAAACTCACCATTGTCAGAAATACCATTTACTTCTAAGTGGTAAGTCCTATTGGCCAAATCGCTTTTCGAAAGCTTTATAGTTTTCTTGTAAATTAAAGTGCTATTATCATAGCTAGTAGAAGGGACGTGCTGAGCCGACCAAGTGTCTCCCTCATCGTTTGAGACTTTCCATTTGCCCGATAAATCTATAACTTTTCTATCCATACCGTAAGTCTCAGTTACCTGAGTTGTATCGAACTGAGCTAAACCAGCTGAAAAGCTAACGAGTAGTAATATTAAGATTATTTTTTTCATTTATGATATTGTAATTGATTGCGACACTTCTAATGATTCTAAAATAGCAAAAGTACACTTCGTAACAGCAAATAATTCTTCTTTTGGGATTAATGATTCGCCAGATTTGATTGAGCTAACGAATAGCTCCATCTCTTTTTTGATTCCTTTTTCGCTGTCCATCTTGATAGACTTAGCGTTCTTTCCTTTGTGGATAGTTACTGTCTTGAAATTATCCATTACGTAAACTGAGTTCTCACAAAATACCTCGCAGTACTCTTTGCCCAAACTACCGTCACCGTTTGAGAAATACTCTAAAACACCGACCGAACCGTCTTGGAATTTGATTGTAGCTGCCACATTGTCTTCGTTCAGCTTAGCTTCCGAATTGCCCGAAAGCGATTCGGCATATACTCTGATAGGTATACTACCAGTCAAATAGACCATAGTATCTATAAAATGGCAGGCCTCGCCGATTATACGTCCACCACCTTCACTACGTTGTGTCCAATGGTCTGCTGGTATATGTCCTGCATTCACTCTGTACTTAACTATCATAGGTTCTTTACGACCTGATAGCTCAGATTTGATAGTTGTGAATGATTTTGAAAATCTTCTGTTGAAGCCAACCATCAGCTGTTTGTCTGATTTTGAGCTTGCTTCTATTATTTTGTTTAGTTCTTCGCGATTTAGTGCTAATGGTTTTTCTACGTAAACGTGCTTGTTATTCTCAATAGCGTTTAGTACAAATTCGCCATGAGTATTGTGCCACGAAGCAATGAATACTGTATTTATATCTTTGTCTTTTATTAGCTCAATTGGATCTGCGCCTGCCTTCGAAAAAGCAAAATTCGTAGCAACTGTTTTAGAACTAGCTGAGCTATTATTAGCAACCGAAACGAACGATACACCTTGCTTAGTAAGTGGTGGCAATAGATAATTCTGAGCGAATTGACCAGCACCGATAAAGCCGATTTTCACTTCAGAATCCGTAGCCAAATCGCTAGTTTTTACGAAAGTAGTTTGCTTTCCATCTCGCTTCGGATAGTTAATTAGTATTCCCAAATACGGAACAGATGATGAACTAATCATATCATAAGCTTTACTCGCAGACTGCACATTGAAAGCGTGAGAGGTCATACTATTTACGTCAATTCTACCTTTTTCAATTAGCTCTACGAAAGCCTGCATATTTCTATTTTCTGTCCAACGGACAAAGGCGTAAGGGTAATCGTGGCCGTCTTCTTCGTAAAATGCGTCATATCTACCCGGTCCATAACTAGATGATATACGCAAGTCAATTTCCTTTTTGTAGAATGGATGTCGCTTCATATCCATACCTATAGCACCGACTATGACTACTTTTCCTTTCTTGCGGGTCATTTCCATAGCCATCTGAAGTGGATCACTACTCGAAGTAGAAGCGGTGATAATAGTAGAATCAGCACCTTCGCCATTGCATCTAGCTATTACTTGCTGTACGTTCTCCGATGAGCTTTTCATAACCGAATCGCATCCGAATTGTAATCCTAGCTCCATAGCTCTATCATCTATATCCATTCCTATTACGTTACAGCCCGCTGCCTTGAGGAATTGGACAGTAATTAGTCCTAATAGCCCTAGTCCAACTACAACTACATTTTCGCCTAAACTTGGTTCGGCTTGGCGGAATCCTTGCATTGCAATAGCCCCAACTGTTGTATAAGCAGCGTCTTCGAACGAGACACTATCGGCTATTTTCACTACTAAATTTTTGGGAACAGCGATTATCTCGGCGTGATTAGCTATTCCTGCGCCTGCTGCCGCTACTCTATCACCGGGTTTGAACTCATCGCATTTGGATTCGATTACTACTCCAGAAGCAGAATAGCCAAGTAATTTGAAAGAATTTAACTTAGCGCTAACTCGTCGAACAGTTTCTTTTAGGCCATAGCTTTTTACAGCATCTAGGACTACTTTTACTTGATCTGGTTGCTTTTTAGCACGAGTTAGTAAGCTTCCTTGACCATTGTCAACGGAAGTCTTTTCAGTTCCAGCGCTTATTAGTGAGCTATGAACTTCTACTAAAACCCCATTAGCAGGGCATTTTGGGGAGGGCATTTCTTCTGTCCTTACTTCCCCTGATTTTTGATATTGGACTACTTGAAGCATTGTTTTCTGTGTCGATTTACAAGATACAAAGATAAGAATTATTATCGAAAATTAGTATTTGTAGCTAATATAAGAAAGCGTTAATTTCTGATTCTAGTACTTATTTATTTTTACACTAGACTCACAACAGGAAGAAAAATGAGAATTTCATTAATTACTGCCGATATATTATTAGTTTGTAGTGTTACGATTTCAGCACTAATAAATGATTCCATTACCCCTTTGTCACAAGCATCTACGGTAGATACAAATTCCAATTTCATCTCAGCTACACTATACCTTATGGCTGGTATAACTAAAAAAAGCTAATCCACAGTAGTGAATTAGCTCTCTAGTATTTACGTTTGTTGTGAGGCTTATTCGTTTGTTAATTTGCCTTCTATACCGTTAGGTTTACCAACAGCATCTAGGTCTAAACTATAAGTAAATTTGAAATTAAACTTACGAGTCTTAGTAGGAGTTACGTTGTCATCAGATAATTCTAAATCATTAGTCCAAAAGGACATAGTGTTATTATCATTTTTTTTGTAGTACAGTTTCCCTTTAGTAGCAATAGTCATACCCCCAGCTGTGTACCATCTGTTCGGTGCAGTGTCTTTGTTAGCATTCAGCTCACTAATTGAAAATTCTTTTTCTTTCATTCCCAATATAGAAGTAATATAATTCATTTGTCCAGTATTATCAGTAGGTAGTGGATGTTTTACTTTCAATGTGAATCCGTTGTTATTATTGTCATCTGATTTAATAATAAACCACAGTTCCTCGGCAAAATTTTGATGAAATAACCCAATATCAGTTAATGTGTAAATATTCTCTGGTGAAACTAAAGTGTTATTCTGAGCTAGAGCTACTGCTGTTTTGTCATCGTCATTTGGGTCAGTACTACTATCGTCACCGCAGGCTGCCAAACCTAAGACTAGTGATAAAAGCAAGATAGAAACAAGTTTAGAAGTAATAGTTCTCAAAGTAATCTCTCTGAATAAGTGATAAAATTAAAACGCGAATATATGAATAAAATTTGTCATACGAAAGACAAAAATAATTAATGTTCCCTCACCTCCTCGGGCTTGACTGACCCTCGTTTCCATCTGATATGGTAACACCTGCAAATCCCCACCCTCTTCCGCTTAGTCCTACTATAGTTATAGAAGAAATGTCTGACTTAAGCAAGGTAATATTCTGATATGAATAGTTCCCAATATCATTACCAATTGCACCAACTAGTAAACCAGATGCGAATAGAACGCCATCGGGTCCTGGGTCTTGGCTTACAGTTTTACAAATCACTTTTTTGTCATACGAGGCAGTTTTAGAATGCAGTGGGTACGGTTCTTCGTTCACAAATACTGCAACGGAATCGTCATCATTTAGTCCCCATACTCGGAACGAAGGGTTAGTCTGTGGGGTAACGAAGTTCACCGTGATTGACTTATTATTGCTACCAGTCACAAAGTACGTGGGGTCTTGTCCAGCACAACCGTAACTCACAAACGACCCACCTGCATAAGTGTATGTTAGTATTTCGGGGGTGGTAGCATCACAGCGTATGTAAGTATCTTTCCCATTGGCTTTTCCGAATACCAAAAGTAGGATGATAGTTGTTATATAGAAGTATGTTGCATTTGTTTTCATAATTATAGTTTGATTTAACGTTTGAAATTGAAATCATAATGCTTATTTAGATAATAATCATCAAATAAGCACTTTTAAAAGTGCTTAAAACGCAATATTATACAAAATAAGGTAATCTGATGCCTACTTATTTCTTATTTTGATATTCTTTCTTTCTTCTAATGTGTTTCTACCTATTGTATAGGCATAAGCCGCTGCAGGTAAATACTGTATATTTAAACCATCGGATAGTTTTATCCCTTCTATATCTATAGTCGTTACTATGGGATTATCCAATTTACTTTGGATACAAAACTTATGAAGGCTTTTCAATTCTTTTGGCTTATTATAAAAGCGGTTACTCCACTTTATTTCTAATGCCCAAGTTGGTTTTAGGTTATTGTCGTTCAGACCTACCATATCCACTTCCCCGTTCGACCATCTTGCATACCAGGGGGTAAATTTATCGGTATGCATCCATTGAGAATAGATTGCCGTTTCTACCATATTGCCTATCATTTCATCTGTGCTAGTGATAGGTGAAAACAGCGCACTCCTCAGTGACGGATTCGTCAGATATATCTTAAAGAAATTATCTCGTTTGAACTTTTTTCCGCTTTGATCTATTCTGCGTACCTGTTTTATTAGGTAAGCTGCTTCCAAATATTCTATATACTTTTTCAAAGTCGTCTTAGGTACTTGAGATTGTTGGCTCAATGATTCCAATGAAAATTCACCCCCACTATTGAACGCAATAGTAGTAAAAAGTGAGTTCAACTCCCGAGTATCACTTATTCCGTATATACTTGGCAAATCCCTCAGTAGTACCTTATCTACTATATCGTGCCTTATGTATCTGCCTGGGTTGGATTGTATTTGCTTCGAGAATATTACTTCTGGATAGCCGCCAAAATTTATATAATCTATAAAGTGTCGATTTAATTCATCAAGGTGCGAAGAGGTATAGAAAGTTGTTTTTTTATCTTTCCATATTAACTCCGTATTCATTATCAACCCATCTAAACCCTTTAGAGATATATACTCGTTGAAAGTCAAAGGTGGTAATAGGAAATCAGTGAACCTGCCTGCACCACTTTCATTACTTGCAAATTTTAGTGCCGCTGCGGCTGATCCAGACACTATAAACTTATCTTTTCTGTAGCTGTCAACAAGCGTTTTCAGGTGTAGCTCCCAATTTCTGCAATACTGAATCTCATCATATATTACATACCAATCGGTTTTATCTTTTAGACCAGTCGCTTCCTTTGCATACTCAAACAATGTTTCTAAAGCTATATTATTATATATCGGGTTTTCGATAGTTATAAATATTATCTTTTTGGGGTTTATACCATTTTGGATCATATCTTGTATGAGGTGGAAAAGCATAACGGTTTTACCAACCCTGCGTGGTCCCATAAGCACTACCGCTCTGCGGATTTCCTTTTCATATACCAATGGTTTGAATAAGTCGAAATACAATCTTCTAGACATTTCATTATAGTCTTGCTCTATGTGTCCGTCTATCCACCAAGGATTTTCGAACTTTATTCTGTCTAGGACTTGTTTTTTAGAGATGCTTTTTAACATAATAACTCTTATTTTATACAAATATACGAAATAAGCACTTTTAAAGGTGCTTAAAACATAAAAAAGTACGAAATAAGGAATTTTATGCGAAATTTATTTCTTATTTCAGCTATGTACTCCTATCCCCATCTCTCTTCGCGCCATTCTTTTTGTTCTTCTTTTGTGTGGAATGTCCAAGCAACTATTTGTGTAGATTTATTACCAGTTCCCATAGGTATAGTTCTGATGCTTTTAGCGCCGCTTAGTTTCAACTTATCAAAGATGGCTTTTACGTTAGATTTTTTTGAAACTATAGTCGAAAACCAAAGGAAGTTTTTCAGATAATTTCGGCTTTCTTTTATCATATTAAGTATAAATTTAACCTCACCACCTTCGCAAATTAACTCATCACTGATTCCTGCAAAATTCAGCACAGGAGTTTCTACTTTCTTACCAGTCAGGTTATTTACTTTTCTTCGCGAGCCTTTTTCTGCTTCTTCGGGAGTAGCATGGAAAGGGGGATTGCATATACAAACGTCTATTTGTTCTTCTTTATCAATAACGCCGTAGAATACATCTTTGCGGTCTTCTTGGAATCTGAGTTCGACTTTACCAGAAAGTGATTTGTTAGCGTTGACTATATCCTGAGCTGCTACTATTGACCCAGCATCAATATCTGATCCAATAAAATACCATCCATATTCGGTTACACCAAGAATCGGATAGATACAATTTGCTCCCACACCTATATCATAGCAAGTAATCTGAGTGCCAGTTGGTATATTACCAAAGTTGTTTTCGCAAAGCAAGTCGGCTACGTGGTGTATGTAATCAGCTCTTCCGGGTATTGGTGGGCATAGATTTGTATCGGGGAAATCCCAATTTTCTATTCCGTAATAGTGGTTGAGTAAAGCTTTGTTCAGCAATTTAACAGCTTTAGGGTCGGCAAAATCAATTGAATCATCACCGTAATTATTGGGCTTCACGTAGTTAGCTAATTCTGGAGTGCATTCTAGCAATGCATTTAGGTCATATCTTTCTTTGTTCTTATTTCGATTGTGCAATCTGGTTTTTTCTTGTTGTTGTATATCTTTAGGCATATTTTCTTTTTTCAGTTTTTAATTAAGTTACTAATATAATTACAAGCGAATTGTTAATCAAAATTTTATCTTTCTATTGACTAATTTTTCGTCTTTTACTCATTCGGTTTGGGTACATCATATTCGGTTACTCTTTTCTCAAAAATTATATTTAGTGACTCAATATAATCATCCGTCTCAGCTTCCAAACCAACTTGACTTGCACCAGTTACAGGCGTAAAAGCAAGTGAAGTAAATAGCGGAAAGTGATCAGACCCAATGCTAGGCAAACGCTTGATAGAACATAAAGTAAAATGTTCGCTATGGAATAGATGGTCTAGTGGCCAGCGCAATAAGGGGACTTTGGCATTAAAAGTGTTGAACATACCACGACCAATGCGTGGGTCAAGCAGGCCGCTAATCTTACGGAAAAGACGTGTAGTCGAAGACCAAGCCACATCGTTGAGGTCGCCAGTAACTATTATGGGTTGATTGCTCTTCTTAACGCTCCGCGCGACTATTATCAGCTCTGCATCACGTTCGGTTGATTCCTCATTTTCAGTTGGGCTAGGAGGTGCTGGGTGGACGAAATGTGCTCGCACTTTGTCACCAGTCCGAAGTTCTATGCAAGTATGAATAGAAGGAACATCATCCTCAACTAGAAAAGAAACTTCTGTATCAGTCAAAGGGAACTTTGAGTAAACGTGCATGCCGTATAGGTTGTCCAGAGGGCATTTGACAGTGTAGGGCATATCCGATTCGAGAACGCTAAGTTGCTCTTCCCACCACTTGTCTGACTCTAGCGTAACCAATATATCTGGCTGGTATTCACTAACTAACTTTATCAGAGCATCAGAGTTTCGGTTAGGTGCTAATACGTTTGATGTCATAACACTCAGGTGCCTGTCAGGATTATACTTTCCCGCAGATTTCACTTCCTTTTTCCAAAGAGCAGTATAGGGCAGTATCCACCATAGTTGCCAAAGTACACAAAATACGTTCGCAAAAACAAGAATCAAAGTAATAGGTCTATCCAAACCAAGAAATGAAAGCGTTGCTATAAGCAGGGCAATAGCAATGAACATAATCTGCAGTCTTGGGAAGTCCATACCTCTGAAAAACCAATGCTTCAGATTAGATAGCGGCAATAACGTAGCTGCTACAGTCAGGACTGTTAAGATAAGAATTACAGTTTGCATATCAGTTTTTGTTTATCAAAGTTGAGTGGGTTTCGTTTATCAAAAATACGATTTAGTGGGGATTAAGCAATGGGTTTATCACCAAAATCAAAGCGTATTACTTCATATCTATCATCAATCTATACTCAGTTATAACGTGGTTACCAGCGTTAAAAAGCTTTTGAAACTCTGATTCATTTTTCTCAATATTTGAAACATCATCAACTAAATAATATTTACCTGATTTAGTCAATAAATAGAAGCTCACTTTTTTAGCTTTTACCTCAGTATTAACTGTTAATACTGCTTTTGGCAAATATTTATTCCCAAGAGTTACAAATTGCTTAGCAGCATTTGTTATTTTTTCATGTGCATACCCACCTATCATTGCCTTCCCAACGCTAATATATATGCTTGCATCACCAGTCTTAAATGCAACTACAGTTACTACAGCATCTCCCATATCCCAATCCATAACAATACCATAAATATCATTTTCGTTTTCAAGTTCTAAACCAAAAATCTCGGGAGTCGAATTAAGTGCAATGTTTCTCAACTCTGTATATGGGTTGTATTCAGATTTGGAAGGCGTTACATTTGCAGTTCCTTTAAGTTGGAAAAAAAGTATTAGAGCAAATAGAAAAAGAATTCCTAAGGTATATTGTAATATCATTTTTGTGCTTTTCATTCTAATTTGTAATTCATTCCCTACACCAAACTTATCCTAATTTTCTTTTTCATAGAAAAAGTTTTTATTCTATGATTTCATAAATGCCTGAATCAGTAACTATAAAAGTACCAAATTCAGCTTGTACATATTGCCATAGCTTCTCTTCAAAAGTATTTATCAGTTTCATTTCTAATGTTTTTAAATCAACTCTATATAATCTATTATTTCCCATATTCGGAATAAATAAATATCTGTCTTTAATAAAAATACTTTCTGGATAGCTCAAAAACTCTGAGTCATCATCCCAAGTATAATCTCCAATTCTAAACATTTCTTTTTGTTCAGAAATTGATACTTTTGAAACAGTTTGTCCAGTTGGAAATGCAAGCCATATATAGTCAGGGGACTCAAATTTTAAATCACAGAATGGATGTCCTACTCCAATTTCAATTTCCCATTCAAGTGTCTTGTTCCCCTCTTTGTCAAAACGATAAATTTTATTATCGGTTTCTGATCCAAAATAAATATCTCCGTTATCCCCTTTCGTCGAACAATAACCCTCAATAGGTCGCAATAATTGCTGTTCAATCTTGAGATAATTTTCTCCTACAGTTGATAATCCGAAATAGTTTTTGTCGACACTTCTCATTTCTTTGCTTTTATCAAAAGTATAGTATCTTAAATTATTAGAATCTCTCCAATCAATAGTTAAGATTTCAGATTGAGTCAAATGCAAATAACTTATACTTTGGTAATCTGCTATTTTATTTAGAATCATCGGATTTTTATCTCTTTATATTTTGTTATTCATTCTCTACACCAAACTTATCCTAACCTTCTTTTTCTTCAGTCTAGTGTTATTGGTTTTGTCTATTGCTTTTTTTGCTATGCTAGCGTGTACACTGACATAAGAGCAATTCTCTTGGAGTTCTATAACTCCTAGTTGGTCTTTGTCTATCTTACCTTGCTTCATAAATAGACCAGCAATATCTCCTTTGGAAATTTTCTCACGTCTGCCACCAGTTATGTATAGAGTCACCCATCTGACTTCTGTTGGCTCGTGCGAGGGTTGCAAGTCGCCTACTATTATCTCTTCGGGAGCAATGTTCTCTATATATTCTGGAAGATCTTCGCCTGTCCAATGTAGTATGTAAGCTACTCCGTCGCTGTTCATACGTGCTGTACGTCCGTTCCTGTGTAGGAATTCGTTGTAGCGCAAAGGCAAGCGGTAGTGGAGTATAAATGCTAGTTCTGGAATATCCAGCCCACGCGCCGCCAAATCGGTTGCGAGTAGTAGCTGAGTCGTACCATTTCTGAATTTGATTAGTGCTTGTTCCCTATCAAGCTGTTCCATATCTCCGTGGAAACACTCGTGAGCTATATCGTGGTCATCCAGATATTCACTGACATCATAAAGCTCTTCTTTGAAACTACAGAAGATAATCCCCGGTTTTGGACCTATGTGTGCTAGCGTTTTTTCTAAAGATTTCAGCTTATTTTTATCAGGTGCAAGTATCGTTTTGATAGTCAGTTGAGGAACACCCTCATCGGCATAATTGATGAAAACTGGCTTTTGCAATCCCACGAACTTCGGAATTTTATTATCCCTAGTCGCTGATGTAAGAATCCTCTGTTGTACATTCGGTAGCGATTCGATGATATCTAACATATCATCTTCGTAGCCCATTTCTAGCGATTTATCGAACTCATCTAGCACAAGTGTTTTGATATGATCGAGCGAGTAAGTATCCTTGAAAAATCTATCGGCTATTCTACCCGGTGTACCTATTAGGATAGCTGGCAAGTGCTTCAAATCGAGCTTATCTTGCGAACCAGCACGACCACCATACACGGCATTCACTTTGAATCCCGAGCCCATATCACGAGCAACTTGTAATAGCTGCTGAGCCAACTCACGCGAAGGGACTATAATCAGAATTTGAATTTCAGTATTCTCAGGGTCTAGCGTCTCTATCAGCGGCAATAGAAACGCCAGTGTTTTACCAGTTCCAGTAGGCGACAGCAATACAACATCAGACTTGCGTCTTATGTTTCTACCTGCCTCCAACTGCATTGGGTTCAGCTCTTCTATCTCAAATTTTTCGAGTATAGATTTCGTTAGCGGATTGTCTTTGTGTTCGTTATTTTCTGTATTTGACATTTTGTGTTTGTGTTTGTTTAATTCTTATGATTCTGGGATGCAAATTACAACTAATTTAATCACAACTTGCTATTTAACTCTCTTCCCTTCTCAGTATTTCTACAATACGGTTGATTGCAATTTCGGATAAATTCCATTCATAGCCATCAAAGTTAGTAGTATTTACGAATTGAACTACAACAGCGTCTATATCTTTTTGATATTCTGCTAGACATTGATAACCTGGCATTAGCCCACCGTGTTCAAATAAGTAAATTGAGGAATAGATTTCTTGTTCTCCTTCATCGAACACCGAACCATCGTTTAGTGCTCGTAAGAATGTGCCTACATCCTCAGCCGTTGCTATCATCATACCATAATCATTCGTCTTTATATCTTCATCAAAACCGACGTAATAGCCACTCATTAGGTCATCGATAGTCACTTCACTCAGTGAGCTGTAAGTATTATTTAGCTCCAACCGATTCAATATTTCTTCCTTTATATACTGGTGATAGCTATAGCCAACGATTTTATCTATTAGTTTTGCAAGCAAATAATAATTAGTGTTCGAATACTCATAGTCCTCGTCTGGTTCGAAGTTAGCAGGCAAATCTAACACAAACTCAAGTAGATCTTTTTTACAATTTTCGGGGTCATTCCAAAAGTCAGGGTAATCCGTATAGTTTGGAATACCGCTTCTATGTTGCACCATCAACCTGATTGTAATTCTATCTGCATTTTCTATTCTCCCTACTAACTCTGGGAAATAATCGGCAAGAGTTTTATCCAAAGATAACCGATTAGCATTAACCAATTTGGTGATAGCCACAGCTACATAAAGCTTCCTAATGCTACCTATTTTGAACAATGAATGTGGGTCAGCAGGAATTTTCTCTTCACGATTTTTCCACCCACCAGAATAGAATGCTGGCTCTTTACCTGCCTCATCAACATATACAATCATACCATCGAAACCATGACTAATAGCTTCATCTACTTGCTCTTGAACAGTCTCCGGCAGCGGCAATATCCACGCCCACACAAGTATCCAAGGCACAAAGAACAGTGAAACAGCAGTGCCAACAAGCAATGCAATTCTGACTATTAGCTTTGTTTTTTTCTTATTCATTTTATCGAAAGGTTAATGAATCATTATCTGCAAATTATCAAAACTTGTAAATTTTGCAAGTTTTGATAATTCTTATATTATGTATCAAGCAACCAACTAAAAACATTTAAGTGTTTTACGCCACTTCGGTTTTGGGTAAATGAATCTGTCGTAAGCAAGTACTTCGGGTAATTATCACTGATTTTTTCCAATGCACCAAACTCACGTTCTACTGTACTTTCATTCGTCATTTGCCACGCAACTTGGTAATACTCTATATCGCCAGTCGGAGTTTTACATACAAAATCTACTTCGTTGTTTCTTGTTGTGCCTGTCCATATTTTGTTTCCACGTCTTAGCAATTCAAGATAGACAACATTTTCTAGTATGTGTCCTCTGTCAGTTGTGCGTTCTTTACCAGCTAAAACGTTCAATAATCCCGCATCCACCAAATAATACTTCTCCTGAGTAGCTAATTGCTTTTTGCCTTTCAGATCAAATCGATTTACTTTGTAAATAACAAAACTTGCTTCCAAATATTCCAAGTATTTCTCGACGGTGGCGTGGTGTATGCTCTGCCCGTCTTGCTTCAGAGCTTTCGAGATGTTACCCGGCGAAAGTGAACTGCCTATATTAGTTGCTACAAACTTTACTACGTTGCCAAAAGCTCGTTTGTTGTTAATCTGGTGACGTTGTGTTATGTCTTTTTCGACAATAGTTGTATAAATAGCATCGAGGTATTCGTAAATTTTATCAAAACCACCTTCGCGTAATTCAACACCTTTGGGTAATGATGTTTCGTTTATATAATCAAAAAAGAGTGCTTCGTAATTAAGATATTCATTGTTTGTGTCAATACTCCGAGCAGTCAAATACTCTTCGAATGAGAAAGGCAGAATTGAGATTTCAATATATCGACCACTTAACAATGTAGCCAACTCACTACTAAGCAGAAAAGCATTAGAACCAGCTATGTAAACATCTGTATTTTTAGTAGCGAAAAGCCCATCAACCAATTTTTCGAAAGATTCTATGTTCTGCACTTCATCTAGGAAAATGTAGTTAATCTTATCTGGGTTTAGTTTATTTTTAATCTCAAAGTATATATCACTCCAAGTTTTATCTAAATAATTCTCAGGTAATTCAAAATTATAAAAATGTATTTGGCGTTTCCCAACACCTAGTTTTCGCAATTCTTCACGGTATAACTCAAGTAAAGTACTTTTACCTGACCTACGAAGACCACTAATTACTTTTATTAGGTCTTTATCTCTGTAAGCCATTAGCTTATCTATATATTCTTTGCGATTAGTATAGTTTTTCATAGAGCAAATATAAGCATTAAATTATCAAAACTTGTAAATTTTGCAAGTTTTGATAATTTAACAAAGGTGTAAGACTGCTAAAAAGTTGAAATTTAGGATGCTATTTCAAGAAGGTAATAGTGCCCATCTGCTTAATAATATTAAAAGGCGTAGAATATTCCGCTACCGACACCGAAGCCAAAAGACCTTGGTGTTTCATTTACCTTGATTCTATTACTTCTTCCATCGATATAATCATAGTCAGTTACAGTGTTATTTCCGAATCTACCAAAATATCCGCCCTCAACTACAATCGAAATATTTCGCCATGCCATTACCTCAATACCAAAGCCAATACCTACATTGATGTATCGTTCAATATCAAAATCTTTATCGTTTGCTGAAGTGCTATAATAATAATTTCCATCTTCGGAGTAATCTATAAAAGATCCTGCAAGTGCGTAAAATCGTGTGTTATTAGTTCTATTCAGGTTGTATTGCAAATCAATACCATAAGTAAGTTGGATTTCATCGGTATTATAATTGCGATTATCATCATCACTGCCGTAAGCAAAAAGCTGAGTTTTTATAGAAAAGCCATTGTTGAATTGATGCTGATAGCTCAGACCATAGCCAGAGAAGAAAGACCCATACAGACCAACTCTATTTTGTAACCATTGCGAATCATCACCTTCGCCACGTAATACATTCCTAGAATTATCTTGTGCGTTGGCAAAAGAAATAGATGCGATTAAAAGTACAAACACTAATACCTTTTTCATAATAATACTCCTATTAATTTCTATAAATATCAAGTTAATCTATATACGGTATAAAACAAATGATGTTCCTACCTAAAACTTTCTCGTTCATTATTGCTCTTAGTTTGCAATGCATTGAGGAAACCTCTCAGATATTGATCCATAAATTGGCGATAGGATTTATGGTCAGGTCTTCGGAAAAATGAGCTCAACTCGTGGGGGCTTACCTCTCTATCCACTAAGGCAAACAAAGCTATTATGTCATCAGATTTCAAATCCAATGCAATTTTTAGCTTCCGCAAGATTATGTTATTAGTCAGGCGGTCTTCGGGTTCGGGCTGTGGGCCGTCCTGTTTTCCGCGTTTTTCTATTATCAACCCATTGAGGAAAGTCGCCATTTCTCTATCAGTCATCTCTAATAAATCGAGGTCATCTTCTTTTCTGAACCAATCGTACAGATCGGCTTCTTCCACATCGCAATCCGCTAATTTGAATAGCTCAATTATCTTGGCATCTGTATAGTCAAACAGGTATCGTATTCGGCGTAGTATGTCGTTGTTGGTCATAGGGGTTTCTTATTATTTATTTATCAGTCTAATTTTTTCATTTACTTTATTGATGAAGCTGTTTAAAAACACTGAAGATTCGATATTACCTTTTTCCATTCTCCAACTTTGCACGACTCCATTTTCAGAATACTGAATGAAAATACCTCCTTGGTCTATACAATCAGGACATCCGAAAGTTGTATCTTTTTGTTTCTTAAGCTCTTCTGGAAAGCAATCTATTAAGTCCTTCACTTGCTCGAACTTCTCACTGCTCAGCTCTATGAATTCAAAGTTTTCAGCATTGTAATGGTCTAAAGTATCTTCATATAATATCTCAGCTGTCAATTTGAATGTTTCTATACACTCCTCACCTTCGCACTCTCCATGAAAATGGCCGAAGATTAGATAGTCCATTTTATTGACTTGAACGCTATTATCACTTTTCTTGCAGCCAGTGAATAATAAGCCGATTAATGCTAATGTTATTATTATTGTTTTCATTGTGTGTTTATTCTATAATTCTATTTAAAAAACTTTTACGTTGTAAAAACATATTATATATATATAATTTTGTATTATCTCAATGACCATGTGTTAAAGGAGAAAAGAAACCGTTCAGTAACCCTGAGCGGTTTCGGCATTTATATATGCTTCATACTCTTTAAGTAGCCGTTGTACGGTATTGCCTTTTTCTAAAAATTCTCTTTCAGCTCTCTTAACATCTCTATCGTGTTTATATATTTCACATTGAAATGACTGCATACTTCAGGTATTTTTATTCTATTTTTTCTACTAGGTTCACTTTTTTCATAAGTGACAATAGTCCAATTATTACTCATTGCAAAAGCAATTAGCCAGGGGTCAGCTAAATCAGTCTCTAGAAATTCTTGAATCGCATTGGATGTATAATGATGCGACATAGAGTTCGCCCAATTCACAATAGCTACATAATTATGTAGAACTGAATCCGTACTAATAAAAAACTCTTTTGGGAGGTTAGTATCACACCAACTTTTTAAATCATCCTCGTGAGAAGAATTAACAAAGATTTCCTTTTTTACTTTATCAATGCTTACTATAATCCCTTTTTCTGAAAGTGATTTTATTTTTGACCAAAAACTTTGAACTACATCTAGCGGATAAATTGAGCGATGTGCCTGAATAAAAAAGTTTGAATCTACAATGAATTTGCTCATACTTGATACAGATATTCATTAATAAATCTTTCGTAAGTATTGCCTCGTAAGTTTGTAAGTCTATACGCATCCCTAAATAACAAATTGTTTTCTTTGACGGCATTATTAACATAACTAGCAAATCTTAAACTAATTCTCTTCTTAGATGTTGCATAAAAATCTCCTCCAGAGCTCTGGTTTTCTTTTCTCCTTTTAAATCCTGCAATATAATTATTATAAAAAAGGAAGAAAGTAGATTTCGGAATTAAACCTAGGTCTAATGCTCTTCTAGCGATTACAATTGGACTAACTTTAAACACTCTACTTAAATATTTGAAGTCTTGGCTACTTTCCCATTTTTCTCTGAAAAATTGCTCAGGTACTAAAAATTCCGCTGCAACTCTATCACATAGCATTTCTATTGGGTCATCAGCAGGGAGCAAATTCTTGTTATCAAAGCCAGCACTTTCTCCAAGCCAAATATGTGCAATTTCGTGAATCAAAGTAAACATTTGTGCGGCTTTAGCATCTGCTGAATTAACAAATAAAAAAGGTGCTTTCCTATTGACTAATACAAATCCCCTACACTCATCTACCAATATTTTCCTTTTAGTATTGTTGCCCACAACTCCATTGAAGTTGATTATAATACCTATCTCTTCTATTTGAAGTGTAAGGTAGTCCAATGCTTGCTCCCAAGTCCCAAGTTTGCTAGACCAATTGGCAGATAAATTCAAAGTATTTCTTATATCATTTGCTATTTCTTTAAAATTTGAATTTTTATTGTATCTACCAACAAAAGGTAAATCTTCATATCCACTTTCCTGTAAATATTCAGTCAACCAGTTTTGTCTTTCTTTTATTATTTGTATTGTATGGTAAACGTTCAAAGAAATCTTATTTCTTGGTGCTTGTCCAGTCCTAAAAAAAGGAATTGGTAATTCTTCGATGGGTGGTTCTGTTAAGAACAAATAGCCAAAGGGGACATGAACTTTGTGAGTAAATTTTTCTAACTGTTTTATTGTTGGTGTTTTGGTGCCATTAATCCATTCAAGAACTTCAGGGTTGTCAGAATAAAAATCATCTAAGCTATTACCTGCTCTGGTAATAGCCCAATTTATGATGTTTGTATTTATATTTTCAACACGAGTCGTCATTTGTACTAATTGGTTTAATCGTTATTAGTTTAAATTTTATTAATGTTCCTTACAAATATACGAAAATTCTGTATATCTGTTACCCCTCATCACCCTCATCCTCACTCGGCTTCGTTTCAGCTGGCTTCACCTTAGTCTTCGCAACCGGCTTCGGTGCTTCTGCAAATGGTGTTTCGGGTGTGGGTTCAACTACGTCTTTGCCTTTCAGGTAATCTGGCAACTGCATGCCTGCCATGTTGAACATCTCTTGTAGTGGCGGTACGGATTTGTAGAGACCAGATATGAAGTTGGAAGTAGAAGTTTTACCGTCTGCTCCTCCGCCATTTTCCCAAACTGTTACCTTGTCGATTTTGATATTCTTAATTGCGTCTGCTTGCGTGCGTACCAACTCAGGTAGCTTATCGGCTATTAGTAGTAGTACCGCATCTTTTGCATCTTCGCCAGCGGCTTTTACTATGCGATCCAAACCTTCGGCTTGTCTAGTTAGTATTTCGTATAGACCCTTCGCTTCTGCTTCTTTCTTGAAGAATATTGCATCGGCTTCACCTCGAGCAATTCTTCTAATTTTCTCAGCAGCAGCTTCGGCGTCTATTTCTATTTTTTGTTTATCTATTTGTGCAGGAACTATTATGTCTGCTCCTTGCTCTGCTTGCTTACGAGTAGCTCTAGCGTCTTCGGCTATCTTCTCGGCAGCGTAAGATTCCTCTAGTGCTTTCGCAGCTTGTACTTTTTCTGAGGCATCGGCTATTCTGTTAGCTTCGGCTTCTCTAGCTCTTCTTTCTGCGTCCGAATGTGCTATTTGTATCTTAGCTGTGTTCTCACCTTCTACTGCTATTGCATTGGCAGCAGCAACTTGTACTCTCTGGTCTTGCATTGCTTGTGCTTGCCCGATTGCACCGTCTCTGTCTTTCTGAGCAACTGAGATAATCGCATCGTTTATAGCTTTCGCTGCCGCTTCTTTACCAAGAGCCTCGATATAGCCAGACACATCGTGTATATCCGTGATGTTTACGTTTATCAGCTTTAGCCCAACTTTCTTCAATTCCTCTTCCACACTATGCGTTATGTGCGATAAGAACTTGTCTCTATCGGTGTTGATTTCCTCAATATCCATAGATGCTACGACCAAACGCAGTTGACCGAATATAATCTCCTGAGCTAGCTCTTGTATCATATCTTGGTCAAGACCCAATAGTCTTTCTGCAGCATTTTGCATAACACTTGGCTCAGTAGAAACCCCAATCGTAAATCGAGATGGCACATTCACACGAATGTTTTGCTTACTCAGCGCGTTAATCAGATTTACTTCTATAGAAATGGGGGTCAAATATAGGAACGAATAATCTTGGATAATAGGCCAGATGAAAGCCGCACCACCGTGCACACACTTCGCAGACGTGTCTCCGCCCGTCTTACCGAATACTACTAATATTCTATCCGAAGGACATCTTTTGTATCTCCTGAACATAGAGAACAGGAACACGACTAGGATTAGCACTACGGCTACAACTAAAAAAACACCTGATGGGGCATCTGGATTAGACGCTAATAACATATTTAAAGTATTCATAATGTTTTACGGGGGATTAATTGGATAATTTTTCTACTAATAAAAGCTCTGAGCTAACTACTTCAGTAACTTTGACAAGAGTCTGTGTTTTCAAATCTTCATCGGAATCGGTAATTGCTTCTAACTCACGCAAACTACCTTGTACCTTGATACTTATTTTGCCCATTTTAGAGCGATTGGCACCTATGGGCAGATAAACTTCGCCAATAAGGCCAATTGCATTCGCTATTTTCAGAGTGCCTGATTCCGCCATTTTCGCCATCCAATAGAATAGAAGCGAGGTAAGCACCATCATTATTAAACCAGCTACAGTGGAGATTATAACTGTAATCAAACTAGATATACCGTACTCTACGCAAGTGATACCCGTCCATCCGAAAATAGTAAAAAACGCAACTACGCCTTTGAAGGTGAAGAACTGGAATCCCACTCCCCCATCATCGCCACCTGCCACATCCATATCGGCATCAATATCACCGTCGCCACCTATGAAAGTTAGTATAAATATAATAACAAATATAGCCGAGCCGATTAATGCTATGTACCAATATGCCTGCTCGAGGGTTGACATTCCGCTAAAAAATTCATTCATAATGTTTTATCAATTTTGTGATTATCGAATATATAGAAAATAATTGGATTATGGGAGAAATATATCATTGTTGGTCATGTTATATGTCTAATTTATTCTGATTATCAAGCTCATCGAACTTCGCTTTCATAGTTGGGTTTCCGTGAGTCAATTTTTTGATAGTCAAATCTTCGGCTTTATTATTAGCCAAGCGTAGCTGATTTTCAGAAGATAGCAAAGCCGCTTTGGTTTTTTCAAGATGCGATATCGTCTTGTCAATTTCTTCAATTGCGGTGTTAAATTTACGACTAGCTAGCTCGTAATTTTTCGCAAAGCCGTCTTTGAAAGCGTCTATCTTTTCTTCAAAGTTAGTAATGTCCACGTTCTGATTTCTCATCATATTTAGCTCTGCTTTATACTGCATAGAATTCATAGCAGCATTGCGGAGTAGCGTGATAATAGGAATGAAGAACTGAGGTCGGACTACGTACATTTTGTTATACCGGTGAGACACATCAACTATACCCGAATTGTATAGCTCACTGTCTGCTTCTATCAACGAAACAAGAACAGCGTATTCACATTTCTTTTCATTACGGTCTTTGTCTAGCTCTTTGAAGAAGTCTTCATTCTTCTTCTTAGTTGCAGTCTCGTCGCCTTCGTTTTTCATCTCGAACATAATGGAAATTATCTCATTGCCAGCGTCGTCATTCTCTCGGTATATATAATCACCCTTACTACCAGACTTAGCATCATTATCCTTCTCAAAATACGCTTTCTGGAATGCCGTAGGGCGGAGTTTGTTGAATTCGATTTCGCAGTGCTGTTCGAGTGATTCGCCTACCATTTTTGTTGATAGTTTGAGCTTCATATCCTTATAGCGTTCTATCATTTCATCTTTGGCTCTTAGCTCTATAGAATACTTTTCCGTCAGAGACTTTTCGAGTAATTGCGATTCCGTTTCCTTGTTCTGGAGTTTGTTTTTGTATTCGTTCAGTTCTTTTTCAACTAAGTTCACGGCTTCAGTTACGGAGAGCTTTTTCTGAGTTTCAGCATTCTCTATTTTTGATTTTAGCTCGGCAATTTCTGTCTCTTTTCTGGACAACTGGTTAGCAATAGCGAGTTCATTCGATGACTTTAGTTCGGCTATTTCTCTGTCCTTTTTGGCTAGATGCTCTTGCAACGAGTTTTTAAGGTTAGCTTCTGCTAGCTTAACAGCGTTTTCCTGTTCTTTTTCGGCTATAGCTAGCCTATCGTGCAATTCAGTATTAAACTGGTCATCTCGGACTTGTTTAAGTATATCTGCGTATCCTGCTTCATCTATCTTGAAGGCCTTATTGCAATGCGGGCATATTATTTCGTTCATATTGGTTGGGGTTTTTGTTTTAAATTTTACCAAAAAATGCAGTTAAGTTATCGTACTTCTCTTCTCTATATTCTGACAAGAGTTTTAAAATAAGTAGGTATCTCCGTCTGGAAAGTCATATCATCTTTCGTGTATGGGTGTCTTATAGTGAGTGAGCCGGAATGAAGAGCCAATCTTTGAGCACCTTTGCCCTTGTTCCCGTATATTTTATCACCAACTATAGGGTGACCAAATTCAGAAAAATGAACACGAATCTGATGTTTTCTACCTGTAAGAAGGGTTATTTCTAGCATACTATATCTAGTAGATTCAACTACTACTTTGTAGCGAGTTTTAGAAAATTTTGCTGTTTCAGAATCTTCTTTAGATGACACCTTGAAGTCCCTATCTTCCTTCAGTTCCGATGAAATTATACCATCTTTTTCTTCTAGTTTGCCGTGCACTACTGCGTAATAAGTTTTGCTGAAATGCTGCCAATGTTCCTGCAAAAAATTCTTCGCATTTTGGTTTTTGGCGAACACTAGAATCCCCGAAGTATCTTTATCAAGACGGTGCACTATAAATATGCGATTTTTAGAACGTGCTATTCCTTTTCTAACATAATCAGTCAGTAGAAAGTAAGCTGTTTTTTCTTTTTCTCTTTCTGTCCCCATTGTCAACAGACCAGCTATTTTATCTACAACGATTATATCATGATCCTCATATAGAATTGATAGACCTTTTGGTTGGTGCTTTTTTGATGGTTTTTTGAAACCTTGTCTTTTTTCTTGCATGACTATTTGACTGTTTAATTCGGGTAAGATTGATTATAATAATACGAATATACGACATTCGTATAAATGATTAACAATGGCAGAGAATTACTTACCGAATCGGTTCAATAACCAAACACTCATTTACTGCTTTCTAAAACTACAAAACACAAAGTTTTGGATAGAGCCAGATGGTGTTTTGTGGTCTATTATTTTGCAATCAATTTTCTCGAATAGCTTCCCGAATCGGTCGGTCATTGTCTCTTCTGAATATTGCTTGATATCTATACCGCTGCATTTAGTTGGACCTTGTTCAGAGAATGTACCGATGACCAAAACGCCTTCCGGGTTAATATTCTGGTGAGCTGTTTGTATGTAATTGGTAATCTCTTGCTCGTCTGTAAGGAAGTGAAAAGCCGCTCGGTCGTGCCAGAAGTCGTATTGCTCCGTTGGAGAGAAATCTGATGCGTCTGCAACTATCCATTTTACTTCGCTTGCTCTCTTACCTAGTCGCTGCTTTGCCCTATCAATAGCTGCTGATGAGATGTCGAGTACTGTTATATCTCTATAGCCCAGCTCTAATAAATTATCAACCAAAAAGCTATCACCACCACCAATGTCTATGATTTTTGCGTTAGTGGGTACATCAAATTGAGTGAAGAAATCCAGTGACGTCAAGGGTGTAGGCTGATACCAGCTTACTTCCGTTAGCTCTTTCGTCTGGTATATATTCTCCCAGTGTTCTTTGCGGTTTAAGTTATTCATTGGTTACCTTTTTTCATCCATATACTACCATTCTTCGTAGTCAATTTATCCAATGTACCAGCAGCAGCAAGCTCTTCTAATAGAGTCTCGCTTTCTTCTCTTGGAGTGCCGGAAAGCACAGAAAATTCCTTCGCTGTTAGCGTATTATATTTCGAGAATAGTGATTCCCAATTCTTGCTATACTCACTTTTTGTAATATCTGGACTGACTTTCAGAATCGCCATTTCATAGAAAGCATAGGGCTTTGAGCCATAGACTATTTCTTTATTGCCATTGCCATCAACTACGAATATTGTAGGGAAACCCCTAACACCGTATTCTCTAGCTACTTTCAAATCTTCTTCGAAAAGGGTTTTTGCTTTTCCATCAAAGTCAGTTTTCAGTTGCTCTACGTTGAGTCCTACATTGCTTGCAGCTATTGCCAAATTATCCCATTTAGCTATGTTCTTCTTCTTCAAGAAAACCATCTCACGAATCTCTCGCATAAATAAATCTGCTTTCTTTGCATCTTGCAGTTGCGCTGCCTTATACGCTATAGAAGGTGGGTAAGACGAGTCTAGTGGGTCTTCAAGCCACACATCACCGTCTATAGGCATATCGTAATGTTCGCTTACTTCGTCCCAATGATGAGCTACATCCGAAGGCTTGCTAATACCACCACTATTATAACTCCAATCGGGTAGTAAACCGCCCATTCTGTATTCTATTTCTATACTATTTCCGTATTCGAGTTTTAGTTTTCTCAGTTGCGGTTCTATTCCCCAACAAGAAGAACAAATCGGATCGGTAAAGTACACTAGCTTTATTCTCTTATCATTTGATTGGCTAATGCTTGCGCTTGATGCATTCGTTGAGTCACCGGGTTCGCAGACACCAGTTTCGATGTCACAAATAAGTGGGTTGTTTGTTGCAGTATCTTTATTCATATTATTCACTTTTGATTGTGCTTGATAGACAGTAATGCTAAACAATGATATTAGCATAATTATTAGGTTGATTCTATTTTTCATATTCAAATTTATAATTTCTATTCAAGACGCAGGTATGCGGATGTTCGTATATAAAATAGTTAAACTACTATTTACTTTATTATCATATCAGTTACGACACCAATCAGGACTGCCAATAGTGTAAATGTTATCATGCCTAACATATATGCAAAAAATGCTTTTATATAACTTACGAATCTTCCTTTTTCAAAGAATTGGCCGATAGCCCAAGTAGTGTATACGAACCCAACTATACCTGCGATGGACATAAGTTCGATGTGAAATAAACCTTGCAGAATAGCAAATAGTGCAAATATCAACATACCCATTCCCATAGCAAAGCAGAGGAGTATAAGAATTTCAAAGAAGTTGTATTGATACTTTTTGAAGAACAATTTACACCATAGAGCAATGAATATTCCCATTATAATATTCGCGTAGCCATAGTGAGCTTGTATCCACTGGAAGATATAAGTAGTGGAGGTCATCTCTTCCCCACTGAACTTAATATAACTATCTTCAAAATGGAAAAAGTTGTTGACTATACTATAGAAAAGGGAGGTCAGAATGATAAAAAGAATCGGTTTTACTAATCTGCTTCTATTAGTTGTTATATAGTTTTTTACATTATCACCAGGTCTAGTTATCAATTCACGAATCGTAAATAGAAACCCTTTTTCGAAATGCAGGACGTGCTTTATTTCGTGCATTATATAATGCCCGTCTATTCTTTCTAGCTCTTTTGCTTCGCCACAATTGGGGCAATAGTTCTCTGTTACTTCTGTGTTGCAGTTATTACAATTCATTCTTGTTGCTCGGGGTTACTAAGTTTCCTAAAAAACAAATCTCATTAATCAGTTAATCGCACAACTGAAAAATAGGTTTATTTTAGATATTCTACAACTAAAACTTAGTTAGGATAGTATCTTAGGTGGTTAGGGTAGGTGTTTTTACTTCTTCTATATTATGCCAGCGAAAATAGAAATATAGTATATACCTGTTATTAGAAAAACGACACCGGCTACTGTACGCATTACTTTTTCAACTTTAGTTATTCTGCTATAGAAAAGGCCAACTTTTCCAGCAGTAAATGCAAGTAGATAAGTAAACAAAATAACGGGTAAACCAGTACCGAAAGCAAAGACAACAGGCAAGTATAGCCCATCAGCTGAAGCAATCGTCATAGGGATTAACATCCCGAAAAATAGTGCACCACTATACGGACAAAATGCGAGTGCAAACACTACTCCGATTAAGAATGAACCTAGCAGTCCTTTGTCTTTAAATTTTTCAGATAGCTTTTCTTGAAAGTTAAGCTTTCCGAGAAAATTGAGTCTGATTACGTTTAGTATTATCAGTCCTATTATAATCAATAATGGGCCAAGATATTTTTCTCCATTCTGGTTAAAGAATCGGGCAATATGAAACTTGCTTGCACCGAAATAAAGTATGAGTCCGATAGCTGTATAACTAAATCCTCGACCTAGTGAATATAGAACTCCACTCAAAAACACCTTTCTTTTGCTCGATATATTTTTTGATATAAATGCAGTGGCAGTTATATTAGTAGCCAGAGGACAAGGGCTAATAGCAGTCATCAGCCCCAATACGAATGCAGACAATATTGGAATATTGTAGCTCTCTAATAGTGATTGTAAAAAATCCATTAAAGGGCCTTTAATTCCGCTTCTATTTTTGCTTTCAATTCTTTAGAAAATACCTTTTTATCATTTCCTTTCATAAATGCAAAGTCGGTCAAATCTATATGAATTTCCTTACTACCTTTTATTACATTCAGGATTAAAGCTGTTCCTGATGCCTCGAATTTTTCAGCCATTTTTTCGTTCTTTTCATCATCTACATTTATTACTTTGAAGGTGATTTTGCTTGCTTTCATTTCCTTCGAAAAATACTTATCCAAAGTATATTTTGTATTAGCTTCTATAGCATTGCAAGTCATACATCTGTGAGTAGAGTGGAAGTCCAGAACTTCAATGCGAGAGTCTGATTTATTAGTGATTTTATCTTTACTTTGCGCGTTACTAGTTGTTATTAGTAGTGCTAGAGTTAATACTGCGAGAAATTTTATTGTTTTCATTTTTTTACTGCATTTCAGTTAATAATAGTTTAATTCAAATTCATTTCAATTTCTATTACTTAAAAATTAATTAGATTGACGGCTTACTTACTTATATGTTCAAATAAAATCTCGGCATTACCTACAACTCTTGTAGCTTCAGCAAATCGTGCAATTTTAAAAGTCTCAAGTAATTTTTCATTTGAGATATTCTGAACTTTAGCTTTATTCATTAATGCTTCTATACAAGATTTGCTACCAGTAGCTAATGCAACCCCTAGGTAGATAAGCGTTCTTGTTTCTGTATCTAGAGCACCATTATTCGGTTGTGCAAAACCGCTGCTATGTGCGTGTTCGTAAACCATCTCTGGCATTACTTGACCTGCTAGTTCTATTGCTTTGGGTAATTTGCCGTCCATTGCTTGTGACATCATTTGTAGAATTTGATCTACTGTTGGTTGTTTCGATTGTGTGTTCATTTTACTATTTCTCTTATTTTAGTTTATAATAATACATTAAATAAATATCCTGATATGATGATACAGAGAGTAACGACACTAAAAAAGATGACTATAAGTTTGACAGTCATTACTTTCTTGAGTAGCATTGCTTCTGGTAACGATAGCCCCACAACGCCCATCATAAAGGCGATTGCAGTTCCCAGTGGTATTCCTTTTGCAACCAATACTTGAACTACTGGCAATATACCCGATGCGTTTGAGTACATTGGTACTGCCAATATAGTAGCAATAGGTACAGCAAAAAGATTGTCCTTGTCCATATATTGTTCGAAAAATCCTTCGGGTATATAACCGTGCATCAGTCCGCCAATGGCGATACCAACGATAACATAGGGAACTATTCCTTTGATAATTGTCAGGACTTCTTCCCAGATTACAGGCAATCTTTGTACTAGTGTTTGCTTATCTGCAACGAACGCTTCTTGTTCTTTTTGTGCATTTGCTAGCACCTCTTTTACCCACGGAGTTAGGTGCGTTTCTAGATTTAATTTTTGTAATACTGCACCTGCAATAGTACCCAATAGTACACCACTCACTACATAAATAACTGTAGTTTTGAGCCCAAATAATCCAATGAATAGCCCAATCGCAACTTCATTAACTAAGGGCGAAGTTATCAGAAATGAGAAGGTAACTCCAAGTGGGATACCACCTCGCACAAAGCCGATAAACAGTGGAACAGATGAGCAAGAACAGAACGGAGTTACTACTCCGAATAGACTAGCCATTAAGTATTCCAACCCATATAGTTTATGTCTAGAAAGATAGTTCTTGACCTTGTCAATTGGGAAATAACTATTGACTATTCCCATCAAAAAAATGACTAGGAAAAGGAGTATCAGAATCTTAGCAGAGTCATATATAAAGAAGTTTAGCGCCTCCGCCAAATGCTGACCTCGGCTCAAATCAAAGATATCATATACTAGCCAATCTGCTATATTTTGAATCCAATCAAACATTGTCAACTGTCTCTATAGTACCTGAAATAGAACAAGCCTGTTTTACAGTATTATAGATAGTTCCGAACTTCTCTATATTCTTTTTTAGCATCTCAGTATTTAGCTTTGGGTCATTGCTGTATATAGTCAGCTTATAATCTATATGATCCATGCGTGGTGGATTTTCTAGACGAGTTGCATTTACAACAACATTAGCTTTATCATACTTGAAGTGCATCATTTCCGAAAAGCGTTCTACATTTTTGAGCATACAAGCACAGAAAGAACCCAAGAATAACTCTGCGGGATTAGGCAATTCTTCAGCCGTTTCAGCAGTAGTACCGAAGTCTATTTCTGATTGCTTTACACTAATAATTGCATCTTGATTAGCAATTGATGCAGCTGTTATTTGATATTTTAATAGCTGTTTTTCTCTCATTGTAATAGTTCCAAAACTTCTGATTTTGAAGGTACTCTACCCTTTATAGTAATCACATCGTCTATCACCAATGCTGGTGTTGTCATTATGTTGAATTTTATAATCTCAGCTATATCTTCTACTTTTTCTACTGTTGCATCTATATCATTTTCAGCAACTACATCTTTCACAATGCTTGTCATTGTTATACATTTAGGACATCCCGTTCCCAATATCTTAATTACTTTTGTCATTTTATACACCTATTTTAGTTTATTATATAATTTTATCTTAAATATGATTGTTCTATTTCAAGCTAGTTACAAACTCTCTAGCATAAGCATCTATTTCATCTCTTACTGAAGCGAAAGCTGTTGCAATCTCTTCCTCAGTTCCTTTCACCTTTGATGGATCTGCAAACCATTGATGGATTGACTTGTGATTACCAGGAATTACAGGGCATCTCTCTTTAGCACTATTACAAACGGTGATAACATAATCAAACTCTACATTTGGCAAATCATCAACAGTTTTAGAGGTGTGATTGCTAATATCTATTCCAATCTCTGCCATAGTTTTGATAGCGTTTGGGTTTACTTCTTCTGGCTCTAGACCTGCAGAATATACATTGTGTTCTTCACCTAGGTGTTTTCTGAATAGCCCTTCAGCCAGTTGACTACGGCAAGCGTTAGCTCTGCATAATATTATTAGATTCATTTATTCTCTCATTTTAACATTAGTAAGTAGCTTAAAACTTACCCCAAACCTTCTACAAACTTCTTCGCATAAGCGTCAATTTCATCTCTTACTGAAGCGAATACAGCAGCAATTTCTTCATCAGTTCCTTTTGCCGAAGCAGGGTCTCGGAAACTATGGTGTAGCTTCTTATGATTACCAGGTAATATAGGGCAGCTTTCTTTTGCATTGTCACATACGGTTAATACATAGTCATATTCTATCACCGGAAGATTATCAATTATATCTGATGTGTGACTAGTAATGTCTATACCTATTTCAGCCATAGTTTTAATAGCATTAGGGTTAACCCCGTGTGCCTCTATACCAGCCGAATATACGTTATGACCTTCTCCCAAATGCTTTCGGAAAAGTCCTTCTGCTATTTGGCTACGGCAAGAATTACCTGTGCATAGTATTAGTAAATTCATTTTTTCTCTCCACTATAATATTTTTTCTTTAACCAAAATGATACTCTTACAAGTAGTATTAGTGCAGGTACTTCTACTAGTGGGCCAACAACGCCTGCGAATGCTTGACCTGAGTTCAATCCGAATACGGCTATTGCTACTGCGATAGCTAACTCGAAATTATTACCAGCTGCTGTGAATGAAATTGCAGCGTTCTTATCGTATTCTGTACCCATATACTTACTCAAGAAAAATCCGATTAGGAACATCAGCGCAAAGTATATTAGAAGTGGAACTGCTATTATAAGTACGTCAGTCGGTATTTCTACTATTAGCTCACCTTTGAGTGAGAACATAACCACAATAGTGAATAGCAATGCTATAAGCGTTAGTGGCGATATAGTAGGTATGAACTTATTCTCATACCAATCCTTGCCTTTTAGCTTAACTAGCAATGTACGGCTCAATATACCCAGTAAAAAGGGTATGCCTAAGTAGATTGCTACGCTTTCTGCTATTAGCGAGATAGGAATATCTATAATTGCACTTTCGAATCCGAAATATGGAGGCAATATTGTGATGAAAAACCAAGCATAAAAACTATATGTGAACACTTGGAAAATGCTATTCAAAGCAACTAATCCTGCTCCGTATTCGCTATTCCCTTCTGCCAAATCATTCCATACTAGCACCATTGCTATACAGCGGGCTAATCCTATGAGGATAAGTCCTACCATATACTCTGGATAATCGTGTAGGAAAGTTATTGCTAATATAAACATCAGCACTGGGCCTATAATCCAGTTAAGGACTAAGGAAATAGATAGCACTTTTGTATTCTTAAATATCTTCGGCAATAGTCGATAATTGACTTTTGCAAGAGGTGGATACATCATTATTATCAATCCGATTGCTATAGGAATATTAGTCGTTCCTTCGCTCATCGATTCGATTAATACCGGCATTGAAGGTATGAAGTACCCAAGAGCAACACCCAACGCCATGGCAATAAATATCCATAGCGTTAGGTAGTTGTCTAAAAAGCTTAAGCGTTTTTCAGTCATCATTTATCCAAGTTTAATCGGTGCTTGTGGAGTACAACAAGCAGCAGATTCTTCTTCAGTAGTACAGCAATCATTATCAACATTTGGAGTACAACAAGCTGATGCCTCTTGCGAAGCGTACTTAGGGTCGTTGAACTCTACATCACTGTTGAAAGTATAAATCTCCCATTGGTGACCGTCTGGGTCAGTTACCCAAAACTTATCTTGATTCGCATAGCAACAGTTCGTACCCATTTCTTCTAGTACATCTAAGTGATTGCTCTTCGCTTGCTCTAGTCTATTTACGACTACTTCTAGCGAATCAGCTACGAAACCTAAGTGTCCAAAATTTGAACGAACTCTATCTTTATTCTGTACAAAACTGATTACCAAAGCAGGGTTTTCTAATTCAAATTTAACATAATCAGATTTCACTTTTGTAGCTTTTTGATTGAAAAAAAGCTCATAAAATTCTTTTGTTCTAGCGGCATCAGCCACATATAAACTTACATGCATTTTCATATTATTACCTCTTAGCAACAATTATTAATTGGGTTTATTCTTTTTAAAAGATCGTCAAAAAGTAGTTTCATCTCGTCATATTGGTCAGAGTTTATGCAATAGCATACTTTCTTTCCGTCTATGTCTCCTCGTATCAACTCGCTGTCTTTCAGCACTTGCAAATGCTGAAGCACGGTTGTACGTCCTAGTGGTATGGCATCTGTTATATCACCCGTTATGCATACTTTGGTTTCGGCCAAATACCGCAGTATAGCAATGCGCGCCGGATGAGATAACGCCTTAGCATAAGCAGCGGCCTGTTGCTGCTCGGCTGGAAATATTTCCGATTTGTTAGATATCATGATAACCTAAAATTTTGTTTCGTTCTATTGTCGTAAACATACGACACGAAATTAAGAAATATATTTTAACTTGCAAGAATTTTAAACATTATTTAATATTTTTCGTTTCTTTATATAATGACTCTTTTAAATTGACATAAAAATTAATTAACTTTGGTAACACAATTTAAATAATTGCGAGTAAGGTATGAGTAGATATAAAAACGCTCCTTTAATTGAAGTCCTTTTAGAGTTATTCTGGGGAACTGAGGAAGATGGTATTCCCAAGGGGTTTGACTACCTACATGGTGAGCTTTACAGTAATGTAAAGGAACAATATCCTAATAGGGAGACAATTTATCCAGATATGATGCCCCCTCTTGAAATACTCAAACATAGACCTATTTATAGATTTCGTAAAACACCTAATGGATACCCCTTAATTCAAATTGGACCAGGACTTGTTACAGTTAATACTGTCGACTCTAATTATGATTGGGATGATTTTGTGAATGAAATAAGATACACAATATTGGCTCTGAATAATAGTGAGAGTTTTGGGAATAAAATACAGAAGTTAAGATTAACTTATTTCGATTTTATTGAAGTTAATTTTGATGAAAACAGTTTATTCAGTTACTTATCAGAGAATTTTAATTTGAATGTCAAGCAAAATATTATTTCTAGTCCAGATGATTTATTATCTCTTAATACTAGTTTTACCTATAAAGTCTCTGACAATATAGTTGTATTTACACTAAAAAAGGCAGAAGTAAAAGGTAAAGTTGGTATTTGGATGGAAACAGCAATTAATAGTGAGGAAAAAGAATTTGATTTACAAGGTATAATTGACTGGTCTACAATAGCTCATGAACAGTGTAAAATAATTTTTGATAAAACATTTGAAGGTCCAATGTTAAATAAAATAAAAGGTATATAAATGAATATAGATATCATACCGCCGAATTTACCGACATCTGTTCCTAGTGTTAATGCTGAAATTGAGAATAAGTTTTTAATCCCAAAACAGATAATAACAAGAAGAATTTCAAGTGAGGAATCTAAATATTATAATCTTGAGAATAGTCTCACAATGAATGCATCATCATTATTATTACTAGAATTAGAAAAATCACAAATTAAAACTAATAAATCAATTGTTTCAGTTCACTCAAATAATTTTGATAAATATAAAGTTAACTTTAACTTATTAGCTGATGAGAGAATTGAATATAAAGTTTCAGACTTCACACCAAATTATAATTTTATTGATGATGAAGAATTTGAATTCGAACTAACAGAAAAGGTTTATAAATTGGACTTTAACATATAATGAATTCTTGGTATGACATAGAAAATATTGATACAAGCAAAACTTATCAAGGTGATTTGCTTAAAGATGTTATAGTCTCTAATGTTATAGAAAAGAAGAGAATGAAAGTAAATGCTGTCATTCTCAACCAAAGTTGTGATTTAGTTAATAAGATTACTGATGATAAACCAGTTACATTAGCCATTATAGTTGGTTTAAAAGAATACTTTACGGATATAGTGAATAAAGGTAATGGTATAGGTGAAAAAGCGTTAAAAAAGGAATTTGAAGCTCTAAATAGAAATCACATCCACAATCTATTTGTATTGGATAGATGTAGTGATGAATTTTTTGATAATGATTATATGCTTGCTGTTTTTACAACACTATTTGTTATAAAGTTTGGAGATTTAAAAGAGCAGATTAAAACTAATCATATTCTAAAAGCTAGAATTAAAAGTCCTTATAGAGAAAAATTAACTCATCAATTTGCACATAGTTATTCAAGAGTTGCCTTAGATAATGATCTAATAACACCTGAGAATGATTATTATAAATCGGTAATTAATAGTTAGTATTGCAACTGAAGTAAGTTTGCCCCCCTTTTTTATTTATATCAATTTCACTTGTATTAATAATAAAATATAATTAAGTTACTGAATTGAAACTATATACATCACATTGAGGGATTAGATAATCATGAAAAACATTGCCATTATTATAAGCATTATGATCTTAGGAATATCAAATATCAACCTAAATGCTAAGCCTAGTACTGACTCGAAAATTGAAGTTTGTGATGGAATAGATATTAGCCGAGTTGCCTCTATATTAGGTTGGAATCAAAGCCAGATAGAAACTGAGTCATTATCGTCTTCTAGTAACCAAAGAAATGGTGTTTGTAGGTACGTACACGGTGATGAGGATTTGTTAATTATCGTCAAAGAAAAGAATAAAAGTCAAGAGAAAGGTGGAACTTACAGAGCGTTCGGAACCGTTGAAGGTGCCAAAATAAAAGGAACTGATAAATCAAATTTTCAGTTTAAGAATACTGTTGGTCAATATGAAGTTGAACTAAATTATGGTACAGAGAAAAGTTATGATGATGCATACGAACTAATGGAACAAATAACAGCGTTAGTTAATCAGTTGTAAATACTGAAGATGATAAGAAGTTGTGGAGTATGTTTTAACTTACAATAAAAAAGGTTGAAATAAAAAGATTTAAAAACCTAAAAAATATTAGATTAGACATCCAATTTATTTCTATACTCTTTGGGGGTCATTGTTGTCCATCTTTTGAATGATCTGTTAAAATTTGATGTGTCTGCATATCCCAATAGATAGCTAATCTCGCTTAAACTTAATTCGTGTCTTTTTATATAACTTATCGCAAAGTCTTTTCTGAGTTCATTAATGATTTCTTGAAATGTTATACCCTCGACTTTTAACTTCCGTTGGAGAGTACGAGGACTTATATTCAGGTGAGATGAGATTTGTTCTATAGTAGGGAACTCAGGTTTTTTTAGCTTAATCAACGATTGTTTTACTATAGATGAGAACCCTTGAACTTTGCTAATTTGTGATGTCTTTTCTTCGGCATATTTCAACAATACTCTTAGTAAGTTGAAATCGGCTGAGACAATTTTTTCTTCAACATCTCTCTTTTCAAGTAGGATTGAAATTACATCTTTATTAAACAAGACTTC
This sequence comes from Bacteroidota bacterium, assembly GCA_048267165.1. GTDB lineage: Bacteria > Bacteroidota > Ignavibacteria > Kapaibacteriales > UBA2268 > PGYR01. Next base: position 58,552 of record JBLWYD010000011.1, read on the forward strand.
ACAACCAAAAACTCTCTCATACTCATGTTTATTAGTGGGTTTAGGCCATGGAAGATGAACCTCAATTGGATGTTTCTTTTGTCTAGTTAAAGAAAAGAACTCTTGGACTGAGAATGCTAAAACACCATAAACAGTATGTTGAAAGGAGACAAAAGATTTAGAAGACCATGACTCATCAGGTGTTAATATAATTTTGTAATGGTTTGATTCTTCAATTAGACTCATTGGAAGAACACTGCAACCAATGTTTGCAAATTCACAACAGTATTCTAATGCTTGTTTGACAGTTCTTGAGTTCTGCACTATCTGTGTTATTAAGCCCCCCGCCGCCAAATTAAGATTTTCACCAGCATGCAATCCGAAGTATTCGTCTTTAGTTGACCTTACAGCCATTTCTACAATTTCATTATAAACAACATCACTAACTATACATGTATCGCTAGATAGTTCTTCTTCAGTGAAATTACTTACTTTTACAAACTCATCCTTATCCCCTCCTATGCTTTCAGCAAAGTAAGCCAAGTTCAACACAAATCTTCCATTAAAAGCCATAATTCATTCACCGAGATATGATTGTCATTAAATGACAATAAGTTGTCATGTTCTGATAAGTAATTTAATAAATTTTCGGCGAAGTTTGTATTGTAATTAATCTGCACTCACAAAAATATAAGGTATTATTATGAGACATTTAATAATCTTCGTTCTTGCTTTTGTAATGTCCAATATCAATTCTTACTCAGAAGAAAGCACTGAAAAAGTGAATTCCAATGATAAGGAATTAGCAGTAACAAATAACAACAAATTCCAATTAGAGACCGATCCAATAGCATTTGCAATTGTTGGAGGCTCTATACATGGAGCATATAACCTAGGGCAATTCAGATTTCAAATTGGTTTAGCTTTTTTGTCATTACCAAAGGCTCTGCAAGATAATGAAGAAGTATCAGAAGAGTTCATAGCTATCTCATTGAAGTATGACTACTTCTTGAATAACGTAACTGACAATGGGTTATTCATAGGAGCTACGGTTGATATTCTGGAATGGGAGTATGAAGATGAATTTCGAGAAACCATTAAAACTGAATCTTTCAATCTTGGCCTTAGAATTGGTTACAAATATGTACCATTTGATCATGAAAGTAGCTTTAGCGGTTTATATTTTACTCCATGGGTAGGATTGTCAAATATGCTGAATAACGATGACTTAAAATTTGAATCAGGAACTTATGAAAGAAAATCGCTTAAAATATTTCCAACGATTCATGTTGGATGGGAGTTTTAATCATGAGAAAAATAGCTACTGAAATAATAATCGATGCACCAATAAATGAAGTTTGGGAGGTTCTAATGGATTTTGAATCTCACAAAAATTGGAATCCCTTTATTCGATCTATTAGCGGAGTCCCGACTCCTAATGAAACAATAGAGGTTCAAATAATTCAAAAAAATGATAAGACTATGAAGTTTTCTCCAATAGTGATTACAAATATGAAGGAAAAAGAATTTCGATGGAAGGGAAAATTATTCGCAGATGGGTTATTCGATGGTGAGCATTATTTCAAACTAGAGTCTTTAAGTTCTGATTCAACAAAACTAGTACATGGAGAAATTTTCACAGGTTTGCTAGCAAATGTATTATTTAAAATGATTGGGGAAGAAACTAAAAATGGATTCAAAAGAATGAATTTTGCTATAAAAGGTGAAGTAGAAGAAATGTATAATAACCTAGGAATAATAAAATGAATAAATTTATCAAGAAGTTACGATTTGTATTAATTGCAAACCTTTTATTTAGTTTGTCATCTGGGATAATATTAATTGGATTAAGTGAATTAGTATCAGAATTAATGAATGTTAACTCTGAAATTATTGTATATGTTGGAGTAGTGTTGGTATTGTTCTCATTACTTATAGGTGCTACAGCTATTAAAACAAGTATTAACAAGAATAAAGTAAATTTTATTATTCTACAGGATTGGATTTGGGTGTTTTCTAGTATTGTACTATTGGTATTTATACCAAATGAAATTACAATAATAGGAAACATGCTGATAATTATTGTTGGTCTTATTGTAGCTTCTTTAGCGATATTCCAGTCGAATATAATAAGTAAAAATAACTTAGCTATTAAATCAAAATAGTAGAAATGGAATGGAATACAAACTACTATATTAGTCGGTAGCTACTCTTATTTTTCAATCAAATGTATTCATTGACTTAGCGGATATTATTCAAATCATACTTCCTGCACTCATTCGTCTATTTTCTTGTTAACTTGCAAACAAAAAAACGCTAATAAAATGAAAATAAAAAGATTCACTATACAAGGTCACGACGGCTACGAAATGTCAGCTGAGTTAGACCTACCAGCAAACGGTTACCCAAAATACTTCTGTCTATACGTACCGTGCTTTACTTGCACTAAAAACCTGCGAGTAGTTAAGCATCTATCAAAGCAGCTAGTTTCACAAGGTATAGCTCTGTTGCGATTCGACTTCCCGGGGTTGGGTGATTCGGAAGGGGATTTTGCTGAGACAACTTACTCGACGAATTTGAAGAATATACGACTAGCTGCACAGTGGTTAGAAGAAAACTACGAAGCTCCTAAGCTAGGTATAGGGCATTCTATGGGCGGCTCAGCGATGATGAAATTCGCTATGGAATATGACCCAATGGAGATATTGGTGACTATTGCAGCACCTTCTACTCCAGATCATCTATGTCAAGTATTGCATCGAAACGTAAAAGAAGCCGAAGAGGCAGGTGCTTCCAAACGTACTATTGGCGGTATAGAGTTCACGCTCACTAAGGACTTCTTTGACGATTTGACTACTAACGGTAAAGATTATGACCTATCAAAGCTGAAAAAGCCGATACTGGTACTCCATTCACCCGATGACGATACTGTATCGCTCGATGAGGCACGTAAGATATTAGCACAGGTGCGCGGACACCGCAGCTATATAATGCTCAACAACTATGGCCACCTGATTATGGATGAGGGCAATGCCATCAAAACGGCAGATATTATATATAATTGGGCGAAAATGTATTTGGGGTAGAGTGACTAGAAAGAAGATGAAATCTTTGTCTTCCAGCTACAGAGACAAGAGGGTTACGCTCTAAATTATAACCCAGATACTTGTAATACATTCTTCAGTATTATACCTTTTGGTATAAAAAAAGGGTCTAGTTTAACCTAGCCCCTTATGAATCTAAATACTATTTACTCTTCTGTACCTAGAAGTTATAAGTAAACTTCAGTGTACTCAATCTTGGTATAAACGTACCACCAAATACTTGGTAGTGAGTAGTATTGAATATATTATAAATGAATAACCCTGCGTTTAGATTTTCAGTTACATCGTAACCAGCACTAAGGTTAAATAGAGTGTAAGTCGGAACAGTTCCGAATTGAATACCAGCTAACCACTCATAATCATCTACATAGTTCATCTGCAAACTAACGTCGAACGATTCTGGTACGTCGTAGCTTATAGATGCATTTAGTCTATGTGGAGGAGTATTAGGCGATATTTGTGGGTCACCCTCTTCTAGATTGATTTGAGCATCATAGTACATGTAGTTCAGTGTGAATTTTACTTCGTCAGTTATGTAATAATTAGCACCAAACTCTAGTCCATATTGATTTACTGAACCAATATTCCCATTCGAAAGTGCGTGCAATGGAGTACCATCGAGTGATACTAGCGGAGCTACATTTGTAGAGTATTTGTCCAAAGCATCATATACATACTGAGTTGCAAAATCATTGTACTCACCGAAACCATCACCTAGGTCAGCATTCCATCGTTTTAAGTCTTTGTTCGCATTAGCAACGAAAGACGTTACGAAATCTTGAATCTGATTATAGTAAACATCGGCAGTGATATACAATTTATCACTTATTATACCCTTGTAGCCAATCTCATAACCTAGGTTCTTCTCTAGTTTCAAATCCTCATTCCCTACAGCTCTAGATATCGGTTGTGGCAACCCATTTACGAAATCGGGATTACGTGGATCTGAACTAATTAACCCTAAACTCTCAGCACTTGCATCTCTACCAGAAAGAGTAGATATTGAGTCTAAGATTTCTGTTTGTAATGCTTTATAATCGAATAAACCAGTACCAAATTTGTACTTTTCGCTATTGGCAAAAACAGGTGCAATCGGCGACCATCTGAAATATTCATTATAGTTTGGTCTTTGGAAACTACGGCTAATACTTAATCTCAGAGTGTTAGCTTTATCTATATCATATACGATTGCTGCACGAGGAGAGAAAAATGCCTCGTGTATATTCGATTCATCGAAACGAGCCGAAGCTACGAATTTTAAATCCTCTGCTATTTCCCAAGATAATTGCCCATAAACACCATAATAGTTAGCGTCTATATCTCTTGATAGAGTTCTATTCTGAGCTAATATCTGCTTGTCATAACTAGCACCGAAGATAATATGAAAGTCTTCATCTTTGTCAGCATAGAAATTATACTGAGCGTCTGCAAGTATATCATCTTCATCGTTCTGAGTGAAGAAATTCGCATGCAAGAACCAGATAGAATCTTTTGAATATCTATTAGTATAGTGAGTGTGGAAGTTGAAATTTTCCGAATTGTATTCTAACCTAGCATAGGGTTTGTACAAATCTTTAACCAACACACGACCCAAATCAAATGAGTAAGTGTCGTTACCAGAGTTGGACATACCAACTTCGGCAACTACTCTTTTGTCAACGTCGAAGTCATAATCCATTCGGAAAGTTCCGTAAGTAGAGAAGGTTTCTCGTTCTTCATTAGTCAACCCTCTAAGCTCTCGTCTTAATCCATCATATTCAAGAAGTGAATCAGCATTACGGCTTTGAGAAAGGTTTAAACTAGTCGAACGGCCAAGAGTAATTTTATAACTAAGATTTTCTGTAATTAGGTTTGCATACCTAATATCTAATCTATTAGTTTCATAATCACCAGTGGTAGTGGATATTTTACCACCGAGTACATCACGAGGAGCATAACTCTTCATATTGATTACTCCGTTAAAAGCGTTGGCACCGTAAAGTGCGGCGTTAGGACCACGAACGAACTCAATAGTCTCGAACTCGTCTGCTGGCAGTTGGAATGAGTTCCACTCTTGTGCCGAAAGTAGCATAAGGTGATTCTCTCTTCCATCTTGTAGTACTAATACTCTTTTGTTCATAGTATTAGTGAATCCACGTGTGTTTACAGTATAGTCAGTAGTACCGCTACGCAATACTTCTACACCTGTCATTCCATCGAAAGCAGCTCCTAGTTGGTTCGCTCTCGATTTCTCCTGTACTTGATCTGCATAGAGCACGTCTATCGCCCCAGGCGATTCGGTTACCTTCTCCAATCTCTTGGAACTTGCGGTGACCTCGAGGTCATCGAATGTATAAGTCTGGTAATTTAGCTCTATGCTTAGTTCGGACGTCGAACTAACATCAATCGTATTATTGTACTTTTGGAACCCGTGTTCCTTTACGAAGAAAGTCATCTTGCCATCTTCGACATTGTTGAAGTTAAAATAACCGTTATTATCTGTAACGGCTATCTTACCAGTCTCCAATATCTTGACTACAACTTTCCCCAAAGGTTTCCCGGAATCCTTATTTACAACTTTGCCTTTTATACTCGCCGCTGCCATAGATAGGACTACGACGAAGTATATAAACAAAGTTAGAATAATTAGCCTTTTCATTATGCTAATTCCTCTGGTTTGTTATAAAAAAACGAAAATATCGTTAATATCGAAACTGCGAAAATAACGGAAACAATGTAGATACCATCTACACCAATTCCGTCCGAAAAGTAAACGAACACTAACCCACTTAGTACCGGGCCTAATGCCTGACCTACTTGTGATAGCATTCGGTTGAATGACATGAGCAGTGCTCTGTTATTCTCATCTGAAAATTTTATTATCATTGATTGCGAGTTCGGGAGTACGAACGAATGTGATATACCGAATACTACTGTCGATATAAATAGCATATACCATTCTGTATAAAGCGGTATCATTCCTAATGCTAAACCATATCCCATTAGTCCTACTTTGAGGAGACTCTCGTGTTGAAATTTCTTCAAGAATCTACCTAGGAAATACGCCGTTAGCGAAGTGCTAATTGACATACTTGCGAGGATAATCCCGATGAATGTTGGCTCCAATGCAAACTTTTCCTTCGCTATATAAGGAACATAAGTAATGAATGGTCCCATTAGAATTATGAATAAGGAAATGCTCACTACGAGCAAAGCTACTAGATTTTTGTTTTTTAATAATTGTAGAAAGCTACTAATATACAATCGGGTTTGGTGTGTTTTTCCTTTTACATCTAGGTCGAGAAAGAAGAGTACATACATAGCTATGGGTATTGCTATTAGCGGCATATAGAATACATACCTAAATGAAATAGATGATAGTATCCCACCTATTATCGGGAAAGATGCTGTACCAATACTAAGAACACTATGGTTGTATCCCATAATTCTAGGTCTTTCTGGTCCAGCGAATAAATCACCGATTAACGCTACATTAAGCGCACCTAGTGAAGCAGCTCCAACACCTTGCAAGAACCTGAAAAGTAAAAGCGTTTGGTATGTTTCAGCTAGAGAACACATGAACCCAGCTACCCCAAAAAGGAGTAATGCAGGTACTATTACTACTTTTCGTCCAAATTTATCTGAAAGAAAGCCAAGTACAGGCGTTAGCAAAATACCCGGTATTGCAAAAATAGAAATAATAAGCCCGTAGTCTTTCTCGGCTAAATCGAAATGCTCTGCTATACTCGGTAAAGCAGGTGATACGGATGCTATGCCTAGCACAGCCATCAGAGTAACAGAGAATATTATGATGAAGTACTTAATGTTAGTTTCCAAGTACTATCCCCATTGATAATAATAAACTATCCACCATCATAAGTAATCCACTCAGTGCTAAAACGGTGTTGAACTGCCTACCAATAGCTACGATGATTTTCTTAAATATGAGAACAGCTAACGGGAATGCTAAAAAAGTAATAAGTATAAAATCATTGCTAGTAATTAGGTACAAATAAAACTGAATTGCAAATACTAAAAACATTAGTAGAATGTAAAGTGCAATAGAGTATTTCTCACCTAATCGGACAGCGAGAGTAATTTTGTTCACTTGTTTGTCAGTATAAATATCACGTATATTATTCGCAGCTAATATATTGGTAGAGAGAATCCCAGGGATGAAAGAGGCAATGAAAATAAACCAATCAACATAACCAGTATATATATAAAAAGTACCACAGACCGCCACAACACCGAAGAAGAGAAGAACAAATATATCGCCTAATCCTTTATAAGCTAACGGATATGGGCCACCAGTATATGCCCAACTAAAGAATAATGAGACCAATCCAATGAGTAGAATATAAAAATCAGAAATAGAGACTAGGTATAACCCAGCCAAGAAAGTTATAATAATTGAAACAATAGATACTGTCCACATAGCCCGAACACTAATATTACCAGCGGCTACACCACGAGTAGAGCCAAGACGGTTTTCGCCATCAGCACCCTTCTTGAAGTCGTAAATCTCATTTATGAAATTTGTAATAATCTGAATCATGGATGCACAGAAAAGTATAACTATAGCCGCGATCCAATCGAACTGACCTTTGGTATAAGCATAGGCAGAAGCAATTAGCACAGGTGATATACTAGCGGGTAAGGTTTTTAGCCGCAGAGCAGCAACCCAATCTTTGATTTCTGGCATTATAAAAATAGTTAATAAGACAACCAGCGAAGATAAGTAAAGTCCTTAAAATATAATGCTTTTGTGAAAAAAAGTATGGTGTTTAGTAGAAATCATGAATTATGTAAGACATAGCTATATCCCTTTTTAAATCCCTAATTCCCTCCTTCATACTTTCAGCTAAACAGGCGGAGATAATCTACAACTGGACGAAAATGTATTTGGGGTAGAATTTTTAATATAATTTAAAAATTTATTTATTATATTCGTTGTCTTACTCATTACATAATCTTGAATATTATAGAAAAATTAAGCAATATAGAGCTAATAAAAGGCCTCAAAGCTAAGGACAGAAAGTGTTATAACTATCTGTACAAAAACTACTCTGCTAAGTTGTATGGTATTGCTCTGCATATCACTCAACAAACCGATATAGCCGAAGATGTACTACAAGAAACGTTCATAAAAGTATTCAAACACGTACATAAGTTTGATGATTCCAAAGGCACATTTTTCACTTGGATGCTCAATATATGCCGTAATGGATCTATAGACAAAATTAGGTACGGTAAAGAAAAGAAAAAAATCCAGTTCGACTCTTTGAACGTAGATATTGTATCTGAAACGAATCCAGAAATAAGTTTAGCTAATGCTGAGCTGTGGAAATTGCTTGATATGTTAGACGCTGACCACAAAGAAATACTCAAACTATCTTATTATTACGGATACTCTCATTCTGAAATTGCAAAAAAACTAGATATGCCTTTCGGAAGTGTTAAATCAAAAATTAGAATAGCTATTAGAGAGCTAAGAAAAATATATCCATGATTGATATTAAACAATATATAGAATCTGGCATATTGGAAGATTATCTATCGGGCACTCTTGCTCCAAAGGAACGAACAGACGTTGAATCCATAATTGATAAATATCCTGAGATTGCCCAAGAACTAGCATCGATGAGCTTGAGCTTATCAGTAATGGCTGATATTGGTGAGGTAGTGCCAGCTGCGTATATGGAAGAGCGAATATGGAGTGAAATACTTACTACTAACTTAGAAGAACAAGAAGAATTAAATGAACCAAAGACTCCTGTAGTACCTAAGCCATCTAAGATGCCTTATATAATGACCGTTGCAATGGCTATAGTTGCGTTTATTACAATCTATTATATGATAATAGCGAATAACCAACTAGATGATGCTAAAGCAAGAATTGCTGCTATTGAGCAAACGAATACAGAATTAAAAACTGAGTTTGATAGACTTAAATACGACTTCGATTCACTCTCAACACTTTCAAATATATATGATTTAGAAAATGCAAAATTGTATGTGATGAAGCCGAATAGAAGAAATGCTGGTAACGCTATAGTGATGCTAATTTGGAACAAAGAAACCAACAAACTTTACTTAGATATAAAACAACTTCCTAACACTCAGACTGGCAAAAAATATATCCTTTGGGGAGTAACACAAATAGGACTACAAGTTGAACTAGGTAGTTTTGTACATTCTGGTAAGAGCAATATCGTTGAGTTACGTGGTATAAAAGATGCAATCCGTTACATTGTTACTAAAGAAAAAGAATCAGGTGCTAGTTATCCCACTATGTCTAATATTTATACTACTGCGGACGTATATTAACTTTATAGTTGTTTATTCAACTAATATTAGCTAATTTTACTAATGATTCGATTACACTTAGGCAATGCAAATTAAAACAATAGATACAACTGAACTAGTCCAAGGACTAATCAACAAAGACAGAAAGGCGTACGATTATCTCTATGATAATTATTCGTCCAAGTTATATGGTATCGCTTTGCATATCACTCAAAAGCAAGATATAGCCGAAGATGTACTACAAGAAACCTTCATCAAAGTTTACAAGCACATAGATAAGTACGATGAGTCCAGAGGAACTTTCTTCACTTGGATGCTTAATATCTGCCGAAATGGTGCTATAGACAAAATTCGTTATGGAAAAGAAAGCAGAAAAATCCAATTCGACTCTCTGCTCGTAGATATAGAAACAGACGAAAATCCCGAGGTAAAACGAGCAAACACGGAGCTTTGGGAAGTACTCGATAAACTAGATGATGATCACAAAGAGATTTTAAAACTCTCGTACTATTACGGATACGCACACGGCGAAATATCTGAAAAGTTGGGCATCCCTTTGGGAACTGTCAAATCTAAGATACGTATAGCACTGAGAGAATTGAGAAAAATATACCCATGATAGACGTAAAACAATATATAGAATCTGGTGTAATAGAAGAATATACACTTGGCAAACTCTCTGAGCAAGAGAGAGCTGAGGTGGAATGTCTATCAACAACCTATCCCGAAATAGGGAAAGAAGTAGAAGATGCATTAATTAGCTTGACACTATTCGCAGAGATTGGAGCTACACAGCCCGACCCAAGTATGAGGGAGAGGATTTGGGATAGTATATTAGTAGAAACGAAAGCCAATAATATAATTAAGCTTCATGATTCTAGTAAAGCAGAAAGAACTGCTACACCTAAGCCAAATACAATAAACTACGCAGTAGCTGCCGTATTAGCTATTATCGCTGTTGGGACTACTTTCTGGGGATTCAACACGAACTCACAACTGAACAAAGCAGAGTCAGAAATAGCTCAACTTAATACTGCTAATCAGAATATAGTAAGTGATTTCACTACTCTTAAAGACATAGTAAACAAGAACAATTCGATTTATGAGCTACCAAATGCTCAAGTTATAAAACTAGATGGTATAGCCGACAAATCTCCTAAATCTATGGCATTTGCTGTATGGGACAAAGAGACTGGCGATGTATATCTAGATGTAAAAAATCTACCTAAGAACCCCGAAGGTAAGCAATACCAACTCTGGACAATCTCGGACAAAGGTCAGCCAGTTAGCGTTGGGGTCTTCGACCAAGCTGGTCAAAGAGAGATGCTGAACCTCGGTAAAGCCGAAACTTCTATTATGTTTGCTGTAACTCTCGAGAATGCAGGTGGAGTAGAAAGCCCAACTATGACAGAAATGTACATAGCTGGTAAAGTCCAGTCATAATAGCAATTTAAGAATGTAGTGACTAAATGTTTACACCTCAGTAGAATTGTTGATTCTGGCAACAGTCATTCAGAATAAGCTAAGTGAGTGAAGGATAAAGGTTAGATAAAAATTCCATCTTGAAGCCCTCTTGAATTTTCATGTCTTTGAGTTGTTTGTCAAGCTGAAGCATGGGCGTCTATTTACTTCTAATTATTTACTATGTCCGATTCTTAAACCGTCTTCAATTTCAGTTTTTTGCTGAATACGTGCCACATAGACTCGTTGAAGTCCATATCTTTCATTATAAAGTGAGTGTTTTTGTGATTTTTGAGGTCGAGTGATTCTAGTTCATCAGAACTTCCAGACATAAAGATAATATTAGTTTCATCGGGGAGTGATTGGAATGCTTTTATTGTGTCGTTACCTTTCGAGTCAGGCAAATTAATATCTGAGATAAGTATATCGCAGCTTTCCGCTTGCATATAGTCCAATGCTGAGTTGACGTTTCGGAATACCTGTATAGTATATTCGAATTCGAGTATAACTTTGAGATGCAACCGAACTGCACTCGACATTATACTGTCATCTTCAATTAGTATTATTTTTACCATATATTTAACTTATCAAGTTTTATTAACTAAGATTAATAAAGCAATATATGTGCCAAAGAAATAATAAATTAAATCTACTTAATAAATATCTGGAATCGTACTATTACTAGTGTGTTTAGCCCTCGTTTACCAAATCCATCAGGTATTGACCGTATTCAGTTTTTATCAGGTCGGTAGCTAATTTCTCTAATTGGTTTTTATCGATGAAGCCTTTTTTGTAGGCGATTTCCTCTAGACAAGCTATATAGAAACCCTGTCTATTTTGTACTGTGCGTACGAAATCACTAGCGTTCATAAGATTGTCGCAAGTACCAGTATCTAGCCACGCAAAGCCACGACCGAGCAATTCAACTTTTAACCGCTTTTGGCGGAGGTATTCGTTGTTGACGGCGGTTATTTCTATCTCACCACGAGCTGATGGTTTCACGTTCTTAGCGATTTCTATTACGCTATTATCGTAGAAATATAGCCCCGGTACGGCATAGTTAGATTTCGGTTTTTCAGGTTTTTCTTCGATTGATACAGCCACGTTATTGTAGTCGAATTCCACTACTCCGTAAGCCGTTGGGTCTTTCACGTAGTAACCGAATATAGTAGCTCCTAGCTCTATTTCGGCAGCTTTTTTGAGTATGCCTGTGAATCCCTGACCGTAGAATATATTATCGCCCAAGATTAGGCAAACATCATCATCGCCGATGAATTCCTCACCAACTATAAATGCGTCGGCTAATCCACGAGGTGTGTCTTGTACTTTATACTCGAAACGGACACCCAAATCGGAGCCGTCACCAAGTAGAGATTTGTACAATTCTATGAACTCTGGGTTAGAAATAACCAATATTTCCTTTATACCAGCGAGCATTAGTACCGAAATAGGGTAGTAAATCATTGGTTTATCATATATTGGCAATAGCTGTTTACTTACAGCTTTGGTAGCCGGATATAGCCGTGTACCACTGCCTCCTGCGAGTACTATCCCTTTCATACTTTAACCTTTTATTACTTCACAAATCTTGTCTATTTCCTCATCAGTAAGATAAGGATGCATAGGAAGACTAAAAATTTTCGTGCCAACTTTTTCGCAAACCGGCATATCGCCCTCTTTGTAACCTAGATAGGCATAAGCTGTTTGCAAATGCAGAGGAATCGGGTAATAGATAGCAGTCGGAATATTGTGCGATTGCAATTTGTTGCGAAGTTCATCACGGTGCTCACTGTCATTAGCCAGTACAGAATACTGTGCCCAACAAGAATAATACCCACCTGGGATGAAAGGAGTAACAACCGAGTTGCCTAGACTAGATGAGTAGCGAGAAGCAACCGTATTACGCTTAACTAACTCACCTTCGAATAGCTCCATTTTAGCAAGTAAAATTGCTGCTTGGATAGAATCCATACGAGCATTCAGACCTATACGAACATTGTCATAACGCTCAGTAGCGCTCATACCGTGCACTCGGATAGACAGTAGGGCAACTTTCAGATCATCATCATTCGTAAACACTGCACCGCCGTCGCCATAGCAGCCTAGTGGCTTAGCTGGGAAAAACGATGTAGCACCTGCGTGACCAAACGAGCCAGCACGCTTACCATCAAGTGAGCCACCAAAGCCCTGAGCTGCATCTTCCAATAGCTTCAGTCCGTGTCTCTCTGCGATAGCTTCTATCTTGTGCAATTCCGCCGGCAAACCGAATAGGTCAACTGGAATAATCGCCTTCGGAGTTAGCTTGCCTTCCGCTTTTACTCTCTCTATTTCTTTTTCTAATTTGACTGGGTCTATATTGTACGTCTTCTCGTCTATGTCAACGAAGACAGGAGTAGCACCGACTAAAGCGATAACTTCGGCAGTAGCAACGAACGAAAAAGGAGTCGTAAATACCGCATCACCTGGGCCAATGCCCCATGCCATTAGCGGCATAACTAGTGCATCAGTACCGCTCGAACAAGCGATAGCGTGTTTCACCCCAACGAACTCAGCCAGCTTTGCTTCCAGCTCCTCTATTTCAGGGCCGAACACGTAGCGACCGTGCTCCAAAACACCGTCTATTCCTTTGTTAACTTGATCTTTGATTAGTGCGTATTGGCTTTTTAAATCTATGAATTGCATTGTTTTTATTTTTTAGTTTATAATTTGACGTAAATTAACAAAAATGTGATTAATGGTGGGGGGTGTGGTAGAATTTATTTCATTTCAACTAGAATATCTAATAGTGTCGGTTTTGATGAGTATCTATTTAATTTGTTCTTTGATCTTAATACATAAGTTATAGAAATATAGAAATGTAGATAAATGATTTTCTTTTTCAGCTCTTACTAACAATTGATTAATATAATGATTTTCAGAAACTTCTCTCGGGAATTTTTTTGTATATCGTATATTCTTATCTTTTAGCATTTCCCTTAAATACGCGAAATGGAAGTTCGCATGAGTTTCAAATCCATGAAATATTGGCATTAATTCTGGATCATTTAGACTCACATTATAAAATTTTTGATATTTACGATACTTTTCATTCGATGTATTTGCATTATAAACCTTCTTATTACCTAAAAACCATGTTTCGATGCATCTATTTTGTACAATTAATTCGATTTTACAATCAGTTTCTAGTTCAATTCCCTCATTCCGAAAATCTTCTAAATAATTTGATAATTCGATTTTTCTTTGTTCAATAGAAGTTTCATCAGCGTCTATACATATAAATAAATAATCAAAAGAGCCATTCAAATTTATATCAAGTATGGTGTTCTTAAGAATATTAGTAAATATATTTGGATAACCATTTCCTGATAGTAAAAAGTAATTATTATTAGTTACTTCATAATATTGATTTACCTTTGTAAGTTTGCCCTCAAAAATTGACTCAATAAATTTAGGATATACTTTTTTTTCAGTGCTTCTACCCTCTACTAAAAAATATATATTCATAAATTAATCTGCAATTCCTGTTGTAAATTCTTCTAATTGGGTTAGCTGAATAAAAGCTTGTTGTTTTGATTTATCTATATCTATGATATCAGCAGCTTCTCGAGTAATAACTTCGCTACCTATTCTTGTTACCAATTTCCAATTTTTGAAATTTATTTGATTTATAATATAAGGGTGATGACTAGTAATAATAAACTGTAATTCTCTGAAGGAAGATTGCAAATCAACTGTTAATTCATCAATGCAGTTTACACCTAGACTATTCTCAAATTCATCTATGAGTATAACAGTACCTTCTGGACAAAGATATAATTCACATAGATGCATTAATGTTCTATACATGCCAGAGGAAATCTGAGGCTGAATAATCCAATCATCTACATTTTTTTCCTTTATCTGAATAAATGGTATTTCTCTTAATATTGATGCTGTCTCATCTCCATCTTCAAAATCTAAGGGGGCTATTTTGATATCTATAACAAAAGGGAAAATATCTATAAATCTATCTTTAATAGAATTCATAACTTCCTTTGCATTATTATATGCTAAGAAAAGCTTTGTAATGATGTTCTCATCAGACTCTCTTATCGATTCTATTGTTTTATACTTTTGAAGAATTCTGTTCTTTGTTATGAAGTCAGGATTATATCTTTGTGGTCTTCTTTTGGATTCCACTTGATCACTAAAAATAATTCTTTGGAATCCTGCGTAAGCTGGTGAGATTAGGTCTTCTTCTTTTAAAAGATTGATAACACTTTTATCTTGAGTAAGTTTAACAGTTGTATTTCCACTAAAAATAATTCTTTTCTGATCTCTAGAGATAATTTTCTTAGAATTTAAGTACAACTCTTCAAATAGTATCTTAGGATTCTTATCTTCATTTGAATCCTCATCCGACTTTAATCTTAATATCCCTTTATCAAGTAATTCGTATTCACCTTTCCAAATATAATTATTATCATCTAAAGTAGTAAAATTTATCTCCCATTTTATTCCGTTTATTGATCTACCTTTTGCAACAGCTCTTAATTTTAGAATTGATTCTAAAATTTGTGTCTTACCTACTCCAGAAGCACCAACTAAAAGAGTTAAATTTTTGAACTTTACATCTGTCAAGTTCCACTTAGTATCCGTGTTGTAGAAGTTTAATGAATTTATCTTCATAGCTTTAAATTTCTATAATTAATAGTTTATTCAGTAGTTCTCACTTTCTCACTCTACAAATATACCACATCCCCACCACACCCACAAACACAAAACTAGCTATTCTTGTTGTAGATAACGGGCATTTGGCCTTTCCATTTGTTCCACAGGTTGTCGTCCGTAGCAAGCTTTGCCATGAAGTTACCCACGTTTATGCGGCTAGTTTTACCGGGATTGAATAAAGCACTTCTGGTAGGTGATGCGTGTAGTTCGTAGTCGGTTACTTGCTCGTCGCTCAACAGAGTATCGGGGCGGATAGTTACCCACTCAATTGTCGAGTTGTTTTGACCTATTTCTGTTCTCAGATAGTCGGCTGCGTTTTCATTATCTACGTGTGGTGGTAGTATCAATCGGAGTAAACCAATTATCATTTTCTGGGCTACGGATATTGGCTCATCCAAATCTCTGTTGCTATTGCCAGCAGTGTTCATCAGCAGTACTTTGACTGGCTTTTCGGGGGCATTTTGTTTGACAGATTCGCATACTAGCTTTACTGCATCGGTGACTAGTTTTCGTGGTTTCCCATATATCCCTTTTAGGTTTAGAATGTGCCCCAAGCAAGAAGCCATTGCGTCGCAATCACTGATATACTCTACCATTTGGGCTTTGCTAATCTCCGAAATGCTACCTTGGATTATTGTTAATCGCTCGTTCTCTTTCCACGAATTGGGTAGATTTTCGGGTGTACGGACTATTGCTTTTACACTTTGCCCCATCTCCAAAAGCTGCTCTACTAAATGCTTTCCAGTTGCTCCGCTTGCGCCTACTACTAATGCTTTCATATTATTTCCTCGCTGTTCCTATAACTTGTCCAACCGCCTTCTCCACTTCACTTGTCGGTAGATTGCAGATCTTATCCTTGCAGACATAGATAGTTGTTCCGTCCGTTAATCGTCCTTTTAGTAATGGTAGGTTTTCCTCTGTACCGCCGACGTATAGGCAATTCGGGAGATAGTGCTTTTGCATTTCGTTGGCTAGTTTGGTGGCATCTTTGCCGACTATTGCTACCTCGTAAACTCCCCGCTCTATTTTGCCGTGGAGCATAGCCCAGTTGCTGTGGTATGTAGGGCTTTGGCGGACAGCCGCTGATATACCTAATAGCAGTTTTTTCGCTTTTTCTATGTATTCTTCTTTGTAGAGTATATGCCCTAAATCGAAGAGCAGATTCGCCATTACGGAGTTAGAAGCAGGGATTACGTTGTCTTGCAACTCCATCGTTTTAGCTGATAACTCATTGTCTTCCGAGTGAGTGTAGTTGTAGAATTTGGTCTTGCTATCCTCGAAATTAGCAACTGTGAATGCCGTGATTTTCTCCGAATAGTCCAGCCATTTCTTGTCGAATGTAACTCGGTATAAGTCTAGCATCGCCTTAGCTAGCAGAGTGTAATCGTCTAGGAATGCAGGGATTGTTACCTTACCGTCTTTGTATATTCTCTTCAAACTTCCGTCTTTGCTAAGCATATTTTTAGTTAGGAAATCAGCGTTTTTTAGTGCCAAATCTAGGAATCGCTTATCACTGAAAGCACTGTAGGCATCGCATAGTCCGCTTATCATTAGTGCATTCCAAGACGTGATAACTTTGTCATCAAGGCTTGGTCTTATCTTGCTTTTTCGCTCTTCGAATAGCTTGCCCTTAGCTGATTTGAGTAGCTTGTGAGTGTCGCCATAGTCGAGCGATTTTTTGAGTGCGTAATTCTCAAGTGTGATTTTCGTGTGGAGTATGTTCTTATCATCTTCCCAGTTGCCGTGTTCAGTCAGTCCGTAATAATCTTCAACTAGTTTGAATTCTGCATCGGTTAGTATGTTCTTAATCTCGCTGTATTCCCAAACATAGAACTTGCCTTCCTCGCCCTCACTATCAGCGTTCAGCGAGGAGTAAAACCCGAACTTATCGTTCATCAATTCTCGCTCTACGAAGTCCACAGTCTCGTAAACTATGTCCTTGAATACTTCGTAATGCTCGGTCTTGTACGCGTTTGAATAAGTGCTGATTAGTTGCCCATTGTCGTATAGCATTTTCTCGAAATGTGGAATCTTCCAATTCATATCCGTAGCATAGCGATGGAAGCCACCCCCCAATTGGTCATAAGTACCGCTCAGAGCGATTCTCTCCAAAGTGAACATTGCATTGTCATAAGCTGACTCACTGCCCGTCAGGTAGCTGTATTGCAGTAAAAAGTCCCATACAGATGGCATTGGGAACTTCGGCGCACCAGTCAGCCCACCAAACTGCTCGTCTAGTCTATTGTGCATTGCCTCGTAGAAATCTTGATAGCCATCGATTACCGTGTGTTTGTCATTCAGAAAATCTAGGTTTTGAGTTGCTATACCCTCATTAAGGGCTTCAGCATTTTCGACTAATTTCTCATATTCATTTTTATATAGATGGCTAATCTGTTCCATAAGCCCCACCCAATTCTCTTTGGGGAAGTAAGTACCAGCGAAAAACGGACGACCATCGGGCAAAGCGAATGCGTTCAGCGGCCAACCGCCACGTCCATTTTGTAAAATCGATGCTGCCATATACAGATTATCAATGTCGGGTCGCTCTTCTCTATCAACCTTGATAGCGACGAAGTGCTCGTTCATTACCTTCGCTACTTCGGGGTCGGAGAATGATTCGTGCTCCATAACGTGACACCAATGGCAAGCCGCATAGCCAATGCTTATGATGATTGGCTTGTTCTCTCTGGCTGCTTTTTCCAAAGCCTCAGCACCCCAAGGATACCAATTAACAGGGTTGTGAGCGTGTTCTAGTAAGTAAGGACTACTTTCGTCTATTAGTTTGTTCGTGTACATATATTCTTCTTTGTTTGATTTTTTATTTCCGTTTTCATCGGCACATCCAGTGAGGGAAGACAAATGAATTAGCAATAAAGTGTATAGGATTATTTTCATAATTACAAGTTAACATCTTGTTTGTTTTATCACAAAGTTCACGAAGATATTGCTTTCTAATCTTTTACACAGAGAACACAGAGTGTGGAAGTGTGAAAAGTAAAAAAAGAATTTTGCATTTGGCATTAGCAAATGGCAATATGAATTATTGACGTCACTCAGAGGGAACAAAGTGACCTAAGAGTCTAGGAAAAGACAAGTAGTATTTTCTCCTGGATCCTTCACTTCGGCGTTGCTCAGCACAGGCTTTCCACTACATTCCTTTCAGAGGGACGTGAAATTTCATGAGAGACTTATTTCATCCTGAAATGCTGTTCTAATATTTTTAGACTTTACAAATATAAGATAGACCATAAATTTTGATTGCTGATTAGTCAGATTTACTCACAGTATATTTC
The DNA here is from genome assembly GCA_048267165.1 of Bacteroidota bacterium. GTDB lineage: Bacteria > Bacteroidota > Ignavibacteria > Kapaibacteriales > UBA2268 > PGYR01. The sequence goes on from JBLWYD010000011.1 coordinate 77,387, forward strand.
TTCTTGCTTTTCTCATCACAATTAACTAATTTAATCTAAAGTCAGCGAGTAATAATCTATATAGTGAGCTAAATTATGAGAACTCTGATTGTACTTATATTCTTCACTTTCATTAACCTATCTGCGCAAGATTTAGATAGCGTAAGTGATATAAACGCTTGTAGCGATGTGAAGCTAGACAAAATTGCTACTCTTCTCGGTTGGGATGCTAATAATATCGAAATCGAACCGATGGAATTATCCGACAAGACAATGTCGAGTTCTTGCAAATTTACTTACGACAACGAAGAGCTAACTATCGATATAGAAGATTTAGGGGCTGTCGATTTAATGCCTACTCATACCAACCACTATGTCGTCTCCGAGGGTAGCTATGATGCTGAAACAGAAGAGCTAGTTTACGAGATGAATCGCTTTGTTCAGAAATATCACGTTAGTATAAAGTTCAAAACTAAACGCTCCGACGACGTCATGTATGAACTGCTAGAGGGAATTTCTAATCAAATAGAATTGAAATCACAACAAGGCATAATCACTTACAAATTCTAATCTATTTCAGAACTACGACTTTCTTGAATATAACAGTACTATCACTCGGATTAGATACCGTTATCTTAGTCAATCCTGTTGACCTATTTTTGGTGGAAACTATATCCAACCCATTCGGAATAGTTTTAATCGCTGCTGGATTTATCACATAAGGAACTACGAAACTAAACTGCTTATTTGGCTCTATCGGTTTTACTAATTCATTAGCACGGAAAATATTATATACTTCAGTATCTGCTCTGAATAAATATGCTGGGATTACTAAGCTACCCGTAGTACTATCTATACCTACTTTTTTGCTATATTTATCAAAGTAAAGCACCCCTTTAAACTTATATTCACTTGGCACATAAATAGCCACGTCTATATACCTATCTTGGAATCTCTGGTTTTCTACTAACATAGTATCAATGTTCAATATCGGCTCTCTAGTCCCTAAGTGGAGTTGAATAATATCTGGCTTACTATCTAGCACATATTCGGGGTCGCCTAGCTCGTGACCTATGAAACCTCTACCCATATTCTTTGGCTTATTGCGAGGTATATGATAGTCATTCAGCCCTAGCATATCGAGTGCAGGGAACATAGTGAAATATGGAAGAGAACCAGCTGGGTCTATTGCTATTAGTGGTTGAACATCCCCAAATGTTGCCTTTAATTCTATACCTAAAGTTTGGAGATTGAATACCCATAGTGAACTTCTTGAGCGTGTATTATTGTCGTCTTTTACTTGTTGGAAAACATAGAAAGTCATAAGTACTGCGAACAAAGGAATCGCAATTAACTTAGTGGTTTTTGTAATCTTATTGTTGGTTAAAAATGTGCCAATTCCATCTATAATAACTAGCATAAACACAATGATAGTAAATAAATGATGTCGGAAAGCAAAGAAGAAATCACCCCCAATAAAGGCAATATAGGACACCCAAATTCCTAGTAGCATTATATATAGCACGTACTCGCTTTTCTTCTTATAAATCAGATATGCCAGTGAGCTCATTGCTATTAGAAACAATGAGAAATTAGATTTGAAGAATCTAAGAGTATAGAGCAAACCAGTGTATGCGTGATAAAGCGACGGACTTACTTTAACGTGAGCAGTATTCGGTACTAGTTCACCATAGTATAGTATTCTAAAGGTTAATTGCCCGAAGTAAAGAATTAGAGGAAATACGGCTAATTTTGAAAGAGAAGTTAATGCTTTTTTAAGTTCATTTCTATTAGAAATTAAGTGATATAGTCCGAGGATAATTGAAAGTAACACCCCATCAGGTCGGGTTATACAGAGTAATCCTAATGAAGCTGACGCAAACCAAAGGGAGCGTATTTCCCCTGATTTTCTATAGTCCAAATACCGAGTAATAGACAGCAGAGTTAGCATACTCACGAGAGTGTTTTCTAATCCACCTATCGCCCAAACTGCAACAATAGCAGAGGCAGAGAAGAGGGACAAAGCAACGGTGAGTACAATAGGAGCATCTTTGTATCTATTATTAGCGTATTGGATTAGTAAATATATATTCGTTACAGCAAATAAAACCCCGAGTACACGGGCTGCCAATATCATATTAGCATCCATCTTACCGAAAAAGGCGAGTATAAGCACCCATAGCAGATTCGAATACCCTTCTACTCTTATACCATCAGTCCAAGTTAGTCCATGTCCGTCTATAAACCGCTGTGCATAGCGAATAGTAATTAGTGCATCATCAGCGAAGAATGGCATATACCAGTTCATATTCAACGCTAGAACGATACAAGAGACTATAAATAGGATTATATATATGGTTTTTTGGGTAATACTATCGCCAAATTGGTGTTTCTAAAAAGCAAATATAAACAAAAAACTCCATCGCAGTTTAATGCGATGAAGTTTTATAAGGACATTTCTATATTCTAATAGGATGAATAGAACTATTGTTTTATAAACTTAGCCCTTACATTCGTTTCTTTTCCACTAACTTCAATGAAGTAAAGACCAGAAGTCAAATCACTAACATTGATATTAATCAAGCCAGTATTGTTATCAATGTATTTAGCTGACATTCTACCTGATCTATCATAAACTCTAATCTCTACTTTCGAATCAGAGATTAAATCGCCAAGATTCAATGATACTGAGTTGACAGTTGGGTTAGGGTATAAGTTCACTTCAGGTAAGTCAATATACTCAACAGAAGTTTGTGTTTTATGTTTAACAGAATTATTAATCTGACCACGAGATTCGCCCATAGGGTTTTTCTCAGAGTGAAGATTTATATACGCTTCGCCTGACATAATTGCTTCTATTACTGATGCGTTTAGTCCACCTTCGGCAGTAATGTTTGCTCTTATTGTTTGAGCTTCTTCATCTATATAATCTGTAAGATTTATAACAACAGCTCCATTTGCATCAGCTTTCGCTTGATGAATATGAGCGCCTGTTACTTTACCATCGAAATTTGCATAAGACACATCAACCGTAAGCATATCCCAGCTATTATTGATAGAGACAACACCCGTTCCTACAGTGCTATTATTGATAGCAGGAACTTCTTGCTCACTTGTTAAGTTGAAAGCGAAAGTTTCTCTATTATAAGATCTCATTTGACCACGTATCTCACCATTAGCGAACATACCAGTATGTACGTTCAAGTAGCCATCACCGTTCAATAGAACTGCAACGTTAGTTTTCAAATCAGCACCCAAGTCAATAACTCCACTCACTAGATTATTAAGTATTCCAGTAGTAAGGTTGATTATAACTCCACCGTTCGCACCTATTGATGCTTGGTGTATATGAGTACCAGTTATCTCGCCGCTTAGTCCAGCAGTGAATACATTGTACATTAGTTCACCAGTTTCTATATCCAAATGAGCTGCAGCTAATCCCATAGCATTAGTTCCAGCAGGAGGATTCTCTTGAGCACCATTCAACCATGTATCGAAAAATACACCGTTCTGTAATTCTAATTGACCTCTTATTTCACCAGCTGCATTATCTTCAGTATGAATGTTTAGGTAGATATTACCTGCGATTAAATCAGCAATTATATCAGCATTCATTTTAGTTGTTACGATAGTGTTTCCGTTTATGTCACCCGTTAGATTAACTACCACATCGCCATCTTGACCGGCAGGAGCATTATGTAAATGAGCACCAGTTACAGCAGATGTAGTACCATCGAAAAGAACCTTGATTTCCATGTGTTCCATATCTGGGTAAACTCTTATAATCGCCATACCTTCAGCATCACTAGTAACAGAGTGTGTTTCATTAGCAGCAGATAGCAAAGCTGTGAAAGCCCAATCGCTATTAAGCATCACTTGACCACGAGTTTCACCAGCAGGGTTTGCTACTGTATGAACGTTTAGATAGTATTGACCTTGAAGCAATGCTTTCAAATCAAAATCTGTTATAGTACCAGCGATTACATTTCCTTTTACGAAGCTAGTCAAGTTTACGTCAACTGGACCATCTACACCCGGCATTCCCTTGTGGAAGTGAGCACCAGTGATAGCACCACTTAGATTATTGACAGTAGCGTTGAAGTAAAGACTATCCATATTAGCACTAAGAACTACACCTAGTGAACCGTTAGCGTTACCCGTTACTGCGTGAACTTCGTTATCAGAAGAAAGCATAGAGTGTAGAGCTAATTTACCAGTAAACATTGGATTAAAAGGTAATATGCCATTGTCGAAATAAAGTCTTGCATATAGCTCTATTTGACCTCTTAACTCGCCACCAGGAAAAGCTTCGGTATGCATATTAACATACACTTTATCATTCACGAATAGCCCACCTATTTCACTAGTTATATCAGTAGCATTACTACCTTCTATCCAAACACCATTTTCTTCATCTTGAGTTATATCATCATCAAGTCCAAGAACTACATCGCCATTCATACCAATTACAGCATTATGGAAATGTGCTGCTTGAACTTCACCAGATAGGTTATCAGCCAACATAGCATACCATACATCATTAAGCGAGTTAGATACAGATACACTACCGCTACCATAAGCAGCAGTTCTTATACCTGGATTCTGTTGCTCACCTTCGAACAATGTAGTAAGTGCAATCCTTGTATTAGGATTAACTTGACCACGAATCTCACCAGCTGCATTGGCTAAGGTATGAACATTTACGTAAATTTTTCCTTTTAAAAAGTTCTGAATAAGCTCACTAGTAATAGCAGCGCCAGTCTTAGTACCTACTATCCAGTTGCCACTAATGTCTGAAGTAACATCAACAACAGGAGCACCAGCCATACCAGCATCACCTAAGTGAAAATGAGCAGCAAGAGCAGCACCAGTCAGACCTTCAAAATATATCATATAAGTTAATGAATCCATAGAATTATTGAAATGGATATATCCGTTACCCTGAGCCATACTAGGTACAACTAAAGCGGGAACCTCTTGTGCAGTATTAATCTCAGTTCTAAGAGTAACACCATCATTCCATTTCATATCACCTCTAAGTTCACCATTAGGGTTAGCTTCCGTATGTAAGTTAATGTAGATTTCTCCCTTAGCAAGTTTAGACCATAGGTCCATATCACCGTCTATTTCTACACTACCCATTATCTTATTGCCATCAATCAAATCAGTCAGATTAACAACTACACCACCATTAGCACCAGCCATTGCATTATGCAAATGAGCACCAGTAATAGCGCCAGTTGTACCGCTATAAACAGCGTTTACCCAAACTCTTTTATTAGTTTTTGAAACTACAATATTAGCAAATCCTTCGGCGTTACCAGTAACAGCAGGAACTTCAGCGCCACCAGATAAAGTTGAGAAGAATGAATAGTCAGTCTCAGTCATTAGTTGACCGCGAATCTCACCACCCGGATTAGCTTCTGTGTGAATATTCAGATAAGTATTACCGTCGAGCATCGCTTTTACATTCGATTTAGTAAGCGATTCACCAGTAACGAATCCCATCAGTTGATTACCCTTTATAAAAGTAGTCAACCCGATTAGAACTCCACCACTAGCACCTTTAGGAGCCTCGTGTATGTGAGCACCAGTGACTTTACCAGAAAGCCCAGCAAATGTACCGTTTATGAATAGAGTATCCATTGTTCCATTCATATTGAACGTAGCAACACCACGAGCATTAGTAGCTATGGCAGGTACTTCTGCCTCACCATTAAGTATAGAAGTGAACATAATTTCGCCAGAATTGTGGCGAGCGTGCAGTTGCGAAGCGAACAACGCTAAGCATATTGATAAAGATATTAGCAACTTATGCATAATATTCTCCGTAGATTTTTGAACAAATTTAGGATACCTACGGCACTATGCTTTTTTTAGATTTTTTAAATGTAAATTAATTTGAAAGTTTTAAATTTATCTTTCATCTGAGGTGGGTCATTCGGAATTAAAATATCAAAAAAAAAGCCCGCATCGCTGCGGACCTTCTTATAGGGACCTAAATGAATAGGGTTTCTTACACTAAAAATAGACTAGCTATATTTAGAACTTCTTGCATTGTCAGTGGCTCATCGAATGCCTCTGTTATTCTATCTCGGCTAACCGTCGTGATAGTAGTTACATCTACTCCACCTTGCATTACATTATCTTCGCCAGCATATATTGGTGCTGTTGCTTGTGGTAAGCTAGAGAAATCGGCGTTAGTAATCCAACCTTTATCTCCTCTCATCTTTCTGATTTGTGCTGCATGTCTTGCTTCTACCGAGTGTATTTGAAGAGCAACTGTAAGAGTGTCTGTACCTAATAGTCCACCAGCTTGACCTTTGTAAGCTCTTACACCAGTATCTTCGAATGCTTGCGCTAATGCCATAAATGTTTGCGGATTGCTGAATACATCGCCAAAAGCCCCACCTGCAGTAAAGTCGAATCCCGGTTTTGGAACTGGTGTGCCTCCAGAACCAGATATTGCACCTTTTAGTAAGTCAACGTGTGCTTTTTCGTGTTTGCTTATTTGCTTCACAACTGTTAAGTCGCTTCCACTAAAAATCCCACTATCAACACCCATTCTGTAGAATTCATCTTCCAGATATTCAAGTGTAAGTGCAAAATTTAATATGTCTATTACGCCACTTTCTTGAGCTTTTACTTGACGTGGGTTAGTGATAGTTGCTAATCCGAATGGAATAGCTGCTAGTGCAGCTGAAAGCCCCATCTTTCCTATATCAGCTATTACATCACGTCTTGATTTATTATTATCTTCAACTTTAGATTGTATATCGGTTACTAAATTTTCTAATTTCATTTTCTTATCTCCTGTATTATGGTAAATTATTAGCAGTTACTTTAGAACTAATATAAGCACCAGCTAAGCCCAGTACTTCACTTGGTTTTCTCTGTCCGTCTAGTCCACCTGCTACTATCACATCATCACCAGCATAATAAGCAGTACCTGGTTGTAGTAAATCTCTTATGGCAGCTGCGTGTCTTGCTTCTACAGATACTATTTTACCAGCTAACCCAAGGTAAGTCTTACTTTCTAATAAGTATCCAGCACCATTGTAAGCCGAAACACCCAAATCTTCGAAAGTACGAGCTGTTTCTAATACAGTTTGTCTATCAGAGAAGTTTATACTGCTGAAATTCACTTCCAATTCTGGAATACGGCTAGCAGCTGGTATCGCCGCTTTGAAAAAGTCTCTGTGAGCAATTTCGTGGTCTCTAATTTCGCTTAGGACAGTTGATTCAAAACTGTTCATTCCAGCATAAGGACTTTCCATTACCTTTATGTAGAAAGCCGCTTCTAGTTGCTCTAGCGCATAAGCGTAATTCAGTACTCCTATGTCACCAGAACCCAAGTCTATTGAGCCATCAGGTTGCATTGGGTTTTCGTCATCACTACAGCCCTGCAGTCCTACTGCTAACCCAACAGCTGTAACACCTGTGAAAACAAGAAACTTTCTTCTGTCTAATCTAAGGTTTAGACCATCAGAAGAACTTTCCTTTGTCGATTGGATTTCTTTATTATCCATACCGTACTCCATTTGATTGTTTTAAAATTGTGCGTTTAGGTTTCTTACGGGATGGATTTTATTTTAGATTTTTTAGATGTGAATTAATTTGAAAGTTTTTTATTTTTTGATTAGTGCAAAGCGTTTGTAGAGACTTATTGTTTACTCTGATCTGTCTCGGAGTGCATACGTCTCCAAAGGAAATGGGATTCGAGGTAGAAAAACTAAATCATATATTCTATAACTATTTCATGACTTCGAATTTCTCTGTTCGCGATATAGTAGGTGTAATTAGCTGTAAGTAATATTGAGCAGCCTGATATTCATCCACTTCAATAGTGAATTCAGTAAATCCATCACTTATAATTCCTGTATGTAAAACATCAATTCTTTGGCCTTGCGTATTGAATATCTCTAAAGTTACGAACTCCTCTTTCTCTAGATAGATTATAACCTGTATAGTAGTGGAGGATACATTAGGTACTATTTTAAAAGTAAATGGTATTTTCAAAATAGTTTCAGAACTAATACCGTATAGATATACTGCATTTCTAAATTTTCCGTTAGAAGTATTGAACTCAACTGTTACGTACTTTTCACCAAGTTCTTTTGGCTTATATCTGAATCTTAGATCAGCACATTCACTAGGTTCTAGATAATCTAGGCCATTCATAAATTCAATAGAAAATTCATCATATACATCATCTTTTATATCTACACTGTTTATGTACAATCTTTCATTTGTAACGTTGCAAAGAGCAGAAGTAAACAATGTGTCTTTTTTTCCGTTTACTGGAACTTCACCCATATTTATATAATCGATATTTGATTTCATAGTTCGTGTCGAAATAGAGAAAACACTATCAGAAACATCTGATTTTAAAGCTTCAAACTCTGTTTGCATTTTCAGTACCCATAGGTCAGTGATAGTTTCATTATAATTACCTTCGTCATCTTGGTAATAGCGCATACCGGCAGCTATAAAACCACCATCAGGTGTTACTTTAATAGAAGTTAATCGGGCTATGCTTTCTTCACCATAAGTTTCTGACCAAATAAGCTCACCAAAATCACCTAATTTCATAATCCAATAATCTTCATCACCACCATTATATTCGACGTCTCCATCATTGGATGTACTAAACCCACCCACTATTAGACCGCCATCAGCTGTTTCACTTACTGAGCTAGGTATATCTGTATAACTACCACCGTAAACTCTAGCCCAATAAATATCACCATCACTGAATAACCTAAGTATCCAAGCGTCAGCATCCCCTTTATTAAGGCCACCATGTACATATTCAGAATAAGTATAACCAACTATTGCATAGCCACCATCTTTGAGTTCTATAATTGATTTTGCTACATCAGATTCCAATCCACCATAAGTTCTTAACCATTCTTGCTCTCCTTTCGAATCTATTTTGAGCACAAAATAATCCCACTCACCATTGTTGTAATTCATACCACCAAAACCTGACCTAGTTCTACCAGCTATTACTACTCCTCCATCTTTGGTTTTATGCATAGTGTAAGCTTGATCCATCTCGGTTCCACCATAAGTCTTGGACCAGATAATTTTACCATATCTATCTACTTTGAATGCCCAAATGTCCCTACTACCTCTATTGTTTGGTACATCACCGTCATCCGAATATGTGAAACCAGAAATTATATAACCACTATCTTCCGTAGCTACTACTCCTATAGCGTCATCCGAATCATTACCACCGTAAGTTTTCTTCCATTCTATATCTCCATTCTTATCTAGTTTTAGTAACCATACATCAGACCATATAGCGTCTCTAGGGCCTACGTCACCATCATCTGAGGTAGTATTACCAACTACTATATATCCGCCATCTGGAGTTTGCTCTATCCAGTTCCCATAGTCAGTATATTGCCCACCATATACTTTAGACCACTTTATTTCTCCAAGACTGTCTATTTTCAGTATCCAATTGTCAAAGTTCCCATTATTTTTCCCAACGTCGCCATCATCAGATAATGAAATAGAAAGTATAACATACCCACCATCTGCTGTTAGTGTTATAATAGGTTCTTGTTCTACGTTTTCTCCACCATAAATTTTCTCCCACTCAATTGTAGGTTTTGCTTCATCCTTTGTTAGCTGATTTACTCTAATTAAACAACTGTCACTAGTCACATCTGGTACATCCCATGTAAAGAAAATACTTCTTGAATTATCACTTATAATATCCCAAGTCGTACCATTATCAGACGTAAACTCAATTGAGATTGTATCACTTAGATCCAAACCAGACCAAAAGAAATCCGTCTTTTCTCCAGAGTACAGTGACTCTCCTCCATTGGGATGTATTATATTGATTTTACTTTGTGATAATACATTACTTATAGCAAGTAGGATTAGAATTATAATAACATTTATCGTTTTCATATTTTGTCTGAAGTAATGAAGAAATAAGACATTGCAATATATGGAATTATTGGGGAATATCAAACCCACCTAAATCCTCCCTTGACAGGGAGGACTTCCGCTGTTAAGGCCCCTTGTCAAAGGGGGTTTGGGGGATTTAAGAGACTTCCACCTTCCGCTCCCCAATAAAGAAAGTCTTCATTTTGCCCTTACCTTTGATTTCCATTTCGCCACGTTCTACGTAGTCGAACTGCTCGTATTCTGTAACGGCATCTTTGAATCGTTCGGAGACGTGGACTTCACCAGCTATGCTTGATGATTCCATACGGCTAGCTGTGTTTACTGCGTCTGACCACATGTCATAGATGAACTTATTTTCCCCAATTACCCCAGCTACTACAGGGCCGCAATCTAGTCCTATACGTACTTCTATTTTTGTTCCATCAGTTGTGTAGTAGTCGGACATCATTGCTTTAACTTCTAATGCCATTTGGGCTGCTCTGTGGGTATTGTCTTTTTGGACTTCTGGTATTCCTGCGGCAGCCATATAACTGTCACCGATAGTCTTGATTTTCTCTAATCCATACTTGTTTGCAATGGCATCATACTTGGTGAAAATTGAATTAAGCGCCTCGACTACTCGGCGTGGGTCTTCATCCTTAGCTAGCTCCGTGAAGTTGACTATGTCAATGAAAACAATAGATGCTTGTGTGAAGTAGTCAGAAATTGGGTGTTCTTTGTTTTTGAGTCGCTTGGCTATGGATACTGGAAGTACATTGTAAAGTAGCTTGTCTGAGCGTTTGAGTAATCTGTAGATGACAATCATCACAATAGCCATCACTATGAAAAACCCAATAGAGAAATAAAGAATCAGCTGTTCGCGCTTATCTTGTTCCGCAATTCTTATCTTCTGTTTCTCTATTTCTTTTTGCTTTAAATCATCTTCTCTTACTTTTTCGAGGGCAGCTATTTTATCACTGTTTTCCTGATTAAACACTGAGTCTTTGAGCTTGTGATGTTCTCTAAGTGTTATTGCTTCATTTTTATAATCCCTTTTTAACTTATAAGCATCTGCTAGGTTTTTCAAGAATAAGGTTCTATTATTCAATTCACCAATTTCTTCATATATTTCAATTGCTTGCAATGAATATTCTATTGAGTTATTCAAATTAATACCCTTATTTAAATTTACGAACTGATTCAATTCATCTGGGTTTATATTTACACTATCTTGAGAAAGTCTTAAATATAACCCTCCCATATTCCCAAGATTAATTGCAACTCCTGCTTTATCTCCAAGTTCTTCATTTATCTTTAATGATTTTCCATAATATTCTAATGCTTTGGGATAATCCGATTGATTACGATAAGCAATCCCCATATTTCCAAGATTACTTGCAATTCCATTTTTATTTCCAAGTTCTTCAAAAATCTTTAATGCTTCTCCCCAATACTCTGATGCTTTGGAGAAATTAGATTGAATCTTATAAATAGTCCCCATATTGGTAAGATTAATTGCAATTCCATTTTTATTTCCAAGCTCTTCATTTAACTTTAATGCTTTACCATAATATTCTAATGCTTTAGGATAGTCAGATTGATCCTGATAAACATTCCCCATATTTCCAAGATTACCAGCTACTCCATTTTTATTTCCAAGCTCTTCATTTATCTTTAAGGCTTTGCCCCAATGCTCTAATACTTTAGGATAATTTGATTTATAATAATTATTAGCACCTAAGCTATTATAAGAGGCCGCTTCTCCTTTTTTCCATTTAATTTTCTTAGAAAGTTTAAGCCCCTTCTCTCCATATTCAATACCTTTATCAGGATTAATTCTATTATATGCAAAAGATAAGCTACTAAGCAAGTTCACCTCATTCGTATCCCCTTTTGCTTTGGGTAATTCAGCTAGTAGTGAGTCTAGTTTGGCTTGTCCAGCAAGGGGTTTGTCGTCGGCTGTTGCTTGGTTTGTTATGCTTATTGATAGCAGTATTATTAGTGCGTAGAGAGTCGTTTTCATATTGTGCCTGAAGTGTTGAAGAAATAAGACATTGCAATATATGAAATTGTTGGGGAATATCAGATTGTTTTTGATGACACTCCGTCACTCAGAGGATGCGTAGCATCCGAAGAGTCTAGGAAAAAGAAATGTATTGCCGTTGGGCTTCAGCCAACGGATAGAGTTGCTCCCCAAAAAAGTGACTTTAGTCACATTAAAAGGGAAATTCAACTGGCTTAATACGCATAAAACTTGATGGGACTAAAGTCCATAATTGTTGAGTGCTCACAAAACCCGTCGGTTAAAACCGACGGCAATAATTCTGTTAATACTGTAAGTCCTGATTCAGATTTAGTAGATTGCCACCTCCTTTTGGTCGTCGCAATGACCTGATTATATGGAGGTTGAGGGAATTCTGAGACGTATGCACTTCGACTGTCGCTATTAGATTAGCATTCTTATAATAATTAGATTTGTAAATTATTAATCAGGTTAAATATCTGAACAACCAAGAGGAGTTTAGGTGAACTATTTCGACGCCTAAACTGTAGGGTTTATACTGAGCATCA
>JBLWYD010000012.1:0-82890 GCA_048267165.1 Bacteroidota bacterium
CCTCTTGGTTGTTCAGATATTTAACCTGATTAATAATTTACAAATCTAATTATTATAAGAATGCTAATCTAATAGCGGAGTCGAAATCAACTTAACTCAAACTTACTTATCAATTATTGCAATTACAAATATCAAAACAAAGATACTTCCGTATGCTAATACTTCCCATATTCTTACATACTTACTGATTTGTTCATTAGATAATTTCAATTCAATTTTATTTTCATTTTTTTGACAATTCTTTGCAATAAAGTTAAAGGAAAAAGCAATTGTCGTAAAAATCATAATAAACATAAACGTTCTATCAACTTTTTGACCACTACCATAGCCAGCAAGTCTCCCTATTAAAGCAATAACAAATAGAGACTTAAATAGGAACAGGCCAATGAATTTACTTCTTACAAAATCATCCTTAGTCATTATAAATTTTTTATAATATCTGTGATGTATAGAAAGCATTTTATATAATCTACAGAAATAGTTCATAGTTTATCAGCTTAATTCTAAAGATTTAAACACCCCCCTCAACTCAAATCGCCCCAATAGTCGCGATCTAAACTACGGTACTGGATAGCTTCACTTATATGGAGAGAGTTTATGTTAGCATCGCCAGCTAGGTCGGCAATAGTCCGAGAGACTTTTAGTATTCTATCGTAGGCACGAGCGGAAAGTCCTAATCGCTCCATTGCTGTTTGGAGAAGTGATTGCGATGCTGCGTCAAGCTTGCAGTGTTCACGGATTAGCTTGCTACCCATATCTGCATTCTTATATACGTCTCTTTGTCCTTCGAATCGAGCTGATTGCACAAGTCTTGCTCTTATAACTCGCTCACGAATTGCTTCAGAGGATTCACCTTTTCTTTCGGATGAAAGCTCTTTGTAGTTGACCGCTGGTACATCTACGTGTATATCTATTCTATCTAACAAAGGGCCAGATATTTTGCTTAGGTATCGTTTTATTTGCTGTGAAGTTGAACTTGATTTGTCTATTGATTCTCCGTCTGGCGTTGGGTTCATAGAGCATACTAACATAAAGTTAGCAGGGTAATCTATAGTCATTTTAGTACGTGATATGGTGACTTGCTTGTCTTCTAGTGGTTGTCGCATTACCTCGAGTACATCGCGTTTAAATTCGGGCAACTCATCTAGGAATAGTACCCCATGGTGTGCTAGTGATATCTCACCAGGTCTGATATTAGACACTCCCCCACCGACTAATGCAGCGTTCGATATAGTATGGTGCGGCGAGCGAAACGGACGAGTAGTTATAAGTGCTCTATCTTTGCTCAGCATTCCCGATACGGAATGTATTTTAGTAGTTTCTAATGCTTCGTCCAGTGTTAGTGGTGGCATTATGCTTGGTAATCTCTTAGCTATCATCGTCTTCCCACTACCTGGGGGGCCTATCATAAGTAGATTGTGGCCACCAGCAGCGGCTACTTCCATAGCTCGTTTTACATTTTCTTGACCTTTTACATCGCTAATATCTAACATTGATATACTTTGGTCAAATTCGAATATTTTCTTTAGGTCAACTTTTCGTGGTTCTATTTTGAGTTTACCTTGTAGGTATTGGACTGCCTCACGCAAATCTTTAATCGGGATTACTTCTATCCCCTCTACCATAGCGGCTTCGTCAGCATTTTCTTCGGGTATTAGTATTTGCTTGTACCCAGATTCTTTTGCCATAATAGCTATAGAAAGTGTACCACGAACTGCACGCAATGAGCCCTCTAATGATAGCTCACCGAGTATCATCTTATCTTTCAGATTCCCTTGGTCTATTACTTTAGTTGAAGCGAGTATTCCTAGTGCTATTGGTAAATCAAATGCACTACCTTCTTTTCTAACATCGGCTGGTGCTAGATTTATGGTTATTTTTTTCAGAGGGAAAAGATAGTCAGAATTTTTGATAGCGGCAGAGACTCTTTCGCTTGATTCTTTGACCGAAGAGCTTGGCAACCCGACTATAGTGATTTTGGGTAATTGCGAATCCAAATGACATTCTATCTCTACTAGAAACGCATTAATACCAATAACTGACGCAGAAAATAATTGTGAGTACATATATTTTGTTATATTCGATTTCTGATAATGGTTAATATAATAATATATTTTCAAATCGATATAATAAATTTGATAAGTATGATTACAATACGCGAATTTGTCCAAAATAATGAAAGATTTATAATAGCTCACAGAGGTGCATCTGGGACTATGATAGAGAACACTATGCCTGCGTTCGAAAAGGCAGTGGACAATGGTGCAAAGATGCTAGAAGTAGATATTCAAGTATCGAAAGACAAGATTCCATTCGCCTATCACGATGCTAATCTGAAAAGAATTAATTTAGATAAGGACACTTCAAAGCTTACATCTAATGAGATTTCGGAAATTAATCTGAATATAGAGGGTGGGGAAGAAGTATATATTCCCAAATTAGATGATATACTTAGATTTAGTAAAAAAAATGAAATTTATCTAATTATAGAGATTAAGACTAATGAAGATTGCTCATTCAATACTGAAGATGTAGATGTAATATTAGACAAAGTAAAATCTTTCGGATACGAAGAGAATTGTTTATTCGCTTCATTTTGTGTGGGGGTAGTTCAGTACATTCGCTCAAAAGATGAGGGGTATAATATAGCATCTATTGCTATGCCAGATAGTACGCCTAAAAAATTACATGCTGAAACGAAATGCGATGTTTATATATGCTCTATTGAACAGTTGAATGAGTCTGTAGTTACTGAGTGCAACGAACTTGGGGTTTATCTTGGGGTTTACTCTGCTGATGATGAGGAGCAGTTGGATACTATATTAAAATTCGGGATAAATGCTATAGTAACAAATTACCCCGAAAGAATTTCTAAATTACTTGCTACCGGGGATAATAGTTAAACTAATAACTTTATCGCCTCTTTTAACATCTATTTTATATTTCAAACCAGCTTTTAGGTCAGCTAGTACGTTAGTATAATCGTAGATATTTTTGATTGATTTATCACCTAAATGAACGATAATATCATCAGCCAAAAGACCAGCTTCGTCAGCAGGGCCACCACTACGTACGCCTGTTAGCTTCACACCTTCTACTTCTGCTACGTAATCAGGTATAGTGCCTAGATATACTGCGAATCCACGTACATTAGTTTGAGCAGCCATCTCTACTTTCTTATAAGTTATCTCAGTTTTACCTGACTGTATTTCGTCTATTATCTTAGTAGAAAACTTCGCAATTCTCTCCATTCCTTCTATATTCAGATTCTCAACATCATCTGTAGGTCGGTGGTAGTTGTCGTGTAGATTAGTAAAAAATGCAATTACCGGAATTCCTTTTTTGTAAAAAGATGTAGCATCAGTAGGTAAATACGGGTCATCAGACACACCGATATTAAATCCAGCTATTATGTTTTTCTTTTCTATTAGCTTTCTCCAATTCTCAGCACTGCCAGCGCCTTGCATTGATAGTTCGTTGTCAGTAAGCATACCCACCATATCATAGTTCAAGTATGAATGGAACTTCAATCCTTTTTCTTCTACTTGATCCATAAACTCAGATGAGCCCAGAAGACCTAACTCTTCACCAGACCAGAAAGCGAACACTAAGTTCTTTTTGATTGCTTTGGGGTTATCTTTTTTCAGTTGAGCATAATACTCTGCTAACTCCATTACTACAGTTGTACCCGAAGCATTATCATCAGCACCATTGTGTATATTGTGGACAGCGTCGCCATCAGCTAGTGAGCCGCCTTCGCCATAGCCAAGGTGATCATAGTGCCCACCCATTACTACATATTCGTCAGAATTTTCAGCATATACAACTCCAACTATATTATTATCAGTTGATTGTACTTTCTCTACGTAGTAGTTACCATTTATTTCCATCTTTGGGTCGAATGAGCTCTTTTCGTGTGGATTGTAAATATCTACTTTATCTTTGATTTTATTGAAATCGGTGTCGAGTAATTTACCTGCAGCAGCTTCTGTTATTTCAGCTAGGAACATACCAGATTTGATATTCATACGAACATCTTTCGGTTTTGAAATCTTCGCTCTTTCAGAAATGAAGATAATACCAACAGCACCGAGTTCACGAGCTGTTAGTGTCTTGTACATACGTGATGAGTAACGTGTCAGTGCTTTCTGTTGCTCTTCATCTAGGTTAGAGGGCATATCGTCAAGCACCATTATAAACTTGTTTTTTACGTCTAAGTCAGCATAAGAATTCATCTGAAAATCGGAATCATCAGAAGTCTTTATACCGAAACCAGCGAATATCAAACTTCCACCAAAGTTTCCATTATCTGTAGAAGCAAGAGGCATAAAATCATCTCCAACAACTAATTTATTTTCTTTTCCAGAAGTACTAATTGTTGTTAAATTATTATCCGCTTTAGGTATTTCTATATCAGAAGTATATTCGAAAGGAACTCTAAGGTCATCAAAACCTTTAAGTGGTTGTAAGTCAAATTGCTTCAAATCTGAAACTATGAAATCGGCAGCTAGGCGAATTCCCTCACTACCAGTGAATCTACCTTCTAGTTCATCACTACTTAAGTATTTTACCTTAGCTTCTATTTCTTCCGCATTGATAGCACCAGTATTAGTTACTTTCTTTTTACTTTCTCTTTTAGGTGCATTTTTCAAAGCTTCTAGTGCCGCTTTGTGTTTCCAATTAGACATGAATAGTTGAGCTTTACCGTTAGTAGTTCTACCACTAGTCCATACTAGCTTGTCACCTTCTGGGTGGAATACAGGTAATCCATCGAAACCATCAGTATTAGTTACTCTAACGGGCTCTTTAGCACCCATTTTATCAACTATAAATACTTCGAAATTACCGTACCCATATTTGTTAGAAGCAAACGCAATATACTCACCACTAGGGTGAAAATATGGCGCCCAAGACATAGACTCGAAACTAGTGATTTGTCTTAAATCAGAGCCGTCTAGGTTCATAGTGAATACATCAGCTTGGTGCCCGTCTGGAGTGAATCTTCTCCATATTACTTTCTTACCATCTGGGGAGAAGAAAGGACCACCGTCATAACCAGGGTTATCGGTCAATCGCTTTACATTACTACCGTCTGCATCCATTATATATAATTCGCAGAAGTAAGATGGGTCAAACTCTAATTGCTTCTGATCTTTTTCGCTCAACTTTGTGTTATATCCACTTCGATTAGAAGCGAAAAGAATTTTCGTACCATCGGGAGAGAATGAAGCTTCCGCGTCATACCCCTTCTCTTTGGTTAACTGTTTTGGGTTTTTACCATCGAAATCAGCTGAGAATACGTCCATAGTTTCATCATAGTCCCAAGCGTATCTTCGCTTAGTGCTTGAAGCTCTCAAGTCAAATTCTTCTTTTTGTTTTGCCTTAGCTTTAGGGTCTAGGTGAGTTGAGCTATATAGCACTTTGCCCTTATCATCTTTTTGGATGAATGCACAAGTAGTCTTACCCGTTCCATTCGATACTTGGTTTATATCGCCAGTCTCGAAGTCAAGCATAAATATCTGGTAGAATGGGTTGTCGTCTATTCTCTCACTTTGGAAAATTAAGTATCTCCCATCTTGGGAGAAATATCCTTCACCTGAGCGTGCACCTTCGAACATTAGCTGTCTAGGGTTAGTCATAAAATCTGACTCTTTTGGCTCTTCTTTGGCAGTTAAACTGAACGATAAAAATGCTAATAGAGCAATTCTAATTATGTTTTTCATATCTTTTCTCAATAATGTCAATTCGTTTCTTACTAAACTATCAAATAATACTTTTATTATAAACTACATTGGGTACACACAACTAAATTAAATACTTTTTAGTCTTTTTTAAGTAATTGAACATCACCCACACATAGAACACAGAAATAGGATAAGAATAGTCGTAGTTAAATACCTTCATTAAGTTTGTCCCTATATAAATCAACAAATAGAAATATTACAGGAAATTATAATGAAGAGAATAGTATTATTAATGATGGCGATGAGCATACTTTTTATCTCGTGTAGTGATGATAGTTCGACTAATCCGGATACAAAAGATTACACAGTGCCAGAGACTTATAACTTTGACAATGTGGATTACTCAGGACAAACATCAAGGTTAGATATGATTGAAGAAATGGATGCCTTAATTCAAGATGCTAAAACAAATGGTACTTACATAGATAACGCTAAATTAACTTTAATGCTATTCAACGATGATAATCCATTCACATCTACTGAATTGAACGAAAGTGGTAAAGACATTTACTCGAAAATTGATCCAAGTAAAACATCATTCTTTACTGATTTGATAACTGACATGGGAACCATAACAACTACAGATGTTGCTGAAGATGGCAAAGGTGGTTTAGTTACTTCTGCTGATGGTTTGAAATCTTACTTAGTAAATGCTAAAGGTTGGGATTATGGAGAAATCTTAGAAAAAGGACTAATGGGAGCATTGATGTTCCATCAAGTAGTTGGCTATACTAGTGAAGATAAAATTGGAGCTGCTGTTGATAATAAAACAGTTACAGAAGGCAAAGGAACTCCTATGCAACATCATTGGGACGAAGCTTTCGGTTACTTTGGTGCGACTAAAGATTTTCCTAAAGTTACTGATGGTATTGGTTTTGTAGCAAAATATGCAAACGGTAGAAATGCTTTAGTTGGTTTGAATGACATGCTTATGAAAAATGGTTACCTAAAAGGTAGAGCTGCAATTAATAATAATGATGATGACGCCAAGTGGGAAGCTGTAAAAGAGATTAGAAAAGGTTGGGAATTAACATTTGTAACAACTGCTATTCATTACTTGAATGCAGCAAAAGATAATTACACTGATGACGCAATGAGAACTCATACTTTATCAGAATGCTATGGTTTCCTTTGGTCAATCCAATTCAACCCTGAAAAGAATGGTACTTATTATCAAGAAGCATTAGCTAAATTGGGCGATAATTTCTGGACAATTACTATAGCTGATATAGATGCTGCAAAAGCGATATTAGCTAATGGTTATGGTCTTGAAGATGTTGCGAATGATTTATAAAAAACATAAACATTTGATATTTTGAAAGGAAGAGGGCTAATGTTAAATCATAGTCCTCTTTTTTTATACCCACACAAAGTACACACGATAAAGATAAGATTTATGTTAAAAATGTTATATTGTAAATTAGCAAAACAATAAAAAGCAAAAGGTACATTATGAAAAAAATGATATTATTTCTATCTGTTTTAAGCCTATTATTTATGTCATGTAGTGATGATAAGATTATAGAGCCCGACCCAGATCCAGACCCTAAGACCTACGAAATACCTGAGACTTATAATTTTGACAATGTAAGCTTTAGTCGTCAATTAGTACAGATGGAAATGCTGGAAGAAATGAAGAGCTTGATAACTAGTGCGATATCTGATAAAGTAGCTATTAGCGGAGGTGTATTAAAAAGTATGTATTATAATACGGGAACTCCTTTTGTAAATCCAGATTTGAACTCTAGTAAAGAAAGTTTGTATCTAGAAACTGACGAATTAAGAACATCATTCATCGAGTTTTATTTCGCAGATATTAACAATGCCTCAACAACAAGAGCTGCGGCGAACAACAAGAAAGGGATTCTAGTTACAAAAGATGAATCTCAAACATTCTTGGTTGACTCTGTTGGTAAAGAGTACCTTCAGATGATAGAGAAAGGGTTGTTGGGAGCATTATTCTATTATCAAGTGGCTCAAGTGTTTACATCTGACGATAAAATTGGTGATAAAGTAGATAATAAAACTGTAGTAGAAGGCGAAGGTACTCAGATGCAACACAACTGGGATCAAGCCTTTGGATATTTTGGTGCTACGCTTGATTTCCCAAAATCTAATAGTGGATTAAAATATGTAGCTAAATTATCAAACGATATAGACGAACTACTAAATACAAATAAACTGTTAATGAAAGAAGGATTTCTAAAAGGAAGAGCAGCTATTAATAATGATGATGTTAAAGGAAAAAATGAAGCCGTGGCAAGCATCCGTAAGAATTGGGAATTAGTTCTAGCTGCAACTGCTCTTCACCATCTTAAGAAAGCTAAAGCAGACTTCGATGATACTGCTCTAAAGCATCACCACCTGACTGCCGCATGGATTCACCTTTGGTCAATACAGTACAACCCTCAGAGCAACGGATTCTTCTACGAAGATGCTCTAGCAGAAATAGGTACAAACTTTTGGAATACTATGCCTGAGGATGTTGACAAAGCAATAGAAGTATTAGTAAAAGCATATAAACTAGAGAGCGTTAAAGATGCCCTTTAAAAAACTTATTTTATTTATGCTACTTTTCACTTTTTCATTGTCTTGCAGTGATGATAATGGTGGAAACCCCAAAGTAGAGATTGATAAAAAAGCTTTATTGACAAACTATGCAGATAACTTGATAATCCCTGCATTCGAAGACTTATATTTGAAATCTAATACTATGAATGAAAGATTCATAGAATTGAAAGCTGAATATTCTGAGCAAAAATTCAACAAAGTACGTCAGGCATTTTCTGATTTACGTAATAGCTGGCAGTTTTGCTCGGCTTATGGGTTCGGCCCTGCGGAAGAAGTAGTATTACGACAAGCGCTTAATACTTTCCCAACTGACACGATTAGAATAAAATCGAATATAGAATCAGGTAGTTATTCATTGGTTACATCTTCAAACTTCAAAGCGAAGGGTTTCCCAGCTTTGGATTATTTACTTTATAATGTAGATAGTCAAACTCAAGAAACAGTATTTACTGATGTTAAAGTGCTTCAGTATCTAGAAGATGTAATAAATGATATAAAAACTAATATAGATTATGTTAGAAATGGATGGCAAACTTATAGAGATATCTTCGTCTCTAAAACAGGTAATGATGCTGGTAGCTCTCTCTCATTATTTATTAATGAGTTTGTAAAAGATTACGAAATAGCAAAAAGGGCGAAATTAGGTTTCCCTTTAGGAATTTCATTGAGTGATGTGTTACCTTATCATTTCGAGGCTCCTTATTCTTTGAATTCTTCTAGAATACTAGGGTTTAATTTAAAATCTTACAGAGCGATACTATTGGGGCCAAAGAACAACGATTTGACTAAAACAGATAATCTATACGAATATTTGAGTGAGCTATCTGCAACTAGGAATGACGCATTATTAGCAGATGTTATACTGGCGGAATTCGATGAGACAACCACTCTAATGAATAAAATGGATATACCATTCAGAAAATCACTTGAACTACCTTCTGAAAAAGCGAAGATAGAAGCAATCTATAAGAATATGCAAGAAAGTGTTGTATTGCTAAAAACAGATATGGTTTCTGCTATGGGGATACTAATCAACTATCAAGATAATGACGGCGATTAATTCCAAGTTCAATGAAATTCTTTTTAAGGAAGTTAGGCCCGAACCATTAGCATTCTTCCGAATTGTCTTCGGCTTGCTAATGACCTTTTCTACCATTCGGTATATAGCAAATGGCTGGATTACAGAGTTCTTCATTCAGCCAGAACATTATTTCAAATACCCCTATTTTCATTGGGTTCAAAACCCCGGTGAAATAGGGGTTTACTTTCTCTTCGGCACTTTGCTCCTAAGTAGTATTCTTATCACTATTGGTTATAAATACCGATTAGCTGCAATTGCCTTTCTACTTTCATTTCTCTATATTGAGTTAATAGATATAACATATTATCTCAATCATTATTACTTCGTTTCGCTCATTGCATTTATTATGGTTTTTCTACCTGCTGGCAAATGCTTTTCGATAGATGCGCTGAAGAAAGGCGAGACAGAGACAATTCCCAATTGGACTATATTGATAATCAAATTCCAAGTAGCAGTAGTTTATATTTTTGCTGGAATAGCTAAGCTTAATTATGATTGGCTAATAGATGCAATGCCATTGTCTATCTGGTTACCAGCTAATTCGCATATCCCATTAGTCGGTGGATTACTAAAACTCCAGTTCACAGCTTATTTGTTTAGCTGGTTTGGAGCCATCTATGATTTATTCATAGTATTCTTCCTCATCTATCCTAAGACTAGAAAGATTGCCTATTTCTTCGTGATTGTCTTCCACTTGTCAACTTCTGCCCTATTCAATATTGGTGTGTTTCCCTATGTAATGATAGCTATGACTACTATCTTCTTTGATAAGTCATTCCAAATAAATGCAATTAAGCAATTGAAAAAATGGTTTAGTTACAAAACCAATATAGTAACTACACATAGTTACAGACCTACTATGAAATCAGTTGTTAGTGCATCTATCCTTATTTTTACAATTATCCAGTTGACAATTCCGCTAAGGTTTTTGTTATACAAGGGTGATTTGTTCTGGAAAGAAGAAGGATATCGGTTCTCATGGCGAGTTATGTTGATGGAGAAAGCAGGTACAGTGTTTTTCACTGTAGTTGACGAAGACACAAACAACAGAATAGAAATAGTAAATTCTGACTACCTAACTCCCAATCAAGAGAAGCAAATGTCAACACAGCCCGATTTGATACTTCAATACGTGAAGATAATCGAAGAGGATTATGCCACTAGAGGCATTAGTAATGTTGCTATTTACGCCGATTCTTTCGTCAAGCTGAACGGAGATTTCAGCAAAAGATATATAGACGATAAAGTTGATTTGACTAAAAAGTCATTTCACGATGATTTAGATACTTGGATTTTACCTAATAATTGAAATTTTTAAAATACATACTTATTACTTTAGCACTTAGTTTTTTCATTGCGAATGCGAATACATCGGTGAACCTATCTGGTACTGTCTATTATAATAATAGCGGATTACCAGTGGCCTCTGCTAAAGTTTTCGTCCGAGAGATAAACAAGTCTTTGCTAGCTGATATTAATGGCCGCTACTCTATTGATTTGAGTCAGGGCGACTATACTCTAATAGCATCTATGGATGATGTATCAGGTTATCCTAAGACTATCTCTGTTGATAAAACTAAAGAAGTAGATTTGACAATCGATACTATGGTAACAAAGTTCGATGATGTACTAATAGAAGATACCAAAACTAATAGATTTGGTATGTCTAATATGCTACAAGTTGATGGTGCTGCTATTTACGCTGGTCGTAAGTCAGAATCACTATACTTGGATAACCTAACGGCAAACTTAGCTTCTAATAATGCACGACAAGTTTTCTCGAAGTTCTCTGGGCTAAATATATGGGAAAATGATGCTTCGGGTATTCAGCTAAATATAGGTGGTCGTGGTCTAAGCCCCAACAGAGTATCGAACTTCAATACTCGTCAGAATGGATACGATATAGCAGCCGATGCACTTGGCTATCCCGAAAGCTATTACACTCCTCCTATGGAAGCATTGGAAAAAATTGAGTTAGTACGTGGTGCGGCTTCGTTGCAATATGGTACCCAGTTCGGTGGATTTCTGAATTTCAAATTGAAAGATGGCTCTAAGTTAAAACCAGTCGATATAATCTCACGCCAATCTATGTCGAGCTATGACAATTACAGCTCGTTCAATAGTATTGGTGGTACTTATGAAAATATGAACTATTATAGCTTTTTGCAGTATAAAAAAGGCAATGATTTCCGTCCGAACTCAAACTATAATGCGCTAACATTCTTTATTAAAAACGCATATCAAATTACAAATGATTTGACAATAACAGCAGAGTTTACTCACATGAATTATCTTGCTCAGCAATCTGGTGGATTGACAGACGCTATGTTCGCTGCTAACCCAATTCAGTCTGTGAGAGATAGGAACTGGTTCTCAGTGAATTGGGATATATTAGCCGCTGTAATTGATTACAAATTAGATAATAACTTGAAGCTTAATTCACGTATATTTTACTTAGATGCTGAGAGAAATGCATTGGGATACCTAATAAGACCCGACAGAGCTGACCCAATGGAAGACCGAGATTTGATAAAGGGAACTTTTGAGAACTTAGGAAATGAAACTAGATTGCTTTATAATTATAATCTTGTAGAAAGTTTACCCTCTACCCTATTGACTGGATTCAGAGTCTATAATGGTCGTACGTTGCAAAGTCAGGGATTTGGTAATAGTGAGTCAGATGCAAATTTCAATTATTTGGATAATGACAAACTAAATGAATACACTAACCCAAGTATGAACTATGCTCTTTTTACTGAGAATTTGTTCAAACTAAGCAAGAGTCTAACGATAACTCCAGGTATTAGATATGAAAGAATTACAACAGGCTCGGAAGGATACTATTCGAATATAATGAGAGATTTGGCAGGAAACATAATCAAGTATGAGACAATAACTGAAGACAGAACTAACACTAGAGAATTTATATTATTGGGTGTAAGTGCTGGTTATAATTTCGATGAGAATATAGAGACTTATGTTAATATATCTCAGAATTACCGTGCCGTTACATTCAATGATATGAGAGTAGTAAACCCAAATATCAGAATAGACACAGACCTTAGAGACGAGAACGGTTATTCAGGAGATTTTGGAATAAGAGGTACAGTAGGCGATTTATTATACTTCGATGCGAATTTCTTCTACCTTTATTATTATGATAAAATCGGGACAGTCCTTAAAGAAGATGAGGAGACTTATACTTCTTATGTACTGAAAACAAATGTCTCTGACAGTAGAAGCGTTGGAGTGGAGCTATTCACAGAAGCAAACCTAAACACAATGTTTGGTTTATCAAGAGAATATGAACTGAACTACTTCGTTAATGGCTCATATACTAACGCCATTTTCTTGCAAAGTAAAGAAGCAGCATACAACAACAACAAAGTTGAATACACACCACCAGTTATACTTAGAACTGGGTTCAGCTACAAAGATGAAGGGTTTTCTGCGGCGTTATCTTATTCTTATACTATGGAGCATTTCAGCGATGCGACTAATGCAATCTCTGCTCCGGGGAGTATATCAGGTATAATCCCCAGTTATGATGTGTTTGATTTGTCTTTAAGCTACAAATTTGATTTATTCAAATTAGAAACTGGAATTAATAATCTATTGGATAAATCATATTTCACTCGTCGAGCTACAGGTTATCCAGGCCCAGGAATTATACCAGCTATGCGAAGAAGCATTTACTTCACGATTGGCGTTACACCTTAGAAATAATTTTCCCCTTACATTAAACCTTTTATTTACTATTTTGTCATAGTAACAGCTATTCCGTAACAATTGGTGTTTTTATTCCATTTCATTACGCTTTTTTTATTACTTATCCGTAATAGCAAAAATTATCTAAACCCTAAAACCGAATTATTATTATAATGATTAAATATATTACGCTCATTCTCACGTTAGCGGCATTTTCGCTTTACTCGCAATCTAACTACACAATCACTGGTACTGTAATAGACACAGAAGGTCTGCCACAGATTGGTGCATCCGTAGCATTACATAACCCAAAAGATTCATCAATTATTACTGGTGCTTCGACTAAAGTTGGTGGTAATTTCAAATTCAGTGCTAAAGAAGGGAATTATTATATCCGTATAACTTCCGTAGGTATGGAACCAAAAGTAATAGACAATATAAACCTTACTGCTGATTTGAAGTTACGGATAATCAAAATAGCCCAATCTTCGGAGCTAACTGATGAAGTATTGGTCACAGCTGAGAAATCTATAATGGAACTAAAGCTAGACAAAAGAATATATAACGTAAACAAAGATGCTAGTAATATAGGTAGAAATGGCTCGGAAATATTAGATAATATCCCCTCTGTAAACGTTGACCCCGAAGGCAATGTGTCGCTTCGTGGCTCAGGAAATGTCCAGATACTTTTGAACGGTAAACAATCGGGTTTAGTAAGCAATGATCCCGAATCGATTAAGCAGCTAATGGGCGATATGATTGATAAAATAGAAATAATAACAAACCCTTCAGCAAGGTACGATGCACAAGGCGAAGTGGGAATTATCAATATAGTATTAAAGAAAAAACAAGAACCTGGTTATAATGGAAACTTTGAACTGAGAACGGGATACCCAGACAATCATGCCGTAACTGTGTCTTCTAACTATCGTTCTGAATCTATGAATTTATTTGGTTCTGTTGGTGCTGATTATCGGAAAGCCCCCGGCTCTGGTAATACAGACCAAACGTTTTATGTTTATGATACTTTTAATTTCACAAACACTGATTTGGATAGAACAAGAGGTGGATTAGGTGTAAACCTAAATATTGGTTCTGACTTCTATTTAGATGATGAAAACACGCTTACTTTTGCTGGTAATCTGCGGTTAGGAGATAGACTGAATGAATCAGACCTAACATATACTGATTATCTGCCTAATGGGGATATATACCGCATTACTACTAGAGATGATGATGAATCAGAAACCAAAAATGATATAGAATTCAACTTAACATACGAAAAAATATTCGATGGAAATAAAGACCACGTTCTTAAGTTTGACAGTAGATATGAACAAGATAAAGATATAGAACAATCAGATATATTGGAGTCGAGCAGCTTTACAGATAATGATATAGTTCAGGAGTCTTACAATTTGGAATTTGAAAGGAATCAATTGTACCAATTAGATTATGTTTACCCTTTCAGTGAAGATGGGAAGTTTGAAGCTGGAGCTAAAGCTAACTTGCGTAAGATTGATAATGACTATTGGGTGAAACAAGATGTAGGAGATGGTTTAGATTTCCTAGAAGGGTTCAACAATAACTTCGTTTATTATGAGAATATTATTGCTGCTTATGTAATGGCAGGAAATCAGATAGATGATTTTGGTTGGCAATTGGGAGTTCGTTCGGAGTATTCAGACATTACAACTGAGTTACTTAAAACTGATTACAAAAACCAAAGAGATTATCTGAACTTCTTCCCTTCAGCACATTTTAACTACAAATTAGACCAACAAAATTCACTACAAGCTAGTTATTCATCGAGAATACAAAGACCTTGGTTCCGTAGATTAATGCCTTTTTCTAGTTTCACTGATTCAAGGAATATATGGGGTGGTAATCCTGATTTGAATCCAGAATATACGGACTCTTATGAGCTTGGCTATTTGTTCAACTGGGAAGCTGGTTCTATATTATCAAACGTATATTATAGACATAGTACAGATATAATTCAATCTGTAACATATATTGATTCTTCCGGAATCACACAAATACGACCTTCAAATATAGGTATTCAAGATGCTTATGGTGTTGAATTTAACCTATCTAACGATATAACTGACTGGTGGAACACTAACTTAAATTTCAACTTATATAGTTCAACTATTACTGGTAATGAATCTGTTTATAATCTGAATAGTGATTACTTTAGTTGGAACACACGTTTTGCTTCCAAAATGAAATTCTCTGGATATAATTTCCAATTAACTGCAAACTACCGTGCACCTGAAGACACTCCACAGGGTGAAAACTTGAGTATGTGGTGGCTAGACTTTGGTATCTCTACTGACATATTAGATAATAATGGTACACTTACTTTGTCTGGGCAAGATGTTTTCAGTACTCGAATGAGACGTTCTGTTGTAAATGGAGAGACTTTCTCTAGAATAAATGAACATCAATGGAGAAAAGGTCAAGTTACCCTAACTTTCTCATACCGAATTAACCAAGCTAAAAAACGTGAACGCTCTTCATTTGATGGGGATAGTGGTGATATAGAGTAGTATTTAATTCTATCATTTTAGTTCTAGATAAGCCGATTTAAGCTTGTTATTGTTAGCTGTGATTGATAATTGTTGTCCTTTGACAATATAGTGTGATTATTATTGGTTTTATTACCATTTATAAATCTTTTCACTACCATTTACGTAGTAGCAACAATTAGATAATCACAAATTAAAGAAACTCATGTTCAAGTTTACGTTATTCATACTTACACTCTGCTCATTTTCGCTACTTTCGCAAACACAATATGAGCTAACAGGAATTGTAATTGACGAAGAGAAATTACCACAAATAGGTGCTACAGTAGCACTTCACAAGCCAAGTGATTCAACTATTATTACTGGTGGGATTACAAAAGTCGGTGGTTTGTTTTCTTTCACTGCCCCTGTAGGAAACTACTATGTACGAGTTACATCCGTAGGTATGGAACCTAAAATAATTGACAATGTAAACATATCTGGAAATAAAGATCTTGGTATAATTCGAATATTGACTTCGTCAGTATTGACTGAGGAAATAGTTGTTACAGAAGATAAGTCAATAATGGAATTGAAGCTCGATAAACGTGTCTATAATGTAAACAAAGACGCAAGTAATATCGGTAGAAATGGCTCTGAAATACTGGATAATATCCCATCTGTCAGCGTTGACCCCGAAGGAAATGTATCACTTCGTGGTTCAGGAAATGTACAAATATTACTGAATGGCAAACAATCTGGAATGATAAGTAGTGACCCAGCTGCGATAAGACTATTAACGGGTGACATGATTGAGAAAATTGAGATTATAACTAACCCCTCTGCTCGTTATGATGCTCAAGGTGAAGTTGGTATTATCAACATCGTCCTAAAGAAAAAACAGGAAGGTGGATTAAATGGTAATTTTGAACTAAGAGCTGGTCACCCTGATAATTTCGGTGCTTCGGTATCATCAAACTATCGTTCGGAATCAATGAACGTATTTGGGACGATTGGGTCAAATTACCGTGCAAGCCCTACTATAGGTACAACTAGACAAACATTTTTCGTCTATGACACATTCAACAAAACGGATACTGATTTAGATCGCTTAGGTAGCGGGCTTAATACATATTTAACTTTTGGGTCAGACTTCTTTCTTGATGATGAGAACACTTTGACTTTTTCATCTTATGCAGGAATAGGCGATAATGCTAATGAAGGTAATTTGAAATATACTGATTTTCTGCCAAATGGAGAAGTGTACCGAGTAACCAATAGAGATGACGAAGGGGAATCAACAAGAAATAATTTCGGGGTCAACCTTACTTATGAAAAAATATTTGGTGATAATAAAGATCATAAATTGAAATTTGATAGTAGATACGATCAGAATAAGAATATAAATAACTCTGATATATTGGAAAATAATAGTTTAAGTAATAGTAATCTAAATCAGAAAACTTACACTTCCGACTTTAGAAGAAATCAACTTTATCAATTGGACTATGTCTATCCATTCGGTGAAGATGGGAAGTTTGAGATAGGTACTAAAGCAAACTTACAAAAATCTGACAATGACTATTGGGTAAAAGAGGATATAGGGAGTGGGTATGAGTTTATAGATGGATTCAACGACAACTTTGTTTACTATGAAAATATAATTGCTCTCTATACTATGGTAGGAAATAAGATAGGCGACTTTGGGTGGCAAGGTGGTGTCCGTTCCGAATACTCTGATATTACTACTGAGTTAGTCAGAAGCGATTACGAGAACCAAAGGGACTATATAAACTTCTTTCCATCTGCACACTTTAGCTATAAATTTGATTTATATAACTCACTTCAAGCAAGTTATTCCTCAAGAATACAAAGACCTGGTTCTTACGAATTAAGACCATTATTTAGCTTCACAGATTCTAGAAATCAATGGGGTGGTAATCCTGATTTGAATCCAGAATTTTCAGATTCTTATGAGTTTGGTTATTTGAAAAATTGGGAAACTGGTTCAATATTATCGAATGTTTACAACCGACATAGTACAGATATAATGCAAAGAGTAACATTTATTGATTCTATGGGAATAACTAGGATACGACCATCTAATATTGGAACTCAAAACTCATACGGATTTGAGTTCAATATTTCACAGGACTTAACAGATTGGTGGAGTGCGACAGCCAATTTCAATTTGTTTGCCTCTAAAGTAACTGGTAATGAATCGGTTTTCAATCTTAATACTGAATATTTCAGCTGGACTTCAAGAGTATCAACTAAGATAAAATACTCAGGATACAACTTACAAATAAATACTAGTTATAGAGCCCCACAAGATACTCCCCAAGGGCAAACACTAAGCTTTTGGTGGTTAAACTTTGGATTATCGAAAGATATACTAGACAATAACGGCACTCTTACTCTTTCAGGTGGAAACAATATGGTTTGGCGTACTGTTATGAGTGGAGAGACCTTCACTAGATCGAGTGATTATCAAATGCAGCCTGTAAATGTTAACTTAACATTCTCTTACAGAATAAACCAAGCCAAACAACGACAAAGACCAACGTACGATGGTGGTGGCAGTGAAGGCGGAGGAATGTAATAAGATGAATAACTTCTGGGATGAACGATTCGCGAATAATAAGTCAGTTTATGGTGAAGAACCTAACCAATTTTTCAAAGAACAATTATCACAACTAGCTGCTGGAACTATACTATTACCAGCGGAAGGCGAAGGTAGAAACGCTATATACGCTGCTCAATCTGGTTGGAATGTATCGGCATTTGATACGAGCAAAGTCGGGCGAGAAAATGCACTAAAAAGAGCTGAGCAAGAAGGTGTGACTATCGACTATAAGTTAATGGATGCAATGGAGCTTGAATATCCTGATAATAGTTTTGACTCTATCGGGCTTATCTTTTCGCATTTCCCATCAAAGATTAGATCTACTTTTCATAAAAGATTAATTGATAGCTTGAAAGTAGGTGGTCATATAATATTAGAAGGATTCAGTAAAGAGCATTTGCAGTTCAGCGAAGAAAACCCCAAAGCTGGCGGCCCAAGAAACATAGATATGCTATTCGATACAGAATCCATCTTAGATGATTTCAGTTCCTTAGAAACCCTACTAATAGAAGAAAAGATTGTACACCTTTCAGAAGGTGAGTTCCACCAAGGCGAAAGCTATGTGGTGCGGTTTGTAGGGAAGAAGGTGTAAGGTACTAGATTATTTGTTTCCATAAATTTTTCTTATTTTGAGTTTTAAATTTGAATCATAATCAATGTCACAAATAGAAAAACTATATTTCAGAATGAAAGCACTTGGCATAGCACAAGAGAGTTACTATCTACAAGGTTTATACGGCTCACTAACTGATGATAGTAAATTAGCATTAGTAATGAAAGAAGAGAACAAGTCTACTAAATACGAACTGTATTATAAAGAGAATGGCGAAAAGCACGTAATTCAAATTTTTACTGATTTTGACATAGCTTCTAACTATTTTATAGAACAGTTGACAGAGTAATAACTATTATCGGAAAAATGGGAATAAAACAATGAAATCAGCAAATCTAATAGCAATGGTATTAGGATTAATAAGCATAGTGTTAGGTATATACCAGATAGTAAATGGGAGTGAGTTCTCCGTTTACTTCTTTAGTTTATTTGTAGGAGTTACTCTAGCTGGAGTAGGGTTTATCAATTACAAAAAGTTGGATCAATGAACCTTCAAGACTACATCCGCGACATACCCGATTTCCCCAAACCGGGAATATTATTCAAAGATATAACTCCATTGCTAAGCGACCCTAAGGCGAGTAAATTCGCTCTCGACTCATTGCTTGAGCTAACTTCTGACTTGAAGATTGATAAAGTAGTTGGAATAGAAAGCAGAGGGTTTTTCTTTGCTACACTCTTAGCAGATAGACTTGGAGCAGGGTTCGTGCCTGTTCGTAAACCCAATAAGCTTCCATTCGATAAGATAAGCCAAGAGTTTGAATTAGAATATGGAACTGACCGACTGGAAATCCATAAAGATGCAATAAGCAAAGGCGAACGAGTGCTTGTACACGATGATGTACTAGCTACAGGAGGCACTGCCGAGGCGACTTGTAAGTTAGTGGAAGAACTTGGAGGGCAAATAGTTCAATGCAATTTCTTGATTGAGCTCTCGTTTCTAAATGGAAGAGATAGGCTCAATAAGTACAATGTTGAATCATTGATTAAATATTAATAAATTAGAATAAAATATGAAAGAAATCGAAAAAGACGGAATGCGAATAATAGGTCTAGAGTTAGATGTTAAGACTATCAATTTGGATGGGCAATCAGCTATAGACATAACTAAGCTTTGGGGACAATTCGAGAAGCAACAGATTTACTCTAAGATTCCCAACAAAGTAAATAATGAAATTGTGGCTGTTTACTTCGATTATGAAGGTGATTATACCGAGCCATTTTCATATATGATTGGTTGTGAAGTTACGGATGGAACTGAAGCACCAGAGGGTATGAAAAAGATTACAATCCCAAAAAGTAAGTATAGAAAGTTTCTAGCGAAAGGGAAAATGCCAGATTGCATTGGTGAAGTATGGCATCAGATATGGGGTACTGAACTGGATAGACCATACACTTACGATTTCGAGGTGTATGGAGAAAAAAGCCAGGACTTGGAAAACGCAGAAGTCGAAGTATTCATAGCAGTGAAGTAATAAACTCAAATTAGAATATTTCTTTTTTATCTAACTATTAATTTCTTAATTTCTATCATCATAGATTGAAATGGGAATAATACTAGATGAACAACAAAGAACAATTAGACAGTTTACTGAAACGGATAGAACTTCTATCCGACAAACAGTCCTATTTCAATCAGGAATTGAAATCACTACGAACGGAACTTTATAATCTCCGATATGCTAATAACGATGAAGAGGTAGTAAAAGAGAAAGTTCAGAACGTCCCCCCAACTTCTAAAATAGAACACCAAGTGCCATCGGGCTACAAGCCGCAAAGTATTCCATATCCAAAGACAACCAATGTAAAGAGAGAAGAAGTTCGTAATGAGCCGAAGGCTATCAATAGGAGCATGGAGAAGTTTATAGGTGAGAATCTAATAAACAAAATCGGCATTATAATACTAGTTATTGGTGTTGGGATTGGTGCTAAATATGCTATTGACAATCAGCTAATTAGCCCACTTACAAGAATCATTCTTGGTTATTTAGTTGGACTTGGCTTGTTAGCTACAGCCTATAAACTGAAAGAAAAATTCACGGATTTGAGTGGAGTATTGCTTAGTGGTTCTATGGCCGTGATGTACTTTATCACTTTCTTTGCTTATAGTCTATATAGCTTGATGCCGCAGGTAGTTGCCTTTCTGCTAATGTTTGTGTTTACAGTATTTACAGTACTCGCCTCCTTGCATTTCAGGCGGGAAATAATCTCAATAATCGGGTTAGTAGGCGCATATTTCGTACCATTCTTGCTGAGCAATAACTCTGGTCAAGTTGAGATTATGTACGGCTATATGCTGCTAATCAACCTCGGTGTGCTCTATATTGCATACAAGCAATACTGGAAGATTCTCAAAGTATCTTCATTTGCAATTACTTGGCTTATATATACTAGCTGGTTTTTCGCATCATATAAAGAAGAGCAATTCCTAATCGCATCTATATTTATTGCTGTATTTTTCTTGATATTCCATGTATCAACTGTTCTTAATAGTTTCAATAAGAAATCGGAAAATAGCTCTTTAGATATAATTCTGACATTGATAAACTCACTCATCTTTTATTCGATTGGTTCAGCACTAATATATGATAGATTTGAAACTAATGAATCACTTTCCATATTTACTGTTATCAATGCGTTAATCTTTTTTATTACTGTACTCTCAATTCGTGATAAAGAGCAATCGGACAGGAATTTATTCTATATTTTCTTAGGACTAGTACTCTCATTTCTGACTATAGTAATCCCAATTCAGTTTGAAGGTAGTTGGATTACAATCCTTTGGGCTGGACAGGCCGTTGCATTATTCTGGATTGGTCAAAACAAAGATCTGAAATTTTTCACTCGAGCGGGTGTATTATTAATATTCCTAGCTACTGTAAGTTTAACTATTGATTGGGGTAGTTTCACTGATTATGGGCGAGGTTTCGACAATCACCAAGTCACTTTCTTATTCAATATCTACTTCCTGACTTCGGTATTATATGCTATTTCACTAGGCCTAATAGTATATATTACGAGAGGTAAAGCCGCAGAAGGACGCACAAATATTGGGATAATGAATCTGAGTTTATACAGCATATTACCAGTATTTTTAGTCTTCACTCTTTATTATATGTTCTATCTTGAGATACAAGTTTATTGGGAGCAATTATTCTATTCAACAAAATTAGTAGTGACACAAGAAGGTAGGGATTATGAACAAACAATATACAATTGGAATTATGAGAACCTGAAAACAGCTTGGCTCTTCGTTTATAGTATAGTCTTCGTTGCAGGACTAATATTAGTGAATAGGTTCAAACTGAAAAATCAGTACCTCACGAAAGCAACTGTTTTCATTGGGGTTGGAGTGTGTTTCATATTCCTAATAGGTGGTTTGTATAACCTAAGTTTACTACGAGACAAGTATATACTCAATAATTTGGATGAGTATTTCTCAATCGGATTTATGAATATAGCTTTACGATATATATCATTAGCGGCTCTAGGAGTATTGGCATATCTGACTACAATCGAATCAAAAGTATTCAGTTCAATTAGTAATTATGCAGTTTACAAAGACATTGCTATTCACACTATTCTCGTCTGGCTGTTGAGCAGTGAATTGATACATTGGTTAGATATGTATTCGGGTGCCGCATCATACAAATTGGGACTAAGTATTCTTTGGGGACTTTATTCATTAATGCTTATTATCTTGGGAATCTGGAAAGTCAAAAAGCATATTAGATTAGCTGGGTTTTCATTGTTCTCGCTTACTTTGCTAAAACTATTCTTCTATGATATTACGTCACTAGATACAATTTCTAAAACAATTATATTCGTAATTATTGGACTGCTAATGCTATTCGCTTCATATTTATACAACCGCTATCAAGGAAAAATAGATGGTTAGAAATTTGTCATTTATTCTAGTATTTCTATTTAGCGTTAGTTTACTCGCTGATAGTTCTAGCTTACAGACCGTAGGTTACAAACTAAATAAGGTCGAAAAAGGCTGGAACAGGTTGGAATTAGATGATGAGCTCTTAATGAATATGAGTTCTATCAACACCTACATAAAAGTCAATCTGATAGATAGCACTAATGACACACTCGAAGTTCCTTACATAATAGAGAGTTCTAAAAAGCTAGATTCGACAGTAAGAATACCTGTAGAAATAATAAATAAGACTACTAAAGATGGCAGAAAATACTACACTCTAATCGCTGATTCTACACAGATTATCTCTAATTTGGAGTTCTCATTTACGAGTAGGAATAATCTAGGTAAAGCGAGTCTTGAAGGAAGTAATAATCAGACAGATTGGTTTATGATTTCCGATAGTTTATTGCTTGGTGAAAGACAGAACAGCCATCAGAAGATATCAAGCAAGACAATCTATGATTTGCAGACGCTATATAAGTTCTATCGACTGAGTTTGGATGAATCTAAATCTGAACTCAAAAGCGTTACTTATGAAAAGATATATAGAACCACACCCAATTATAAAAAGCTACACGTAAAGCATCTAAAATATAGAACTGATAAAGATAAAAATCGGACTATATATAGATTTAGTTTGAATGGGCGTTTACCTATCCATTACATTAACTTAGATATTCAAAATAAATTCGATTATAACCGAACTGTTAATCTATTTGCATTAGTGGATAGCACTGAGACGGACAAAGGGACTAAGCATAATTACAAACTAATAGAGACTTTTCAGCTCAATTCTCTGGACTCAACTAACTATGCTTTCAGCTACCCAGAGCATTATCAGCATTACAAAATTGTAATTCTTAATGGTAATGACCCACCTCTGAAAATAGGAAGGCTGGCCGCGTATAGACACGAATATATTCTGAAGGCAAGGTTCGACGACGAAGGTGACAGTTTCATCCGTATTGCTTACACTGGCAGTTTTCCTTACTATGATATAGATAAGTTCAAGGACAGAATCCCAAGCGAAATGAATGAGATGCAAATAGGGAAGAAAATAGAAGTTGAAATAACAAAGCAAGAAGTAAAACCATTAGTAACAAATAAACTTTGGCTCTGGTTAATACTAGTAATTGCTATATTTGTAATTGGGTTCTTTAGTTTAAAAATGTTAAAAGAAGAAAAAAAGAAGGAATAATGGACATATTCAAAATAATAAGATATACTATTGAAGTACTGTTCGTAGTATTGATATTAGGGATGACATTCATAGGAATTGATGACCTAGTAATTGACAATGACATAATTTATACAATGCTAATGTCATTTATATTCATACTTATGGCTGTGGAAGATAGGATAGTTGGGGCGATATACTCCAAGAAAAAAGATACAGAACCAGAAGAATACAATAACACCAAGAAAGGGCTAGTCTCTACTTCATTGCTAACTTTCCTTCTAGGCATAGTAGTCCTGATATTATCTCCGTTTGATGTTCATTCTAATTCTATACTCTTGAAATTATTTTTTACACTGTCTATATTTTCTAGCGTAAGTATGACATTCTACAAAATCACAAAGGGCTAAGTATGGTTGAAATAACAGAGTCCAATTATCACGAAGAAGTAGAATTCAAGAATCTAGATTATTCAAAGCAAAAGTTAGTTGGGGTAAAATTTGAGCTTTGCACTTTTATAAACTGCGATTTTAGCAACTCCGATATGGCAGACAGCACATTCGTGGAATGTACGTTTGTCAACTGTAATCTAAGCTTGACGAATGTAACAAAGACGGCATTCAACGAAGTCCGCTTTGCTAAGTGCAAGCTATTAGGAATAGACTTCAGTAAATGCCGAGAATTCCTATTATCATTCAGCTTTACAGATTGTATTCTCAGTTCTTGTTCATTCTCTAATCTGAAAATAGGTGGTACACAATTCGATAAGTGTATTATGCATGACTCTCAATTCGTCAATACCGAACTAATCGGCTGTTCGTTCGATGATTGTGACTTACGTGATGCTTTCTTCGATCATTCAACCTTGAATAAAGCTGACTTTAGGAACGCAAATAACTATGCAATAGACCCAGAAATAAACCGAATGAAAGGAGCTATCTTCTCCCGAATTGGTTTGGAAGGATTACTGGTAAAGTATGGGATGGATATAAGGTGAGAGACATATTTTGCGTCACTCAGAGCGTAGCGCTTGTATTGAGCGGAGTCGAAATAAAGAGTCTTGAGAACTCCATTAGGAGTTCAATATCAGTAGCAATTATTTCTTATAAAATTAAGACAACTCCGTCAGGAGTTGAATAATTTAATGTTCTACTCCTACGGAGTAGATGTCTATATAACTACGATATAGCTACTAACATTATATCCCTACGGGATATTAACTTCAATAAATCGGTCGCTT
Source organism: Bacteroidota bacterium (assembly GCA_048267165.1). Taxonomy (GTDB): domain Bacteria; phylum Bacteroidota; class Ignavibacteria; order Kapaibacteriales; family UBA2268; genus PGYR01. Next base: position 25,199 of record JBLWYD010000012.1, read on the forward strand.
CGCTAAGTTATGAAAGACGCGATGGATTTGAAGTCGTATGCACTTTGGAGTCACTCAACATAAATAATACGTCTCTACGCTTCATCGAAAAAAGATTAGTCATACAATTCAACAATTGGTATCGAAATCACTTTCTCTAAAAAGGAATAGAGAGATTAAACCGCATCGGTTCGAATTCGTTAGTATTAGTTACTGGCTTATCTTTGTGAAGTTCTGTTGTCAGATAAGCAATACCGCTGCCCACCAACGCACCAACTAGTACATCGGAGAAGAAGTGCTTGGCAGCCATTACTCTAAGAGTCGCAATTGCCGTGGCATTCACTATATTAAGTGTCACACCTATCGTTTTGTTCAGTCCTCCACTTTGGCTAGTTAGTATTATTATATTGAAAACAGCTGAGGCAAAAGCAGTCGAGGAATGCCCAGAGTAGAATGAGTACCGAGTATCATAATCATATAACACATTCTCAACTGTAGCAGTATCATAAGAGAATGGGCGATATCTACCAACTAATGATTTGGTAATAGAGTTTAATCCATAATTGAGCGACATCGTTTCCAGATACATAATAGCATTTGTTTGAAACTGAGATTTATACTCCGAAGCAAAGGAATATGTTAGTGGCGAGATAAATTGCAAAGCTAGAAGAATATCACTAACCTCAGCATAGGTGGGATTATAAGAAGTATTCCATCTATCGAAAAAAGGGATATTCAGTCTATCAATTCCTGCGAAATCATCATTCGTCAGAGGTTCATTCTCGTAAGTCAAAACATTACCAACTGATGCACCTAAAACACCCAAAGGCAGTAATATCATATCAGTCTTTGCATCCAACGAGAATTGAGCATTCAGATTGAATGAACTAAAGAGCAGTATGGCGATTATTATAATCCGCATGCTTGTATATATAATCTGTTATTAATAACGCCAAGAGATTCGTATTCATTCATTCGCCAGTTAAATCGGACAACACTAGTGTAATCCATCATAGCTCCAGCATAAAGTATTTGGGTTTCCAAATCCCTGACTACAAGAGAAGTAGAAGTAGCATAAGCTAATGAATTTGACTTTGGTTTGCGAGCATAAACCCCATTAAGAAATATACCATTTGGTGCCCTAATTTGCTTACCATTTACGACCAAGTTACAATCGATAGTACAAGCAATAAAGTACATCTCGCTACCATCATAAGAAAAGCTAGGGACTGAGTTCTCCCTACCACCAGAATATTCCACCGAGTTGAAAACAACTATTTCATTATTCTGTAGATCTATCGCCTTATAAGCCAACATTGGTTCGTGTGGGTGAATAGCCAAACCTGTTATCATATTGTAATTCCTTCCAGTCTGTGGTTCACTCATTTTATCGCTTATTAACACTGCCTCATATCTACCAAATGAAAGCGTAGCAATAAACGCAAGATAATCGCCTGTGAGGTTTATTCTAACCTCAGATATGTTCTGATATATATTTGAAGACCTCTCATCTCCTATGAAGACAGACCAAGTAGAGCCATCGTAAGCGGCATAAGCGAACCTATCATCATGCCAATAGCCAATAGGGATAATATCTTGGAAACTCTCGGAGATTTTTCCATCATTGAAGATTGTTTTTATCCCTCCCCTACTCTCTACGAATGCGAACTTATCGCCAGTATTATTCACAAACAATGAACCACTTCTAAATCTCATCTGGAGAGTATCAGTCTCCGAGACTATGAATTCGTTATCTGCTCTGAAAAAAGAGTATATCATCTTTTGTGAATCGGAACCAAAAAGAATAGTACCTGGGTTATCTGCTAGTACCTGTACAATTTTGTCATTTGTAACTAGATTCCAACCGCCCATATCTTTGGCAAAAAATGCCCATTTTTCTCCATCGGGTGAGAACTGTGGTTTTGATAGCTCTAGGTAATTATCAGAAACATATTCATTGATGTGCATTTTCTGTCTATTAGAGAAAGATTGCGTAGTAGCCCACCAATTATATGTTGTGTCAAACCCAAAATCTACGAGGTCTTCACTGCCATCTAGTAATCGAACTTCATAACACTTGTCAGCTTTTACTGACAAAAAGAGGTTGAAAAATAGAAAAATTATGATTAAGTTGTAATAAATGTGATTTCTCTTTTAAAAATTTAACTTTTGGTGTAATTATTTGAACTTTTGACTGTCTTTACAATATCTAATATAACAAAATCTCTAAGGAATTTATTATGAAGAGAATAATTTTATCAATCTTATTGTTGATAGTCACTATTTCGCCTAACTTACAATCCCAGGAAAAACCTGTATTTGGTATAACGGGCGTAGATACAGATGAGTTTCCACTTGTCAAAAGTTATTTCATCGCAAAGAATGGATTACTAAATGACCCCTATTTCAAAGGTGTCCAAAATGTACCCAATCCACCTGACTTTGACTTATCCGAAAATGGCATAAGCAAAGATTTAACAAGTCTAATAATGAAATGTGCTGAAATTGATGGCGAATTGCCAGTCCATATTGCTTTGGTTGTAGATGCCTCAGTAAGTATGTTTAATCCGTGGAATAATGGCGAGACCCGAGCTGACGTACTAAAAAGAGCTGTAGCTGAATTCATTGATTCTGTGAAATTTGGCAATGGAACTTCAATGCATATTGTTCCATTTTCAGGTAATAGTATTCCTCAAGATGTATGGAAAGATTGGAATTATAATGCTAAAGATACAAAAGCAGATTTTGCTTTTTATAGACAGCTAGAAGGAAGGACTGATTTCAATACCCCTATGTACAAAGAACCAAATGGTAAAAACGTACTTGAGATCTTTAAATCTAGACCGATAAATGAAAGAAAAGCCGTTGTTTTCCTAACAGACGGTGCACATGAGAATCCGAACGGGAATAGTCCTTTTGAAAGACAGTTCGTAACTGAAGAATTACAAAAACGAGGAATAGAGTTTCACTCAATCACTTTTGCCGTTGATGACCCATCTAGTGTAACTGACTTGAAACTTACAAGTGAAGCTACTGGTGGTGTTTATTATAATGCATATAGCGAAGAAGAGCTAAGAGATATATATAAAGAAATAACTGACAGTTTCAAATCTACTTCTGTTTGTTGGTTAGAATGGTTATCGCAACTAGAATGTGACGAAGTAACAGAAAGAAATGTGGAAGTTACTTTTACTAGAAAGAATTTCCCACCATCTATCAAAAGAGATATTAAATATACTCCTCCGGCAGACAAAGCAATAGCTGAAATCTCAAGAGATAAAAATATATTATACTTCGACAACAATGGTAAAACGACTCAAGAAGTAACACTAACAGCTAAGGTTGGTGATTTCCACGTAACAGGATTCAATGTTTCTAATAATAATGGTAATTTCGATATACCTGAATTTGCAACTGTACCTCCTCAAGGATTCCTAATTGAAGAAGGGAAAAGCAAAAAATTCATAGTTAATTATATTAAAACACCATCAGATGCACCTGCATCTTTTGATTTGGTATTCGAAACGGATTTATGCCCTACTAAACCAGTAGAGCTTATTGCACCTTGTGGGCCTACTACTCAAAAAATATACTTTGGAAGTGTTAACTTAAGTGGCAGTACAGATTACACTGCCGCTGATGTATTTACTAATACCTCACTTGCAGAATTAAGTGGTAACATTACTCTAACAGGTGCAAATGCAGCTGAGTTTGCTATCAAATCGGCAAATGGGAATGCTGGTACTGCATTTACACTTGCCGCTGGTCAGAGTATGGATGTAGTATTGACTGTAACTCCTACTTCAAAAGGAGCAAAAGCAGTAACATTGAACTACGGTATAATTACAGACTGTGGTGTTGCTACTTCTGAGATTACTGCTAATGTAATAGAAGCAAGTTTGAATATGCCTCCACTAACGTGGGGAGAAATTAGAATAGGTAACCCAGTAACAGAACAATATACTATTACGAATCCGAATGATGAAGCCGTAGAGATAGAGTCTATAGCATTGACTGACGCAACACAAGGTATAGCACTAGGAGATATTAGTGCAGCTATTGGTGGAATTGCTGCTAATAGTGGTACTACTACTTTCGATATAACTTTTACGCCAAATGTAGAAGGTCCAATTACTACAGAAATAGAAGTGAGAGTTAAGAACAGAGCCGAAGCAATCACAGCTCGACTTTCGGGTATTGGTTATGTACCTAAGTTAAAAGGTAATCCAATAGTATTCCCTTCGACTGAAGTATATACTAATGCTGCACCTCAAAACTTGGTTATCGAAAATACTTCTGATATTGGTAAGATGGTTGTAAGAAGTGTATATATCAAAAACTCAAGCGATGCTGGGTTTTCAGTTGACTTGACTGGTTTTGTACCAGATACTGAATTATCAAAAGGTCAGAATCTAATAATACCTATAAACTTTACACCACAAACAATAGGTGCAAACTCTGGTGTTGTGGTTGTAGAAGCTGATAATTTAGAAGGCATAGAACCAGTAACATTCAAACTAAATGAATTCGCACTTAGTGGTGAAAGCTTACCCGGTGACGCTACAACTCTTGACACGACTATGGTAGGACCAATACTTAGTTGTGAGTCAAAAGAACTTTTGGTTAATTTACCGAATGTAACAAAAAATGCGCAAACTGTAGATGTTGTTTTGATACAGACTGGTAATAATTTCTCAATACCTACTACTCAGTTTGATATTCCTTTAGGTGCACTCGCAATCGGTGCTAAGGTAGATTACAACCCTACTTCTATTGGTACACATACTGCTGTATTAGAATACTCTTTCTCTGACGGAACTAAATTCATAGCTCCAGTGAAAGGTATTGCTGTAACTGCTATAGAAAATCTAACATTTGAAAACGCAGTATATGAAACTGATTTAGGTAAGAACTTAACTACTAAGTTCAACATAGATTTATCGAAATACAGTATCCGAAATGATGTTGATGTTAATGAATTAGTTATTACACTTAGATATAACGGAAGAATGTTATACATGGACGGAGATGCGGTAAAGTCAAATGTGGGTATAGTACCAACAGTTGATGTAAGCAATCAAATAGCGGGTAACTTTGCTTCATTTACATTTACTGGTATGATTCCATTAAACAAAAACCTGACTTTCGAAGTACCTTATCTAGTTACATTGGGTAATGACACAGTTACAACAATAAGTGTGGACGCAGATTTTGTAGGACTTGGCTGTATATCTATTGGGACTGGGACTGCTAAATCTTACTCATTAGGATGTAATATAGCAAATTCGTTAATTGCTGATATGAATTTCGTTGAAGAAGGTTACAATGCCGTTCTAGTAGGCGAAAATCCTGTTAATGATGTACTAAAAATCAAATACGAATTACCTTTTGAAAGTAATGTTCGTATAGAATTATATAATTCGACTGGTGAATTAGCTAAAACTGTGAAAAACGGCACTTCTAAATTTGGAATTAGCTACGAAGACCTAGATGTAAGTAACATATCCTCAGGTGTTTATATGCTTAGATTCATTAGTGGACCTTTTGTAAGAAGTCATACTTTTGTTAAAGTAAAATAGACTTTATATATAAATTGAAAATTAAAAAGGCGGGTTATTTTGAACCCGCTTTTTTTATGTGATTAAATGTATTATTTTTGACAAGTTATTTTATTCAAAGAGCAGAAATATGATAGATAAAATTACGGAACGCCTAGGCGACCAAGCAAAGAATTTATTAGAGTTCAATACTCCAAAGATTAGTAAAGATAGATTGCATTTACCATCTCCGAATTTCGTAGATGATATATTTATCCAAACGGATAGAAACAATAGAGTATTGGGTAACTTGGAATGGATGTACCAAACTGGAAGATTGGCAAATACTGGCTATATGTCGATATTACCAGTTGACCAAGGTATAGAGCATAGCGGTAGTGCTAGTTTTACAAAGAATCCTGACTATTTCGACCCTGAAAACATAGTGAAACTGGCTATAGAAGGTGGCTGTAATGCAGTTGCATCTACTTACGGTGTATTGGGTATGGTAGCACGTAAATATGCACACAAGATACCTTTCATCGTGAAAATTAATCACAATGAACTAATGACTTCACCTAACACATTCGACCAAGTTATGTTCGGAAGTGTAGAAAGAGCTTATGATATGGGAGCTGCGGCTGTCGGTGCTACTATATACTTCGGATCTGAAGAAAGTACTGCTCAGATAGTTGAAGTAGCAGAAGCATTCGAAAGAGCACACGAACTAGGTATGGCAACTGTACTATGGTGTTACTTAAGAAGCAATGATTATAAAGTAGATGGTGTAGATTATCACGCTGCTGCTGATTTGACTTCGCAAGCAAATCACTTGGGAGTAACTATCCAAGCAGATATAATCAAGCAAAAATTACCGACTAATAATGGCGGTTACATAGCAATAAATTCCACAGGAACTAGCTATGGCAAATATGACAAAAATATGTACGAAACTATGGTTTCTGATCACCCAATTGACTTAGCTAGATTACAAGTAGCGAATTGCTATATGGGTAGAGCTGGTCTAATCAATAGTGGTGGTGCTTCTGGTGCAAATGATATGCAAGAAGCAATAGCAACGGCAGTAATCAACAAACGTGCTGGTGGATTAGGACTTATCTCTGGTAGAAAAGCATTCCAAAGGCCACTGAACGAAGGTGTTGAGCTATTAAATGCTATACAAGATGTTTACTTGACAAAAGAAGTAACTATAGCTTAATAAAAAACGTAACCTTAAATATTATTCCAAATCCCTTGTAAAAGAGGGATTTTTTATTTTTTAATGCCAATGATATTTTCACAAGATTATAAAAATCATTACAAAGAGAATCTGAGGATAGGGTTTCCTGTTATTATGGGTCAAGTAGGACACATGATGACTTCGCTAGTGGATAATGCTATGGTGGGTAACATCAATAGTACATTGCTTGCTGCCTCTTCCCTAGCTAATACAGTATTCATAATGATTTATATATTCGGTATTGGGCTTTCTATTGGACTTACTCCTGCTGTTGGTCGTGCTTACGGAAACGAAAAGCATGGACAAATAGCATCATACCTGAAAAATGGGAAAATAATTTATCTTTGGACTGGACTACTACTAACAATAGCAATGTGGGTGGCTTCCTATTTCTTTGATAAACTAGACCAACCGGTTGAAGTAGTCGCCGAGGCGATACCCTACTTTCTGACACTATCTATTTCAATGGTGCCATTTATGTATTATATGTCGCTAAAGCAATTTGCAGAGGGTGTAACCCTTACTATGCCTGCTATGTGGGCTGGTTTGGCGGGTAATATTATCAACGTAATACTGAACTATCTTCTTATATACGGTGAGTTTGGCTTCCCAAGATGGGAACTATTCGGAGCGGGTGTTGCTACTACAATCGCACGATCACTAATGGCAGTATTTCTGTTTATAATACTAAGTAGAGATAAGCGAGTACAGAAGTATTTACGAGCTGCAAAACGTCTCAAAATCCGACGAGAAAGCATAGTAAACCTATTAAAAATTGGTGTCCCTATTGGATTCCAATTTGTACTAGAAGTAAGTTCATTTGTAGCTGGGACTATCATGATGGGATGGTTAGGAGTATTCCCACTAGCTGCTCATCAGATAGCAATTAGCTTGTCAGCTCTTGCGTTCTTAGCGGCAACAGGTATAGCAACTGCCGCTACTATTAGAGTAAGCAATTTCCTTGGGAATGAGAAATTCCACAAAATGCGTGACGCTGGTAACTCAGCTTACGTGATGGGAATGGCACTGATGATATTCACAGCATTTTGTTTTATTTTCCTAGGTCGCGAAATATCAATGATATTTACGAATGATGAGATGGTAATCGTACTATCTACTCAATTGCTTATGATTGCCGGCTTTTTCCAAATAGTAGATGGTGCACAAGCTGTTGGATTAGGTGTGCTTCGTGGATTGGAAGATGTGAAGATACCGACTGTTATAGTTATAATCGCATATTGGGGGCTAAGTATTCCACTTTCTTACATATTTGCTTTCACAATGGAAATGGGTGCCGTTGGAGTATGGTACGGCTACCTTGCAGGTCTTAGTTTCTCTGGATTATTCCTTTATCTGAGATTCCTCAACTATTCTAAAAAGCTTTCTGGGAAAGTAGTTTAGAATAAGTTTTTTAAGTATGAATCAGAATCCATAGAATATAATAATTTATAAGATAATTTTATTTATTTAAATAGCTTGTCTATCCTGAATGTAGTGAAGGATCCAGGAGTTGAAATATTTAGGACTTAATTCTGTTTCCTAGATTCTTCAAATTAATTCGTAATTTATCAGAATGACTACGCTAGTAATCATTTTTAGATAATCTTTCATTATATCACCTGATTTATCACAACTCAATCTTAAAGTCAACATTAGCAACCAAAGCCCTTGTCAATCCGTCTGCACGAACCTCACGAGTTACCATAGGGAAACCGATGTTCAAACCTAGAGTATGCTTTTTAGTCATTTTGTAAGTCATACCAGCTATTATATTAAGTGTCAGTCCATCTGAATTCATGACTGTAACATCATCACCATTTCTGTCTTCATAAATAGACTCAGATAATCTATATACTGGAAGCAAACCAGCCATTAATCTTAAATCATCTTGAACTTCAAAGTACTTTTCTACTTTCAGCATCACATCACTACCACGCTTGAAGTTTCGAGACGATTGATAGTTCCCCCATTCTAAATAGTATTGTTTGGGGTCAGGACCTAGGTCTATCAATGCACTTAACTCTTCGAATGAATTTTCATTTCTATTAAGTGGAATTTGCAAACCTGTTGAAATAACCCATTCATCATCATTAGCAGCCAATAGCAAAACTACATCATTTGTACCATTGCTAGTTTGATATACCATTGGCATCGACTTCTCATCTTCATTGCGTAAATCAGCATTATTTGTAGCTAACTTAACTCCACCAGCTAGTGTAAGACCAAAGCCATCTGTTGCATACAGCTTAGAACTAAGTAACAGCGTCAAATCACCAAGACCATTAGTTTGCCCCAAAGTACCAGACGTAAAAGTAAAAGGGATTCTGGCAACTATTCCGAAATCTGAGAAGGAAGCTCCCAGTTCAAAACCAGTAGAATTGATAAGTACAGCTTCATCACCGATACCAGTGGTATTACTCAATCCGAGTGTGAGCTTAACATCATCTGAAGTAGAATCTACAGGCGAAAGATTAAACGAGCATAGCCCAGCATCAGAGCACCCCTGCGAATAGACACTAGAAGTATTTAAAGATGTAATAAGAATCGTAATAACAAGAAGTATTGATATTTTCATATTTAATGTTTTCGTTTTTTGAATTATATGTAAATATATAACAAATGAAGCAATAATCAGTTACATTTCGATTATACTTTTCTTAGAACTACTTTATGTGAATACTAAGAAATAAGGCATAATTACAATTTTAATGATAGATATAAAAATTCATAGTTACAAATGGTAACACATTATATAAACGACTTATAAGCTAGATAATAAAAGACACAATGTGAGTGGTAAAAATAAATTTAATGTTTTTTCATATAATGTTTTGTAAATTAAATAAAACTCCCTATTTTTGTATTCAAATTTTTTACGAAAATGGTCCCTTCGTCTAGTGGTTAGGACTCCGCCCTTTCACGGCGGCAACAGGGGTTCAAATCCCCTAGGGATCACTCAAGACCTTATAAATCAATAGTATTTATAAGGTCTTTTTTTTTGCCAAACAACTTCTATTATAATCAAATCCTCTCCATAGATATAGAGAAATTTATTACCAAGTGCCGTTAAATAGTTATAGAATAACGATTAGACAACTCATTACTACTCAAAAAGTCTTTTCAAATCTTCATACTTCTGTTCTTGAAGTTCATTAGGATATTGTTCGGGTCTATTGAATTTTACTTGACCAAAATAGAAAGTAAATATCATAATAAGTTCAATAACTACAAATGCTGATATAAGAAATTTGGGTTTTCGCTTGCTATAATTATATGAACTTAATAGATGTTGCAAAGGGATTATTGCACCAAAGATAGCAATTATAACCATCCAAGCTTGGAGTGTAATAGGAGACAAAGCCGCAGCTATTATTAATCCCCAAAATATACTAACACCGTAATCTTTTAGCCATAAATTTGAAGACGAAAAACCATGATAGTCATTCGCCCATTTTTTGAAAAGACTACCTCGGTAATATTTATAATTAGCATAGACTCCAAATATCACCACACTAATCGATAATAGTTGAAATATATACATTAACCATCTATATTGGCCATCCCAAAAAGATGTTTCTTGAATCGATTTAACCATATCAAAAGTAGTTGTTTTTACAAAATAGAACACACCTTTTAGGAATGGTGCGACTTCTATAAGACTTTGTCCCAGATAACCAGATGAGCTAGTCGATTCGGGTAAATTATTATTAAAAAAATCAAGAATGAGTGGGATAAAGAATAATAAACCTGTAACGCAACCGAATACAAATCCTTTGAAATCTACTCTCACTTTTTTCGAAAATAGAAGATAGAGAGTAGCAATTACAAGGATTAGAACTGAATTATGAATTTGAAGTCCCATAAACAGACTGAAAACATGTATAAAAGTTAGATATGTAGATTTTTTGTTTCGCATATAATATGCTGAATATAGGTGCATAGCAGCTGGCAATAGTATATAAGCTGGTTCCCATAAAAAGCCAGTATTATAGAGACGTAGCGGTGATAACCAGAATATAATCGTAAATATTAAAAGACCTTTATCTTGATAATTTTCAAGAATAATCTTACTAATCATTATATAAGCAGCGATGTTAAACAATATTGGGACTAACATAGGAGCCCGGAAATTCTCCCATATAAACAGGGGACCTGCAACAAGTATTTGCATTAGAGAACCAAGATTTGCACCACCACCTTCTTTGAGTTTCGAAAAACTTGACAACTCTCCGCCATCTACTAATCTCATACCAAGCTCGAGTAGATGCATTTGATCACCACCAACCCAATATGAAAATGAGAGTAGGACTTGAAAAATCAATCCAATTAGGAAAACTAGAATTATAAGATTTTTATATTTGCTTTGTTTAAACACAGTCATAATTCGTAATAGTTCAAAAACAAAGATAATAAAATTGGGACCGATTATTTATAATTAGTTAAATTATTTGGGTGTAAGTCGCTATTATATCAGGATTACTAGCTACTTGCCGAAGAATGATTCGGCTATTTTTTTATTCTTTGAGCTCCTAATTGAAGATAATTCTACAACATTACAATTGAATACATGTTAAAACGTTCTTATATATACTATGACACAAACACAAAAAAATATAGAAGCTCAAAGATTGGAACAGGTGGCTAGAATCTTGAGAACAATAGCACACCCTGTCAAATTGGAAGTGCTGGAGTTATTAGGGAAACAAGAACCTTTGTCTGTGTCCTCCATTTGCTCAAGTATTAACTCGGATTGTGAGATCTCAATGATGTCACATCACCTAGCGAAGATGAAGGATAATGGTATATTGACATCCGAGAAAGATGGTAAGCAAGTTTATTATAGAATCGCTGATAGAAAGCTATTGAAAATATTCAATTGCATGGATAACTGTGACTTATTATAGTCTTTTTTTTAGCCTAATATATGAACGTTTTAACAAATGATAAATAGATAAACAATGGAAATACTAGGGTATTTTATGGCGTTAGTAATAGGAACTTCTCTTGGCCTAATAGGCGGAGGGGGCTCAATACTTGCTGTGCCAGTACTAGCATATCTATTCTCATTGAATGAAACTTATGCAACTTCATACTCATTATTCGTAGTTGGTGCATCTTCTTTAGTAGGTGGACTAAGGCAAGGTAAGAACAATAATGTAGATTGGAGAACGGCTATAGTTTTCGGGCTTCCAGCGATAGTTGGTGTGTGGATAGTTAGGCATTATATAGTACCAGCTTTACCAGAAGAGTTGTTCAGTATTGATACTTTTGTATTCACCCGCAGGATGATGATGTTCGGAGTATTCTCTGTTCTGATGGTATGGGCAGCTTACTCAATGCTTTCCAATAAAGAGAGTAAAGGCGGCACGGGTGAAGTGAATTACAATTACCCATTGATAATAGCAGAAGGTTTGGTAGTAGGTGGAATAACAGGTTTCGTTGGAGCTGGCGGTGGATTTCTTATAATACCCGCACTAGTAGTCCTAGCAAATCTGGAAATCAAAAAAGCCATTGGGACTTCGTTGATAATCATAGCCTTGAAATCATTACTAGGGTTTTTCTTGAGCGATGCCCTAACTATGGATATAGATTGGACTTTTTTATTAGTATTTACGTCTATAGCAATAGCAGGAATTTTCCTAGGAGTTTCACTTGGTAAAGTGATTGATGGTACGAAATTGAAAAAAGGATTTGGCTATTTCATAATAGTAATGGCCATATTTATATTCCTAATGGAATTTATAATAAGATAAAAAAAATGATAATAATAAAAGGTAAACAATGAAAATAGAACAAATATACACAGGATGTCTGGCACAAGGTGCCTACTACATCACTTCGAACGGTGAAGCGGCGATAATAGACCCTTTGCGTGAAACAAAACCATATATAGAAAGACTAGAAAATGATGATGTAAAATTGAAATACATTTTCGAGACGCATTTCCATGCTGATTTTGTTAGTGGGCATTTAGATTTGAGTAAGCAAACAGGAGCACCAATTATATTTGGCCCAACTGCTCAACCAGAATTCGAAGCTATTGAAGCCAAAGACGAACAGATTTTTCCACTCGGGGACATACAGATAAAAGTACTGCATACGCCTGGGCACACTATGGAAAGTACGTCTTATCTATTGATAGATGAGAATGGTAAAGAAACGGCTCTATTTAGTGGGGACACACTTTTCTTAGGAGATGTAGGAAGACCTGACCTAGCACAGAAATCAGCTAGTATGACTCAAGACGAGTTGGCTGGGATGCTTTATGATAGCTTGAATAATAAGATTTTGCCATTGCCAAACGATTTGATAGTTTACCCTGCACACGGTGCAGGCTCAGCTTGTGGTAAAAACATGATGACAGAAACCGTTGATACATTGGGGAATCAAAAGAAGGTGAATTACGCACTGAACCAACCCAATAAAGAAGCATTTGTCAAAGCAGTTACAGATGGATTAACTGCACCACCTGCTTACTTCGGATTGAATGTAGCTATGAATAAGAAGGGCTACGAGAATTTTGATGTTGTATTGGATCAAGGGATGACAGCCCTATCAGTTGATGATTTTGAAGAAGTAGCAGAGAATAGTGGAGCGCTTATTTTAGACACTCGTAGCAGTAGCGACTTCGCCAAAGGATATATACCACAATCCATAAATATAGGCATAGACGGTGATTTCGCTCCTTGGGTAGGGTCGATGATAGTAGATGTCAACCAACCAATTCTATTGGTTACTGACAAAGGTAGAGAAGAAGAATCTATAACTAGACTGAGCAGAGTAGGATTCGACAATGTATTGGGTCATCTGAAAGGTGGTATAGAAGGATGGGAAGGTAAAGAAAAAGATACTGTAAATAGAATTACTCCTGTACAATTTGCCCAAGAAGTAAAAATAGGCGAAAGTAAAGTAGTTGATATCCGTAAGGAAAGTGAGTACGAAGCAGAACATATCGATGAAGCGTTCAGCAAGCCATTGGCTTATATAAACAATTGGATAAAAGATGTTAACCCTGAAGAACATTTTTACGTTCATTGTGCTGGTGGTTACAGAAGTATGATAGCAGCAAGCATCCTGCAAGCAAGAGGGTATAGGAACTTCACTGAAGTGGAAGGTGGATTCGAAGCAATGGCTGAAACCAATATTCCTAAAACAGATTTCGTATGTCAAACAAAAGTATATAAACAATAATAACAAATATAGAGTGATTTAATATGATAGGAATATTCAAAAGCATATTCGGCGAGAAAGACAATAGTCAGTTAATTAGTGCTATAGATGAGGGTGCGTATATAGTAGATGTGAGAAGCCCAGCTGAATTCAACGGTGGCAGCGTAAAAGGAGCGGTTAACATTCCTTTGGATTCTGTACCAAGTCAATTATCCAAGTTCAAGGGAAAAAAAGGTGTAGTCGTATTTTGCCAAAGTGGTGGTAGAAGTGGCGTAGCAAAAGGAATTTTGGAGAAAAATGGCATTCCGAATGTAATAAATGGCGGTGGCCACAGTAACATGTGCAAATGCATTAAATAGATAATAAAATTTCGATTACCCCATAATCACTTCAAAGCCCTGACGTAGAAATACGGATGGGCTTTGTTGTGTATATACAATTATACAATTTTTAAATTCAAACCCGACATTGTCATTTAATAATTAACAAAATTATGATACAAACGTATTATTGTTTTGTTATTGACTAATTAAGAACATAGTTTTGCATTATGATTTTTATCACAAGAATAATTTTTGTCCTTTCCTTCCTGAATTTTATAATTCTAGGAACGGGTGGTTTACAAATTGTTTCTGTAAGCAATAGCAACCTAGTTAATATAACTAGTGGTTTCCAAAAAGATATAAATTCACACCAAATCTATGAAACTAATGGTAGATTTGACACTAATTCTGAGATACCTCTTTTAAATTTAAAAGAACCGGATGAAATAAGTCTTAGTAAAACACTACGTAGCTCATCATTTAAAGAAATTACATTTAATTATGTTTTAGTTAAGTACTCCTCTGAGATTTTCAGAAAATTCTCTTTCAATAGCGAGTCAAAGTACTTGCTCCATCAAACTTTTCGGTTATAGATACACTCGAAACTAATAGGGATTAACCTCTCGAATTATCATAAGAACTTATACTTGTTAAGTTATTTAATTTTTAGAAATAATAATTTCTAGAATACTATTTGTGTATTTATAAATCAAAACGAAAATCAAAAAAATGAAAGTAATCAAATTTATGATTAGTGCATTAGCACTTATCAGTCTGTATAGTTGTCAATCTGAAGCACATAGCGAAAATGAAGCTCACGAAGCAAAAACTAAATATGTTGTAACAAGCCCTATGAAGGCAGACACTACAATTATCAAAGATTATGTATGTCAAGTACATTCTTTTCAACATATAGAACTAAGAGCATTAGAAAAAGGATATTTACAAAAAATCTATATTGATGAAGGTCAAGCTGTAAAAAAAGGACAATTAATGTTCCAAATTATGCCTAATCTGTACAATGCAGAACTAAAGAAAGCAGAAGCTGAAGCAAACTATGCAAACATAGAGTATAAGAATACTAAGACACTTGCCGATAGTAATATAGTGTCCCAAAATGAATTAGCACTTACAAAAGCTAAATATGAAAAAGCGTTAGCAGAAGTTCAACTTGCAAAAGTTCACCTTGGTTTTACAGAGATAAGAGCTCCATTTGATGGTATAATGGGTAGATTCCACGTTCGGGAAGGAAGTCTTTTGGATGAAGGTGAATTACTAACTACACTTTCTGACAACAGTGAGATGTGGTCTTACTTCAACGTACCCGAGGCAGAGTATTTGGAATACACAGCTAAAGAAAGACTAAATAAAAGCCTAGAAGTAGAACTACTTATGGCTAATCAAAAGCTATATGATTACCCTGGTATCGTAAAAGTAATAGAAGCAGATTTCAATAACGAGACCGGTAATATTGCTTTTAGAGCGACATTCCCAAATCCAAATAAATTGCTCAGACACGGCGAAACTGGGAATATCCAAATAAAAATGCAATTAGATAATTCTTTGATAATACCTCAGAAAGCTACTTTCGAAGTATTAGAGAAAAAGTATGTCTATGTAATAGGTAAAGACAATAAGCTAAAGGCAAGAGTGATTACAATTGCCGATGAATTACCGCACTTGTATATAATTAAGAGTGGTTTAGACATAAATGACAAAATTCTTTTAGATGGTTTAAATAGAGTAAAGCCGAATCAGAAAATTGCATATAATTTTTTGAAGCCGCGAAAAGCTATTTCTGGCTTAGAACTCTATTCAGAATAATAATATAATCCATATAAACTAAAGGAAATAATATGTTTAGTAATATAATACATAGACCCGTATTTGCTATTGTAATATCGATTATAATAGTATTTACTGGCTCGTTAGCAATTAAACAATTGCCAATTTCACAATTCCCAGAAATTGCTCCCACAACTGTCAATATATTCATCGCTTACCCCGGTGCAAGTGCCGATGTACTAGTGAAATCAACATTGATTACATTAGAGAACGCAATCAATGGTGTTCAAGGTATGCGATATATGGCTACGGACGCTACAAGTGCTGGCGAAGCTACGCTCCGTATTATCTTTGAACCAGGTACCGACCCAAATACGGCAGTAATAAGGGTGAAGACAAGGGTGGATCAGGTAATGCCGTTACTGCCAGATCTAGTGCAAAGAGAAGGAGTTATCATAACTCCAATCCAACCAAGTATGTTAATGTATGTGAACTTATATAGCAAAGACAATAAAGTTGATGAAAAATTCCTTTATAACTATGCTGATGTTCACATGATACCAGAGCTGAACAGGATAAATGGTATAGCTAGATCTCAGATATTAGGGAGTAGAAAATACGCAATGCGTATATGGCTGAATCCTGAAAGAATGCGGGCTTACAATATCTCAGTTAACGAAGTAATGGAAGCACTTCAAGAGCAAAGTATAATCGGTCGCCCAGGTAGATTGGGGCAAAGCTCTGGTATATCTTCGCAGTCGTTAGAGTATGTACTAACTTACAAAGGAAGATTCAATGAGTCGAAAGAATACGAGAATGTGATTATACGAGCAAATGCCGAAGGTGAAAGTATTCACTTAAAAGATGTAGCCAAAGCGGAATTAGGATCAGAGTTCTTTGATATTTACTCTAACTTAGATGGTCACCCTGCTGCGTCTATCGTGCTAAAACAAAATATCGGTACTAATGCTAGTGATGTAATCAAGGAAGTAAAAGAAGCTCTAAAAGAAATGAAAACTAGCTTCCCTGATGGCGTCGATTATAAAATAAGTTATGATGTATCCAAATTCTTAGATGCATCGACAGAACAAGTTATTGATACTCTACGAGATGCATTTATACTGGTAGCGATTGTTGTATTCGTATTCTTAGGAGATTGGAGGTCAACATTAATTCCAATTATAGCAGTACCTGTATCGCTGATTGGGGCATTTTTTGTAATTCTCATTTTTGGATTATCTATTAATCTAGTTACACTTTTTGCACTGGTGCTTGCCATTGGGATTGTAGTAGATGATGCGATAGTAGTAGTAGAGGCAGTACATGCCAAAATGGAAGAAGAAAACCTTCAACCATATCATGCCGTCAAGAAAGTAATGGGAGAGATAAGTGGAGCCATAATAGCTATTACACTAGTTATGGTTTCTGTATTTTTACCTATTTCTTTTATGTCAGGCCCAGTAGGTACTTTCTACAGACAATTCTCTATTACAATGGCAAGTGCTATTATACTCTCAGCAATTGTCGCACTAACTCTAACACCTGTTTTATGTGCAATGATATTAAAAAATAATCACGGCAAACCAGTAAAAAAATCTCCCATTAGTTGGGTGATTGGTAAATTCAATAATACCTTTGACAAAATGACAAATAAATATGTTTGGGTATTAAGATACATTGTCAATAAGAGATTTGTAACTTTCGGAATAGTAATACTATTTAGTTTAGGAATATTATATGTGAATAATATACTACCTTCTGGGTTTATTCCCGGCGAAGATCAAGGTACAATCTATGCAATCATCCAGACTCCCCCAGGTTCTACATTGGAAAGAACAAACGCTGTATCACGACAATTGCAAGAGATTTGTGAAGAAATAGACGGAGTTGAATCTGTTACATCACTTGCTGGGTACGAGATTATGACCGAGGGTCGTGGCTCTAATGCTGGTACTTGTCTTATCAACTTGAAAGATTGGTCAGAAAGGAAGCACTCGGTACACGAGATAATGGAAGAACTGGAAGAAAAATCTAAGAATCTAGGTGCTATCGTTGAGTTATTCGAACCGCCAGCGATACCGGGTTTTGGTTCATCTGGTGGTTTCTCTATGCGATTGCTAGATAAAAATACGACTACTGACTATCAAGATTTCGACAAGATAAATCAAAAGTTTATGGAAGACCTAGGTAAGCGTAAAGAACTTACTGGTTTGTTCACTTTTTTTGCAGCTAATTATCCTCAATTCGAATTAGTAATAGACAACGAATTGGCAATGCAAAAAGGTGTATCCATTGGCGATGCTATGGAGAACCTAAATATTATGATAGGTAGTACTTACGAGCAAGGATTCATTAAATTCGGTAGATTCTTCAAAGTCTATGTGCAATCTGACCCAAAATTCAGAAGATTACCATCTGATATATTGAACCTGTTCGTAAGAAATGATCATGGCGAAATGGTCCCTTATTCAGCATTTATGAAAATGGTGAAAACTCAAGGGCCGAATGAGATAACACGATACAATATGTACAATTCAGCTGCTATACAAGGACTACCAGCCAAAGGATTTACAACTGGTGAGGCAATAGAAGCAATAAAAGAAGTAGCCAAAGAAACGCTACCTAATGGGTACGACATTGCTTGGGAAGGTCTATCGTATGACGAATCGAACAGAGGGAACGAAGCAGTTATAATATTTCTGATTGTTCTTATATTCGTTTATTTAGTACTTGCTGCTCAGTATGAGAGTTTCGTACTCCCGTTAGCTGTTTTATTATCATTACCAGTTGGTATCTTCGGATCGTTCCTTGTGCTCAAACTAATGGGACTTTCGAATGATATTTATGCTCAAGTTGGGTTGATAATGTTAGTCGGATTACTTGGTAAAAATGCGGTACTAATAGTAGAGTTTGCCGTCCAAAAACGAAGAGAAGGATTTACTTTATATGATGCAGCTATTGAGGGGGCAAAAGTTAGGTTTAGACCTATTCTGATGACTTCTTTTGCATTTGTAGCTGGTCTAATACCTCTCGTACTCTCAAATGGAGCTGGAGCTATAGGAAATAAAACTATCGGTGGGTCATCACTCGGAGGTATGGTATTAGGTACAGTATTTGGTGTATTAGTTATACCCGGACTTTACTTTTTCTTTGCTAAACTAATAGACGGAAAGAAATTAATACAAGATGAATATGATAGTCCGCTATCTGAAGGAGAAGGTAAACATGAATAAGCTAAAATTATCAATAACGACTACGACTGTAGGCATAATTCTGTTCTTGTCATCTTGCTCTATCCCTAAGGTTGAGCAACGAGAAGCGAATGAGAAAGTACCAGAGAGTTTTTCTAATTCATTGGATACTAATAATTCGGCTAAAACGAATTGGCGAGAATTTTTCACTGATACGTACTTGACTAATCTTATTGATTCGGCTTTAGTGAATAACCAAGAGCTGAACATAATGACTAAAGAGATAATGATTTCTTCCAACGAGATAATGGCAAGAAAGGGCGAGTATATGCCTTCGGTGAATCTGAATGCTGGTGCTGGTGCTGAGAAAGTAGGACGATACACAAGCCAAGGTGCAAATGACGCGAATACTGAAATCAGCGAAGGACACGAATTTCCAGAGCCGCTGACCGACCTCAGACTTTCGGCTGATGTATCTTGGGAGCTTGATGTTTGGGGAAAATTGCATAATGCTAAAGATGCGGCTACCAAAAGATACTTATCATCCATCGAAGGTAGGAACTTTATGGTAACGCAATTAATAGCAGAAATAGCTAACTCGTACTATGAGTTAGAAGCACTTGACAATCAACTCAAAATATTAGAAGAAAATATTGAGATACAACAAAACGTTCTTAGAACTGTGAAGCTACAAAAAGAAGCTGGTAAAGTAACCGAACTTGCCGTGAAAAAGTTTGAAGCAGAAGTTCTGAAAAACAGAAGTCTTATCTTCAATTTCAAGCAAGATATAACAATAACTGAAAACAGGATTAACTTCCTGCTTGGTAGATATCCTCAGAGGATAGAGCGTAGCTCCGATCAGTTTACTACTATTGTACCAACTGCTATGAGCACTGGCATACCATCAGCACTATTGCAAAATAGACCTGATATAAAGCAAGCAGAGTTGGAGCTGGAAGCTAATAAGCTAGATGTAGAATCTGCAAGAGCTAATTTCTATCCTGCGTTCCGTATCACTGGTAGCGTTGGCTATAACTCATATAATCCTAGTTCGCTATTCCAAACGCCGGAATCTATGCTATACGGATTGGTTGGCGATATGGTAATGCCGCTGCTGAATAGAAATGCAATAGAGGCACAATACCTAAATGCGAATTACAGCCAAATGCAATCTGTATATAATCTGGAAAGAACTATACTGAATGCCTATGTGGAAGTATCTAATCAGCTATCGAATATAGATAATCTGGCGAAAAGCTATGAGATGAAATCACAACAAGTAGATGCACTGATTCAATCAACTTCAATTGCGACTAATCTATTCAACTCCGCTAGAGCAGACTATATGGAAGTAATGCTAACTCAGAGAGACGTACTTGACGCTAGGTTCGAGCTAATAGAGAACAAGAAAAAACAACTGAATACCTTAGTGATATTATACAAATCACTAGGTGGAGGTTGGGATACTAACTAGTATTTAATTTCGATTACCCCATAATCACTTCAAAGCCCTGACGTAGAAATACAGATGGGCTTTGTTGTATATAGCAAATTTATTTCGTATTTTTAAATACTTTATATTACTAAACTAGAGAGAAAAATATGGATTTAGGAGCATTTTCGGTAAGTCTAAGCGTTAAAGATTTGAATGCGTCGAAGGAATTTTACGAAAAATTGGGTTTCAGCGAGATGGGTGGTGGATTAGAGATGAACTACCTTATAATGAAAAATGGGACTACACTTATAGGGTTATTCCAAGGAATGTTTGATGGTAATATATTGACATTCAACCCAGGTTGGGATACTATTGGAGAAAATCTAGACCCTTATGATGATATTCGTGTTATACAAACAGAGTTGAAAGCTAAAGGTGTAACTTTGGTTAACGAAGTAGCTGATAATACTGAAGGTCCAGCAAATATAGTTTTAACTGACCCCGATGGTAATGTAATACTGATAGATCAGCATAGGTGAGTAGGAATTTACTTTACACAATTACACCTTACCCAATCACGGGTAGTTTGAATCGCTTAGTAGGAGTGCGTTTGACTTCTGTACGCAGCTCTGTTAGTTCACCGAATACTCGGCTCTCTATCATATTATTGATTTGAATTTTATGTGGGACTTGCGGCAAATCAGCAGGTGCTGGGAATATTACATTGACGTAATTCTCCGTCCAACCGCGCCACATACCGTTTTGCTCATTATACATTTCTGGAATGACAACTCGCTCAGTTCCTACTTGTGATTCGTCAAACTCCAATCGCTTTCTATCCGATAGATCGCGTAACTGATGGGTTCTCTCTTTACGAACTTCGTGAGGAACAACTCCGTCATAGTTTATCGCCTTAGTATTCTCACGCTCTGAGTATGTGAAAACGTGTAAATAAGTAATTGGCAGCCCATTTAGAAAATCATAAGTTTCTTTTGCTAGCTCATCAGTCTCCCCTGGGAAACCTACTATTACGTCAACCCCTATGCAGCAATGAGGCATTACTTCTTTTATTCGCAACACCAAATCGTGGTAATATGTAGCTTTGTATCTTCTTTTCATCATTCGCAATAATTCCTGCGAGCCAGATTGCAATGGAATATGGAAATGAGGTACTATGTTCTTCGAGTTTGCAACTACTTCCAGAACATCTTCAGTTAACAGATTCGGCTCAATAGATGAGATACGAATACGCATATCGCCAGATTTTTCGTCAATCAATTTCAGAGCATCTACGAATTTCATACCATCATCAGTCTTGTAATCACCAAGATTAATACCTGAAAGTACTACTTCTCGGTAACCATCATTAATTAGCCCTTGCATTTCCTTTTCAATCTGGTCATAAGGCATACTACGGCTATGACCACGAGCCAAAGGAATAGTACAGAATGAACAATGATAATCACATCCATCTTGGATTTTCAGTACGGCACGAGTACGACCCGAATTGTCCGAAACTGCAGATGTGTGAAAAGGTGCATCATCTAAATCAGAGACGAAAATCTCTGTTTGAGCATTCTTATTAAAGTTTTCTATCAGGTTAGGAATTTCAAATTTATGCTTCGTACCTATTACAGCATCAACGCCCTCTATCTTAGCTAGCTGTTCGGGTTGCAGTTGAGCATAGCACCCAAGTACACCCACAAACGCATTCGGCGAACGGCGAAGAGCACGGCGAACAATTTTTCTACAATCAGCATCGGCCCGATGAGTAACAGTGCAAGTATTAACAAGCACAATGTCCGATTTCTCTTCGAAATCAACAACAGTATGACCCAACTCCTCGAATTGCTTTGCTATTCGAGAAATGTCCGCGAGATTGACTTTGCAGCCCAGATTATAGAAACTAATATTCATTACTTTGTACGATTTTAATTCATTGCAAACAAAAGAACTACCAAATTACGAGATTATTTTGGAATAAGGAAAGAAAAAGGAAGATTGGTGATTTAAACAAAAACCTTATCCCTCCTACTTGCCTGCCAAGCTGTAGGCATGGGCTGTCTCATAATCGTCAGAATCAGGATTGACAAGATTTAAGAATTTCTAGGAAGGTATTTAGTATAACTGCAGAGACTATTGTATACGTTTCAATAGTCTCTAACTACCTATCAACTTCCCTGGGAAGTACTATATCTCCCTCACCGCATTAGACAGCGAAGGAAATTATAAAATCTATCTAAAAGATGAGGTGGTTGAAGTGGTTGAGTAGTAAAACTTATCTCAACAAACCTTTTTTAATACAATTGCTAGAATACCAAACTAGAAAAAACCCTACTGCTACTATCATAACAGGCATTATTAATCCACTTGGGCCATATACTTCTGCTGTATTAGCGATGAAGATAACATAAGTCATCTGAGGGATAATACCTATAAGTGAAACTATGAACATAGACCGAGCCCATTTCTTTTTCAGTAGTAAGCCGATGCAGCCGAGTGTACCATCGAACACTGCTATCGCAAATGCGAAATATGTCCATGAAGGATAGTTATTGTATAGCTCTTGTTCAGCAACAGACAATGTCTGCATCATTTCTTCTTTCATTAAAGTATGGCCTAAAAATGAGCCAATACCCATCAGATTCCATAAAAGAAAGATTATAGCCGCAATCCAAAACCACGTAGGTACTTTTATTGATTGGTTATCCATATCCTACACTCCAAATATTGATAATTTGTAATTAATAGTTCACCTAATATAATATATTGTTTGGACTTACAGTGTAATGTTTATTGCTTTTTAGACACTTATTAGAATTTATCTATGATTTAGATATATCCAAATCTTATCTGTATTTTATCTGAATAATTTTAATTTTGTATTAAATTCCTAAATTACCAATTCTTAATCTACCTCTAATTATTCCTTTCTTGACTAGAGTAATAAGAATATGCAGGACGATAGAAAAACAAAGGAATAATAATTCAATAAGGTGAGATATTAAAGGATATTCAGTGGATTCCACAAAAATATCATTTGAATAATAATATTTTTGTCTCTTTCTGAGACCATTTTCATCAAATAGAAATTCATATACCCCTGAGAACTTTGCTTCTTTAAGTACTCCACTTTTAATAGTTACTATATAGAATTCTTTACCGCTATTATTTTCAAAATTAACTATTTGTATATCAAATTGATTTCCACTTTTCTCAAACTTTTTGTTAGGTTTATCTAGGAACCCACTATTGTATACTGAGCTTTGAATTTCATCTATTTTTTCACTAGGTATTTTGGAAGTGGCCTCATTATAATGCGAAGTGTAATTACTATTTTCGCCTAATGGAGATTCTTGAAAAGCATAAAAAACTCTCTCATTATGTCTCATTTTGGGTGACTCTTTCAACAAGATTATGTGTTTAGTTGACAAAGGTTTCTGACACACAAAATTAGAGTCGTCCCAATGCTTTCTTAAAATAACTGCATTTAATAGTCTGTCAGCGTTTTTCAACTCTTCAAATACAATAGGTCTCTTGAAATAATACCCTACTTCTTGTTTATTGAAAGTAGCACCCCAATAGTTTATCGCTATAAAGAAAATTAAAAATATCTTACCTATCTCTGAAATTAGTCTCCATTTCAAGAATAATGAAGTAAGAATTGAAAGAAGTATAGGTAGTATATATGCTACTAGATACCAATTAAAATCATTTGTACAGTCATCATAGATATTACCAATATAAAAATATGTAATGACAATTTGAAGTATTACAAATCTAAATATTGGAAAGAGAACAAGACTGCTAAAGAATAAATCCCAGTTAATTTTCTTGTTTATATTTTTCATTTTTAAAGTTATAAGTTGAGTTGGTAACTTAACTAAATCACGCATATAAATAATAATAGTTTCATCAATTATTTAACTAAACAATACCTTCCTATTACTTAGTTACAATCTATTTGTGGATTGGAGTAAATGTGACTAAAGTCACTTCATTGGGAAGTAAATAATATCCGTTGGCTAAAGCCAACGGCAATAGTTCTTTTCTCCTAGACTCTTCACTACATTTCATTCCGTTCAGAGTGACATAGTTTATCACACTCTGTTGTCTTCGTATTTAAAAGTAAGTGAATCCTGATTCAGACAAATGAATAAATCCCCCAACCCCCTTAACATTTAAGGTGGCTCCGAGTGGAATAATACAAATCAGATCATCCCAAGCTATTAAAATATTAGGGACTCGCACCACATACTTTCCCTAGACTCTTCGCACCACTTCGCAGGCTCAGTGTTGCTCTGAGTGACGGTAAAGTTCATGAAAGCCCTTAAATCCTGTTTCTGACGATTATGAGACAGCCGCGTCCTTGCAGTCCTCGCTGTGACATCGCAATTACAAGAGCCTTGATTCTATCACCTCGCATTTTCCAATAATCTAATAATCTGTGAAATCCTTTAATCAGAATAATCCGCGATTCTGAAAATCTATAAAATCAACTCCCAATTTACTCGTCATTTGTTCTAATTATTGTTCTTACAATAAATTATTTTAGTTTTGTAAGTTCTTACCTGATGCAAGTGCGAAATATATGACGTTATACTTGCCAAAGGTTCATTATTATACATAAAATACATAAGGTTGCAGATGAAAATATCTGAAAATGGCGATACTATCAAAGTACATTATACAGGAAAATTAAAGAGTGGCGATATCTTCGATTCATCAGAAGGAAGAGAGCCATTGGAATTTCAATTAGGTTCGGGAATGGTAATCGAAGGATTCAATGACGGTCTATTAGGTATGAAAGAAGGCGAATCGAAGTCAATAGAAATACCTGTTGATAAAGCTTATGGCCCTAAAAATCCTGACTACATAGTTGAAATAGCTAAAGACAAACTAGACAATAGTGATGAGTTCCAAGTTGGTATGCAAGTTTCTTTCTCTAACCAAGAGCAAGGCGGACAACCAATACCAGTTGAAGTTGTGGCTGTTGCTGATGACACTGTTACTTTCGATGCTAATCCACCACTTGCTGGTGAAGATTTGGTATTCGAAGTAGAAATGATTGGCATATTAAAGGCATAATACAAATGAAAAAAATAGTCTTATTAATAGCTATTTTCACTCTAATGATGGCTTGTCAAGAAAAGAAGAGTTTTGATGATCTCCAAACTTATTCTAAGGAAGGCAAGCCACATTTTATAGTGATGAACGCGGCTGGTTCGGTAGAGAAATTCCAATACGATAATGAGTCCAATGGATTCAAAGTGAAAACTACTGACGGCATCAACGAAAGCATTAGCTTTTTGCCATTCCCTGCTAACTTCGGGTTCTACCCCTCTACTCACTCTGACGGCGAAGACAAGGGCGAATTGCTCTATGGGTTTCTTATAGCATCGGAACTGTCTATGCAAACGATGATAGACGTAAAGCCGCTAGGTGCTGTATCTGTTATGAAAGATGGTAAGGAAGTCCAGTTTGTAGTGTCTATTCCCGATGAAAAATTACTCCGTATAGATATGGAAGACACGAATGAGCTACACGAAGATATGGAATCTATATTAGGATTGTGGTTGACTAATGCATTCGGAGTGGATAGTATTATCAGTTGGCACGACGCTACCTATGCAAACGAGCTAATCAAAACTCGGTCTAACCGCTAATGACTAAAATCGAAATAAAGTACTTATTCAAGTATTTGGCTATGATGATAGTACCTGCAAGTATTATATTCTACTTGGTCGAGATACTATTCAACTATCTTTTCAATGAGTCGAACTCTTCTAGTATGCGTGAGCTAATAACGAAGACTACGACTCTGATTATCATAATCAGTATGGTTAGACTGTTCCGTAAGGAAAATGATAAGTACTATAGCGAAGAGCATCTGGTATCGGGTATATACCTGACATTCAACTCTGTCGTGTTTATGCTTCTGATTTTCTGTACTTATTATGGAATAGATATAGCTTTCAATCTGATAGAAGGAAAGCCATTGCTAATGTTCGACAACCTAGGAAGTCTAGGGTTGAATTTTGTACTTGTTTCTGTATTCACAATTATCAATTTGACTAAGAATATAAAGCTTCTCAAATAGCTTATTCGCTACTCATATACCAGCTTATCAAATCAATGAATTGCTCTCTTTGGTCTATGAAAACACTGTGTGAGGCATTCTCGACAATAGATAAATTATCTTCACCCATTAGACCTCGGAATTTGCTAAATTGAGCTTCGTCAAATAAGCCATCTTCGGCACCGTATATACCGTATATTTTCCCTTTCTTTGCTAACTTTTCTATCATCGAAGTCATATCCATTAGCGTATATTTCTCATTAGTAAAGAAACCCGAAACTGGTTCACGAGTCATATCAGACATTAACTTAGCTTCTGGCATTTTTGATAATTCTTGATATAGTTTTTGTGATTCTGGGCTCTGATTTTTAGGTGAGTACAAGCCACATTGCATAGCATTCATAAAGCAATAAGAACTGTATTCTAGCGAGGTTGTATCCATTTTTTCGAGCATTAGTATATACTGCAAGTTCGGAGATTTCTCCGCAATATATTTTTCTTTGCATCTTTTGATAATCACTTTGAATGACTCTTGATAGGAAAGTGGAGAGTCAACCATTATAAATTTCTCAACTTTGTTGGGATATTTCATTGCATATTGCAAGCCAAGCGTTCCACCCCAACTATGTCCCATAATACTAGTTTTCTTTACGCCGTGCTTTGTCAATACATTATTTATATCATCGAAAGCTTCTTCTAGAGTGTATTTAGAGTCGGTTATTTCTTTGCTTCTGCCACCGCCACGTTGGTCATATACTATAACGTAGAATCCCTTGTCAGCCAATACCTGAGCAGTGGATAGCTCAAAAGAAACTGAGTTGTAACCTGGCCCACCATGCATAAATAGCAATGCTGGATTAGTTTTTTCTCCGTAAGCTTTTGAGTATATTTCTTGTGCATTAGCTACAGTAGAGAAAAGAGTAAATATAACTGCTGCGATTATTAGAATAGATTTTTTCATTTGTTGTCTGTTTTTTGGTAAAGTTTAAGTCTCAATATAAAAAAATTAATAGAAAATCATTTTAGAGATTCGAAATCGTTTCTACTTAATACGTATTTTTTTACGTTTTGATAGAATGACCATTCTCCCGGAATAGTTGGGTATTCATCTACGAAGCTAAAGCCGAGCTTGATACATAACTTCTCTGGTGCAGGATTGAGTGCATAGAACACTCCATATATTTTTTTTAGCTTATAATTCTCGAAGAATATGGGCAGCGATAACCTCATCAGACTCTCCCCCATTCCACGACTAATGTTGCCCTTGTGCCATATATGCGAATGTATATTAGCATATTCGCCAACTACTATTGGGGTGATATTGCAATGCCCGATGGCTATGCCGTCCACCTCCCAAATAAGTATGTATGTGTTTCTTTCGTTGGGTGGTAGTGATATTTGCTGTTCAATAAAATCTATAATTTCATTTGTGTGCGGTATTTTGTCTAGGTCAATCCCCAATTTAAAAGCATCATCAAAGCTGAGATTTGACCAATACGCAGCTATGCTATCGGCATCACTACTTGTCGCTTCCCTAACCGTATATTGAATTACTTTTTTTAAGTCTGACATTAATTATGTAATTTTAAATCTATTAATCTTAGAAATCAAGATATGAAATATATATTATTCGGCATAATTCTATTATTCACTTTCGGCTGTGATGATTA
This sequence comes from Bacteroidota bacterium, assembly GCA_048267165.1. Lineage (GTDB taxonomy): Bacteria > Bacteroidota > Ignavibacteria > Kapaibacteriales > UBA2268 > PGYR01. The sequence goes on from JBLWYD010000012.1 coordinate 53,608, forward strand.
CCCAAGCTCTGGGCCAGTCAATCCTACGTTTAACCCACCAGTTGTTAATGAAATGTTGATAACGTTGGAGAATGCTCAAGCCGCAGGAATATTGAAGTTTGGTCCTGTTTTGGTTCCGATAATTGAAGACGAACCTCATAATACAATGTTTGTGTACCCTTCAATAGCAACAGATCACATATCGATTGCCTTTTCAACTAAAAAAACTGTAAGTATTGTAATATACTTAGTACGTGCTAATGTAAGCTCTGCTCTTAGTAATCATTTATTTATGGGGAGCAATATAGGGAAAAGCAATTCAGAATTTACTTATGATCTGAATTTTTTGGCTTTTGCAAGTGAACAGATGAGTTATGTGATAGATTTGCGTGGCTTATCCGATGGTGTATATGTTGTTTATATTAGAGATAACTCTAGTGGTCTAATATTAAGCGAAGCTGCTTTCTTCAAAACTGATGAAGCTAATAGAAAAAGAATCTATAAGAATTTGAATATTGGGAATTAAAGATGAAAAAGTCTAATTGCAATCTCATATTTATCGTCTTATTAATCACTTTTGGGTGCTCTGATAGCTCTGACATAAACTACCCTATTAATCCTAGTTTTGACCCACCAATAGTGAACGAATTACAGATTTACTTAGAAAACGGTGATTCTGCTGGAACACTTAGCTTTGGCCCTGTGTTAGTGCCACCTATAGATACTATAGTTGTAGTTGATGATTTCGACTTTAGTCAACAAGGTATAATCGCCTACCCTACTATTACTAGTAATCTTATGAACTTAAAATATACTATACAGGATGATTTCCTTTTGACAATTTTTATATTACGTGCTAATATACCTGATTACTTGGGTAATCAGCTATATCTCGGGAGTAATATTGGCAATACGAATGATGTTTTTACTATCTACGAATATAAATATGTAGGTATTGGTATCCATACATTATCAATGGAGCTTAGTGGTTTTAGTGATGGTGTTTACGTGATGTATTTACAAAATAGCACTAAAGGGAAGATAATTGGTGAAGCAGCTTTCTTCAAAACAAACGAAGCGAATAAACAAAGAATTTATAAGAATTTAAACTTAGGAGTACCTAAATGAAAAAAATGATTTTACTTACATTGCTTATACCTTTTCTGCTTATGGCAGAAGAGAAAGTAGAGAAGCCATCAATGGGTTTCACCGTTGCGGTACAGCAGTCAACTTTCGATTTGCAAATACCGATTTGGCTTTCCGATAGCTTTATATTAGCACCCGCTTTTGGTACTAGATACCAGGACAACTTAGGAACAGAAATAGATTTCGGGTTGGGAGCTAAACTATATACTAATGATAAATCGGCAAGACCTTACTTAGGTTTAAAAGGTGGGTTTATATATACTACATTAGACGCCGCTACTTCTAGTATGATGGATATAATAGTAGGTCCAAGTTATGGGGTGGAGTATTTTTTCAATCCTAATATAAGTTTAGGAATAGAAGGGCAGTTGAACTTCATTTTTTTTGATGAAAATTCATTGCGTTTCAGTAATCCTAGTGGGCTGAATATTAACACAGCAGCGGTTCTATTTGCTTCTATTTATTTCTAACAACTATGAAAACAATAAAACTTATTTTCTTAATACCTCTTATCGCTTTTGCTATCTCATGCAGTGATGATAAAGTAGTCGATATTGATACGCCACGCTCACAGTACAGCGGCGTCAGTGAGTATGACTCACTAACAAAGAAAATAAAACAGGTAGATACAGATTGGGAACCTGAGTGCTATGAAGTTGTCAGCTTTGGCAAACATCATTTTTGCTTCTATGCTATTTACCCCCTTCCAGCGACTGATACTCTTACACTTTGGATTGGTTCTGCTATTAAAGGCAATTATAATATTTGGTTGGCATTAAACGACACGACGGTTTCATTACCTCTTATGAATGAGAGCAAGCAAGTTGGTGATTTCGTACTTAAGATACCCTTCGATGCGGAGAAACTGGAAAGAAATCTAGTTTATAGATTATTCGTAGAGTCAACCGACTTCGAAACTAAGCAAACTCAAATCCACTTCGGTGATGTAATCTGGAAATAGATTTAGTTTTAAGATATTTTTGTCTTATTTTTGTAATTCATATTTGAATAAACACAGAAAAAGAAAATGAAATACTGGAAAAAACTTAGCCCAAAACAGATTAGAGATAAAGTATTCGAAGCTTTAGACAAAAACGTTGATTATGAAAATGGTCTAAGTATTGGCATACCTGCCTCTCATCTGGACAGTAAAGTTTTTTTTAGTCATGCCCCTTTCCTCGAAGATGCTCCGTTTATGAACACATTGGTTCAGAATCCGAATCATATCGGGTGTCATACTCTGGGTGAATCCGAAGAGTTCTTCGTAGGTACTCACGATATAGAGCGAGAAGCAATCAAGATACTAGCAGAAGATTTGCTAGGTGGCGGAGAAGACGAGCAAGACGGCTATATAGCATCGGGTGGAACGGAAGCCAATATACAAGCCTGCTGGATTTATCGTAATTATTTCAAAGTGGAAAGAAACGCAAAGCATAAAGAAATTGCTCTGCTTTGCTCAGAAGATACGCATTACTCTATTCCCAAAGCATCAAACCTGTTGATTATAAGAAAGTATTCCGTACCCGTAATAGAAAACACAAGAGAAATAACGCCTGAAGCAGTTGCTAGCACTATAGAGCAAGCAATAAAAGATGGCAGAAAATACTTCATAGTAATAGCTAATATGGCTACGACTATGTTCGGCTCAGTTGATAATCCACAAATATATATAGACGCTCTAAAGGCTGCAGGTGTAGAGTACAAGCTCCACATAGATGGTGCTTACGGTGGGTTCATATACCCTGTTACTTCTAATGACAAATCACTATCATTTGCTAATCCGGAAGTCAGCTCTATAACAATTGATGCACATAAAATGCTCCAAGCACCTTATGGTACTGGGGTTTTCTTAGCTAAAAAAGGACTAATCGAATATGTATTGACAAAAGAAGCGCAGTACGTATCGGGTATGGATTTGACACTAATTGGCTCACGTTCGGGTGCAAATGCAATAGCCGTTTGGATGATACTAATGGCTTACGGGCCTTACGGTTGGTTGGAGAAAATGCAGACACTGATTTACAGAACTGATAGACTCTGCACAGAGCTTGACAAAAAGCAAATCAAGTACTTCCGTGAGAAGGATATGAATATAGTAACTATATTCTCAGACCAGCTAACAAATGAGATAGCACACAAATACGGATTGGTACCAGAAACGCACGATGGTGATAACAAATGGTGGAAGATTGTAATAATGGATCACGTAGATCTGAATATACTAATGCAATTCGTGAATGAGATATAGGTTATTCCTCAGCTTGAATCTCTTCAACTAATTGTGGTGGTAGAAGTATATTAAGGAGCATCAAGTTATCCTTTTCTATATCTATGAATTTCCAATCTGTTAGTCCATCATAGGATTTGGCATAGCTATCCTTTATAGAAAGTATATCAAACGAGCTATTAGTAGCGTCATAGCTTACATTTTCTTTGCCGAAAGTGCTTTCTAAGCCAGATAATGTAAGATTATTTCTTAATTCAATATCTTGCTGAGTAATGGTCGTATCATTACTATCATCAAACTTCATATTCATTTTGTGCGAGTATTTTAGCATACAGAAGTAAACACTATCTATATGTCTCACTTCTCCAACATTTAGAATATTGGGTTTATTAAGACTAATATTAATTTCTGGATTATTAAATGTCTCTTCCATAGTTGCTATCATCTGCTCTTTGGGAACAAAATCAAAAAGTTCAGGATAAAGATACTCAACCGACTCAGTAAATTCTTGGTTTATCAAATGATTGAGATAGGCCAAAAAATCCCTCTCAATATACTTCTGAGGAGTTTGAGAAATTAAATTAGCAGTAGCGAATGCTACTATTAAGGAAATAAGTAATAATTTCTTTGTCATGGTTTCTTCTTTTTAAGTATTTAGGTGCTTACTAAATTAACTATTTCTATTATATTTTCTTAGCTTCGTCCCAAAGAACGTCCATTTCTGCTAGTGTCATATCTTCCATAGATTTCCCTAGCTCTGCTGCTCTTTTTTCTATGTATTGGAATCTGAATATGAACTTATTATTAGTGAAGTGAACAGCTTCTTCGGCAACTATTTTCTCGTGTCTAGCTGCATTGACCAATGAGAATATAACATCGCCGAATTCCTCAGTCATTCGTTCCTTGTTGCCAGCATCTATCATCTCTTTTAGCTCGTCTATCTCTTCGAATACTTTATTCCATACATCGCTCTTATCATCCCAATCGAAGCCAACTTTGGCAGCTTTGTGTTGCATTCTCTCCGCTTTTAGCAATGCTGGCAAACCTTTGGGCACACCTTCAAGTGCAGATTTCTTTCCTTCACTTTTCTTCAATAACTCCCAATTCTTCACTACATCATCTTCCGATTCCACTTTAGTATCGCTGAAAACGTGTGGGTGCCTATGTACCATCTTTTCGTGAACGCTATTGATTACATCAGTGATACCGAAAGCGCCTCTTTGCTCAGCAATTACACTATGTAGCAACACGTGAAGTAACACATCGCCTAACTCTTTTGCCAATTCCTTATCGTCATTATTATCTATCGCATCCATTATTTCATAAGACTCCTCAATCGTCAGATGGGCTATAGATTTATTGGTTTGTTTCTTATCCCATGGACATTCATTGCGGAGTATTCGGACTAATTCCATGAATGCTTCGAAAACATCCTTCTCTAATTTTGGGTTTTTAGGGCTTGGAGGGGTGATATTTTTCATTTTTTCTTCATATTCTTTTGATTTTTCGATTTCCAAAGATAAGGTACATAGAATTGAAAAAAAATTTTATTAACTTATAAATCTTAAAACAAACAAAATAAATACTTTTTTAGAAGGTAAATAATGAGTGCAACTAAACCCTATGCTTTAATACTCGGTGCTTCGAGTGGATTTGGTAAAGCGACGGCAAGAAAATTAGCCGAGAATGGATACAATATCTATGGCGTACACATGGATTTAGGTCAAAACAGAGTAAAAGCTGAAGAATTCAGAGATGAATTATCAGCACTCGGAGTTGACGTACATTTTTTCAATACTAATGCTGCAGATGATAAGAACAGAGCCGCAGTAGTAGAGGCAATCAAAGCAAATGCTGAAATAGTAGAAGGTCACGAACTAAAAGTTTTAGTACATTCACTAGCTTTTGGTACGCTTAAGTATTTGGTATCTGAATTCGAAGAAGCTCAATTATCGAAAAAACAATTAGAAATGACAATGGATGTTATGGCTAATAGTTTGGTTTACTGGACACAAGATGTGTTCGGAGCAAAGCTGTTTAGTCATAATTCAAGAATATTAGCTTTCACAAGTGTTGGCTCTAAAAAAGCGATGCTTAACTACGGAGCTGTATCGGCTGCGAAAGCTGCACTAGAAGCATATATAAGACAGTTAGCTATCGAGCTTGCTCCTCACGGTATCTCTTCAAATAGCATATTCGCTGGTGTTACTGATACCCCTGCGGCATCTAAAATACCAGGTTTCCCTAGTATGATAGATTTGGCTAAAGAGCAAAATCCTTTCGAGAGAGTAACTACTGCGGAAGATGTTGCTGCACTAGTATTAGCACTTTGTAATCCAGACCTTCTATTCCTTAATGGTGAAAACCTTAGAATAGACGGTGGGCACGCAGTATTCGAATATTTCAAATGGGACGAAAAAGCTGAGGGAAGACCGAAACCAGAACACGGAAAATTATAAATCTCCCAAAATAGAAATCAAACAAAAGCCGAAATAATTATATATAGTTTCGGCTTTTTTCATTTCAACCCACAATCCACCACTTTCCCTATAAAATCACCAAAAATCAATGTTACCATATTGATACAACCTAACGAAATAATTCCACTTTCTAAACTATTTCAATATCACCCACTTTCACTCACAAATAATTCAATATCACAACTTCACTATTAGCAATGCATACAAAACTATTTTGCAAATATTGATAAATATTTTTTTGTATTTCAAATTATATTTGGTTAATTGCATGTGTCAAAGTGGGTAAAAGTGGTAGAAAGTGTGTCATTTTTCCTATTTGAGTATATACAGGTGTAAAAGATGTCATTTTTTCAAGGTCAGGAAACATATTCTATAGACTCGAAGGGTCGAGTGAATATACCTGCAAAGATGCGAAAAATGCTATCTAACGAATCGAATGAGACATTTGTAGTAACTCGTGGCACTGATAATTGCGTAGTCGCTTACCCTATGGATGAGTGGAAGAAATACCAAACGCAGTTGCAAGCACTGAACCAATACGACGAAAAGAATAGATATTTCCTACGTGTATTGCTAATGTGGAGCGATGAAGTTAGTTTGGATTCGCAAAACAGAATCAGTTTACCCAAGCGATTAATAGAATTCGCTGGTATTGACAAAAAAGTATTGATAATGGGAATGGTGGACAAAATAGAATTTTGGAATCCGGACACATTCTCAGAAAGCATAGATAACTTCGGCGAAAGCTATGAAGATGTTGCAAAATTTGTAATGACTAAAAAAGAAGATTAAAGGTTATGGCTAAAGAAAGAGAATATAATTACCATGACCCGGTATTACTACAGGAGTGTTTGCACTTCCTAATAGTAGATCCGAAAGGTTTGTACATAGACGGTACGTTAGGCGGCGGAGGGCATACTGCGGCAATATTAGAGAAATTGGAGCCAGGTGGCAAACTAATTTCGTTTGATAAAGACCCAGATGCGATAGCACACTGCCAAGAAAGATTTTCTACACAGATAGAAAATGGCATGTTACAATTAAGAAACGCAAGTTTCGATGAGGCATGCAGCATAAAGGAGAACGATGGAAAAGTATCTGGTCTTTTGCTTGACTTAGGTGTTTCTTCGTTTCAGTTAGACGGTAGCAGTCGGGGGATAAGCTACCGATTCGACTCCGAACTCGATATGAGATTCGGAACTGAAGGAGAGACTGCAAAAGAATTCTTGCATACTGCAAGTGAAGAAGAACTAATCCAAGTTTTTGAGGATTATGGCGAAGAGCCATATTCAAAGAAAATAGCGCGACGAATCGTTGAGAGTCGTCGTGCTTCTTCTCTAAGCACTACTACTGACTTGAAGGCATTAATAGCCGAAATAGTCCCAGAAAGATTCCTATTCAAATCTCTTTCTAGAGTATTCCAAGCAATAAGAATTCACGTAAACGCAGAACTAGATGTACTTAAAAACACATTAACTGAAATTATTCCTAGAATAGACAGTGGTGGAAGAATTGTGGTTATGTCATATCATTCTCTAGAAGACAGAATAGTGAAAGACATGTTCAAGAAATACTCTGCAACAAGAAGACCATCCGTTACTAGAGATGAGAAATACTATGGCAATTACGTAGCTATAGACCCTATACTTAAGACAATCACTAAAACTCCGATTATTCCAAATAAGAAAGAGATAGAGCTCAACAAAAGAGCAAGAAGTGCAAAGTTACGAGTAGCAGAAAAAGTATAACTATAGCTTACCAGCTACCACCAAACTTCAATTTCCCTTCCCAATGAATTTGATTCTCATCAGTTTTCACTGTTTCGGGTGAATTTACATAAGTAAAGTTAAGCAAGATATTCAGCCAATCTTCTTCTGATAGATTAAAAAAGGCATCGAGTGGTATCTCTACTTCTAGTCTAGAACCACTGATATCATTAACATTACCACCGAATGACCAACGAGCACCACCGACTATATCACCACCGATTTTTACCCGCGCATCTTCGAAGTTTTCATCGAAATCTATCTGGGCACTAAGTCCTAATTTCCCTAACTCTTGCGCTATTTGCCGAGTGATAATATCTGAAGCAATAGTACTTTGTAGATTAATCTCTTGTCCACTCCCATTACTAGTACTAGTTTGGTCAGAAGTTCTTCCAGTCAAAAGTAGTGAAATAATATCTGAAAGTTTCTTTTCTTTATCACCAATACCAGTTTCACCACCAACTTCATATTCGAAACGAAGGTCTGGATTCTCCTTAGTGCCAGTAACAAATATCTCAACTTTATACTTTTTATAATCAGCAGTAGTCCCTTCATAAGTTGCAGTCAAATCAAGTGTCGGGTTAGATATATTTCCCGTAGGAAAGTTTATATCTCCACCAATGTCGAACGTTTTGAAGAATGAAAGCTTACTACCTTCTTTAAGGATTATACGCCCATACAGCTTAGCTTCTTTGCTGTTTCTATTTTTTACATATCGAATATTACGTAGATTCGTAGGTGTTCCAACAATAACACTTGTACTTAAGAATTGGTTGATTTGCATATCAATAAGAGTACGTCCTCTGAACTCTACGTCCAAATCCATATTCAACAAATCAAATAAGCTCTCTGATACTTCCTGAGCCTTCTTAGTTTTCTTTACTTTTACGCTATCTTCTCTACCATAGGTAGCTGTTACCAAATCACCAGTTCTAGTATATATGAACTTGGAGCGAACGAGTTGAATCTCTTCTTCATCAGGCATTTTCAAATCAGCTGATTCGATTGCCACATAACCATCTAGATTTGGCTTTTCGAAACTACCGTAAAAACGCAGTGAGTCCTTTTCAGTTGAAATAATTAGTCTTCCGAATAAATCACTTTTTGCTTTCTGAGTCTCATCGTGCATAACCAAGAATCTCTTAGTTTTCATTCCAATATCAAGGCCGGCTATATTCATTTCTTCTAATGTAATATTACCAGTTACATCTGCTACACCTCCACTTAGGTCATCAGGTAAGTTGTATAGCTTCACATCTTCTAGGAATACTTTATTTTCTTTGAGTATCAACCCGCCTTTCGCTCTGTAGCCAACATTAGTAGCATCAACAAGGAAAGAAGCATTATCAAATCTTACAATACCATTGAAATTTAGACCATCAGGTAAAAGTCCACCCACCAATAGCTTCCCTTTACCAATTCCTTTCAGATAGCTTATGGAAGGTACAAATGGACTGATAATAGATAAAGGTAGTGAATCTATCACGAACGACATATCGGCTTGTTTAGTAGTAGAAAATCGATTCTCAACTTCCGTCAACGACAAATCGATAGGGAAAGAGTTAATTTCACCCTTTACTAAATCAGGCATATTTGATTTATCAGAATAATGATTGATTACTAAACCACCTTTTATTTGCTTGTCAGCATATTCCAAGTCTGCATTTATATCCCCCACCATCTGCTCATTGACACTTATATCATTAGAACGAACGAAAAACTTCATTTTAGGATTATCAACATCGCCATTCAAAACGACATTCATCGAATCTACTTTTCCGTTTAACTGGTCGAATGCTTTTCTCTTTTGTCTAGGAATAAATGATTTGATTGCTTGAATATCTAGATTATTCAAGGTTAGATTGAAATTGTTGAATCGATTATTATCAGCATTGTACTCACCACCTAGATTGATTCTCTCTTTAGTATTGGGGTTAGTTAACTCCATAGAATTAATAGTAAACCCACCATCTACAAATTTGGCATCTATAGGTTCACTCAGAGATAAGTTATATTCATTTTCATAGGACAAATCTAGTCGTGAAAATCCTAGTTGAATACCACCCGGAATAATAGTAGTATTACCATCGAATGCAATATCTATTTGATTATTGAAATCTGTCTGCCCTGTAAATTTGAATTCCTTCCCATCATATTCCAGATTAATAGCAGGGTAATTCAAAGTATTTTCATTAATAGAAATTTTCTCATTTGCTTTAGCTTTCAAATTGAAATCAGAGAACACTGCAGAAGAATCCACTAGCTTCATATAGAGTCCACCTTCGGCAGACAAACCACGAGAGGTTACAGTCTGTTTACCAGAATTATAATACAAATCTTCTATTTTCAGATTATTTATATATAAGGAACTTTCATTATCTTTTGCAAAAATATGGAAGTTTAACTCGGTGTTCATACGTAAGTTGACACCGTCCATAAAAGCAGTTAAGAATGAGAAATCAGAAATATTGATTTTCAAATTAGCATCGATTGGGTCAAAAGAACCCATCTTTTCTACTTCCATTAGCACTAGCTTATTAACTAGCTCTTGATCGCTAGGGATTAGTTTATTCACCTCTTGTGCTATAAAATTATAGAGAGATGAACTCTGGTTTTGAAGCGAAGTCAGAGTATTTTCGAAGTTATAGTTACCTTGAAGTAATATACTACCGAAGTCAGAATCGAATTCGATTTTCCTATCTTCATTACTGAATTTATCGACTTTCAGTTTGAAACCAAATGGAAAGAAAGCTCTATCATCGAATACTATATCCCTAATATCGGTATCGAATTCACCTGTAATATTATTTAACTCTAGCCCTTTACCTTGTAATTTGGAACTACCAGATAGATAGCTAGGCATTTTTTCATTTTCTAGTAATTGCTTTAGATTAACAGCATTGAAATCTACATTCATATTATAAAGTGCATTATCTTTATCGCTAATATCGAGTAAGCCATGTCCTTTTATATAGCTTTTCTCTGGTACACCAATCGAATACCCCATAGTGGAAGATCCAAATTCTGCATATAGAGTATCTAACCTTACTAGACTGAAATTTTCCGATTTCATATCAATTTTCAGTCTAGACATTTTGTATTTATCTATTGAGTTAGCCCCACCATCAAATGTTAGATTGATCGTCGGGTTATCACCTGTGATGCCTAATAGCTCCGTGTGGAGTTCGCCATTTATGTTAGTTGTAATTGTATTCGGGTATAGCTTATTAGCATTTAGTGCGCTAACTTTACCATCGTATTTCACGTCTAATTTATTACTATTTTGCACAACTAACTCACCATTCAAACTACCAACACCTGAGTTTGCATCTAAATCGAAGTGCAGATTGTTAGGTGTGCCTTTCATTCTCATCAGATTGAAATTTGCAAATATGAAATCAGGCATATTGTTATTTTTCATATTCAAGAATTTGACTACATCATTATAAGCAACGTGAGAATTATTAGCCGTCAAATCGAAATAGATTTTATCAGAGTTTGTAACATCTTTTATTCTACCTTTTATCTTCACATTTGAGTTTGGTAACTTCAATTTGAATTCTTGGATATTAATATCGTCCATATTCCCATCAGCTTTCAAAGTCATATCGTGTGTACCTCTGAAATCGACTGGTGAATTAAGAAGAGTCATTAGCTCTGGAATATTCAAGCTTTCTGCTTTAGCATCGAGCATTATCTCGGCTTTTTCGAAATCCCCATCATTGATACCACCGAATATATCTATCCCAGTTATTTTAGCATCGAGGTTGAGCTTAGTTTTTCCTGATGCATATTCCAAATCAGTAATACTAACGAAATTGCTATCTATAGCAAATTCTAAGTGCGTTGGAGTTAGTCTCTTTTTCATTACAGATTCGTAGAACGATAAATTATCAAGACTAGCTTTTAGTTGCTTCTTAGTTGGTCGAATAAATAGTGAACTACTTAAATTTAAATTTTCAAGATGAAGATTACTTGTATTGAATCCAGATGCGTCTTTATTCGCAGCATAAGGGTCATACATTCTGAAGTCAGCATCTACTAGTCTCAGCTTACTGAAAAGTATTTTTGTATCTGGTGGAGCGGTAGTGTCCGTCGAAGGTTTTGGTATTTGTGATACATTCCATATTCCTTCCTCGTTACGTAGCATATTGATTTTTGCGTTATGCAGAACTAAATCATTTATGAATATTTTACCGTTGAGAATTGCTTCGAGGTTTACTAATGCATTAGCTTCTGGAATAATAGCAATAGTATCTTTATCATCCAAGACTAATGAAACCCCGAATAAATCGGCTGACTTCAAGCTAGTGAGAGTAAAGTCATCTACATTGACTTTCGCATTCAGGCTCTTATTAATCTCATCTTCTGCAAAATCTAGTATTACAGTACGAACAGATTTGAATTGGAGAGATACGAATGCACCAGTAATAGTAAAGACAACAAACAGAAGTAAAAACAAAACAAGACGCACTATCCACTTCCTAATCCGAGATGGTTTCTTTTGTGCTTCCGCTTTTACTTCCTCTATGTCTTTCTTCTTCTTCAAATAATTCTTTTGAAATTCATGATTTTTGTATTATTATGTAAACGTATGTTAATACAAATTTGTTTATAATACTTAAGTAATACAGCAAATGTGATACCGAAATAGCAGGAAATATGAAAAACATCAATAATACTATAGTTATAATAGACGACGACAAGTGGATAATCAAATTAGCTCGTAATATGCTTGAAAAATACGGATTTACCGTACTCGAAGCTGCTACTCCACATGAAGGTCTAGAACTAGTAATAAAAGAAAAACCGCTACTTATATTGCTTGATCTTAGTTTGCCCAATATTGATGGTGATTCATTGCTATATTTAATAAAGCACATGTCAATTACTAAAGACACAAAAGTAGTTATACTTTCGGCCCTAATAACCAAAGAAAAAATCAAATCTACTTACCAATTGGGTGCTGCTGCATTCATAGCCAAACCATTCGAAGAAAAACTGTTAATACAGAAAATCAACGAATGTTTGGACAAAGATTCAATTAAAAAACTAAAGAATGAAACGCCTATAAAAGACGAATTCTTTATTAAAATTTGAATACTCTTATCATATTCTGATAGTTTGGTTTATCTTTAGAAAGACCGGCTACATATACAACATAGTCTCCTTCTTTTATAAAATCAAACTCTTCTAGTAATTCTTCTCTGAAAGTTACGATTACGTCTTCGGACTTAATTGGCTTATCAACGAATTTAGGAATTACACCCCAGATAAACGACAATCTACGAGCCACTGATTCTATATCAGTAAAAGCTATTATCGGAACTCTTGGTCTATAGTTAGCTACATTTTTCGCAGTATATGCTGAACTAGTTAGCGATACTATAGCGGCAGCATTAATCTGGTCGGCTATCATAGTAGCTGCGTGACCTAGTGCATCAGAGATATCTCCATCGTTGAAGCTAGACTTGTATTTCTCACTTCCGAAAGGATATTTTTCTTCTATATTTTTTATAATTCTAGACATATACCCTACTGCATCGTATGGGTATTTACCAACACTCGATTCTGCACTTAGCATCAGACAGTCCGAACCATCCATAACTGCATTGGCTACATCACTTGCTTCTGCCCTAGTCGGACGTGGGTTTTCTATCATCGATTCTAGCATCTGAGTAGCCGTAATTACAGGTTTACCGAAATAATTACAACGATTGATTATCTCTTTTTGGATTAATGGCACTCTCTCGGCAGCCATTTCAAGACCAAGGTCTCCCCTTGCTACCATTATACCAGTAGCTTCTTGGATAATCTCATCTATATTTTCGTATGCTTCTACTCTTTCTATTTTAGCAATTATTGGTACTTCTCTTTTGAAGATTTTCATTGCTGTTTTTAATTCTACTATATCTTCTCGTGAACGAACGAAAGATAATGCAACCCCATCTACCCCATTATCCAATCCAAACTTCAAATCATCTAAATCCTTTTCACTTAAAGATGGAGCATTACTACTCGCACCCGGTACAACTATACCCTTCTTGCTTTTTAGAATCCCACCTTTTATTACCTGAGTTTTTATCTCTGGGCCTTTAACATCGATTACTTTTAAGCTAATATAACCATCATCAAGTAATATAGTATGTCCGGGTCTTACTTCATTTTTAAGCTCAGTATATTCAGTGCTTACTATTTTCTCATTGCCTTCTTTTAGCTGTTTAGTTGTAATAGTAAACTCTTGCTTATCGATTAGCTCTACTCCACCTGCTTTTACATTACCGATTCTAATTTTCGGTCCTTGTAAATCCATTAGGATAGGGATATTTTTACCTGCTATATTGGAAGCAGCACGAATATATTTTATAGTCTTTTTGTGAACTTCGTGGCTACCATGCGAGAAATTCAATCTCGCGGCATCCATACCAGCATAAATTAGTCTTGTAAGATTTTCTGTACCTGTAGCCGCAGGGCCAATTGTACATAAGATTTTGGTTTTTCTTGGGAATAAATCGTTAGTCATAATCTTCAACTTTTATTTAATTGTTATATGCAAATTTATGTTATTTCCGTATATTATACGTTAATAAACTGTTAGTATTCTCTTAACTTAGTATAATTTAATCAAATATCGAACCAAAAACATGATAAAATCATCAATTTCTAAAGAAACTATAATAAAGACTGGTATTATTTTCGCATTACTTACTGTAGCTATAGGTGCTTTTGGTGCTCACGGACTATCCGAATTGCTTAATGAGAACGGTAGATTAGAGACTTTCAAAACTGGAGTGCTCTATCAGTTATTTCACTCATTAGCAATATTAGTAGCAGGAATTCTCTATGATAAGTATGACTCGAAGAAAATTGGGCGTGCAGCAATTCTATTTTCTTTAGGAATTATTGTTTTCTCAGGTTCGCTGTATGCACTGTCAATAACTAATATCGGTATATTCGGAGCGATTACTCCAATCGGTGGTTTATTGTTTATTATAGGTTGGGTTTACCTATTTTTATCCGTTAAGACTAAGTAATCTATTACTTAATCTGGCGGAAATCCATAACGTACCACATAGAATCTAGCTGACGCATAGAGAAAGCAAATTCTTTTACATAGTCGAATTCGAGTTTCACATTGTGCAACTCTAAGGAAATTGTATCGGCAATAATTCTTGTTACTTTTCTTTCATTTAGAATTCTAGTTAATCTTGCAAGATTGTAATATTGCTCTTGTTGTTTATTAGCACTGTATCTACCCTCATTATCAGAAAGTAATTGAGCTGCACCGGGTACATTTTCTAGTTGTAACTCTGTAGTGAAAAGTAGTGCACCACCAATAGCTGATTCTTGGGTAATGTCATTTACTTCTTTTGGAGGTCTATTATTACCAATTACGAATAGTTCGCAAGAAGTCAAGAACAGTACTAGTATAATTGTGCTGATTATTCGCATTATTTTCTTAGGAATTCAATAGTTGAGTTAATAGCTTGATCTAATATTTCATTAGTTCCAGTAAACGGATGACGACAATTAAAAGTATGATTCGCCTTATTTATTATGCAAAGTTCGGAATTTTTTGCCGCATTATCGAGCATTTTCGCTTCTTTCATGCTAACAGTAAAATCTTTATCACCGTGGACTATTAATATAGGTAAATCTAATTCTGAAATACATTTTTCCAAATCGTATTTTTCTTTGTTTCTGAGCTTATCTTCTAAGTACTCTACATCAAGATAAAGCATTTGACCAGTTATCCGATTTTCAAACTCAAGTACCCCTTTCGCTCGCCAATCGTCTTTTTGTCTTTGAGTGTTCCTATCTATATCACCGATTGAGCCCCAAGTTACGACCTTGCTTATATCATTTCTTTGTGATGCTGTGATAACAGAAACCGCTCCACCTAGTGAGTGACCGAGTAGAAATACTTCGCCATTCCACCTTTCAATAGAGTTTTCATCTAAGAGAGATTTCAGATTATCAATCACTGTATTCAAGTCATTTATTTCTTGAGTTACCGTAATTGATCTGAATTTATCAGCATCGAATATTCCTTTTTCGGCATCAACAACCCCATTCAGAGAGAAATCGATATTGACGACTATCATACCCGATTGTGCGTATTGCTCTGCCATATAAGGGAAGAATCCCCATTCGCGATATGCCTTGAATCCGTGTGTTATAATAAGAATAGGTTGCGAAGTAGCGACGGCGCTATATATATCACCGTTAACTACTAAACCATCTCCAACTTGCAATGCAAATGTTTTCTTGTTCATTATTCCTGAGTCAGGTTTCTGATTGTTTGCTCTAGCAAGTTTATATACTCGTTTAGGTCTGTGAAATCACTTTCTGTCCATTCTCTTTTGGCAGGAGGATAGCTACGAAGTTTGTTCCAAACTCTAACGTACTTTTTGTTTTTACTGATAACTGGATTTGTATCTCTAGCGTCTAATTCTTTCGCTTCTGCATTCAAAGATTTGAATGATTCAACATTTCTGAAATTCTCTACTATTAGCGGGTCATTCGAGTTGATAATCAAGTGTTTCTTATGTACTTTTTCTGTATTATCTAGATAGAATATAGCTGATGAATTAGCGACTTTTTCATCAAGTTCCCCTACCATTTTCTTTGCTCCTTCTAGATTTGGCTCATCACCACTTAGTGCTGCAAATACTATATTCACTGGTGCTGGGTTCTCTTTGAATCTTCTTGCTAACTCCATAACGGCTGCAATACCCGATATATTATTACCAGATTCGTAGTAGAATTTATTTTGTTTCTTTATATAGTCTTCTATTTTTTTGTCAGATAATGCTTCGTCATAAGGAAATGCTATTATTACATTTCTGTTTTCGTCCTCACCTTCTATCATCCCATATACATTCGAGTATTTAATAGCTTTAGCTTCTAATTGCAAATTCATATCAACTTTTACATTAGAAAGTATAAAACTATTTGGTTTTTTAGTTTCTCTAATAGCTCTTTCTTTGTCAATCAGAGCAACTTTCTTATTGAAGTATCTCTCTAGAGAACCTCTATTAGCTTGAAGAGCTATAATACCAGAGTTGAATTTATCTACTATTACTGGTTCGAATACATTTGCTGAATCGCCCATTGCTTTGATGAATAAAGCACCAATCGCTCCATTTTTCTGAGCATTTTTTACTTTATATTCGTAGCTACTGAATAATTGGAATTTTTCTGATATTGCTCCATCTGGTGAATCAGTAAGAATTATTACTACTTTACCTTTAACATCCATTCTAGAATAGTCATCATAATCGGGTGCCGTTATCCCATATCCAACAAAAGCTAATTCAGCTTCAGAGATATTACCATCAGAAGTAAACCCAAGAGGAAGCCAATCTTTTTCGAATTCCCATTTCTGAATACTTGGCTTTATTCTATCCATTGGGATACCCATACGAGGTACTATAACGCTGAATGAAACACTATTATCGCCAAAGCTAAGACCACTCTCCACCTCAAATTCGTCAGTGTAGCCGTCTGTCAGCTCTTCTAATCCGAGAGATTTGTACTGATTTACTAAGTAATCCTTAGTATTAGTGAGAGCAGGCTCGCCACTAATTCTATTATAAATCTCATCTTTATTGAGAGATTCTATATCACTATTTATATCCTGACCGAACATAGAAGTAGTTGATAATATTAAACAAAAGATAAATATTCTCATGGTTCTTTTTATTTTAGTTCTTAATGAATACAAAAATAATAAATATTTATGTGCTATATAAGTATTACTATTTTATAATTATTCATTAATTTATTAATTTAAAGAAATATTAACTAACTAAATAGATTATATTATGGAAAATAACAGAGAAATCGAACGAAAGATTGAGCTGCTCCAAAAGAAAAAGGACGAAGCCCAACAGGGTGGCGGTAAAGATAGAATAGAAGCACAGCACAAAAGAGGCAAACTAACAGCCAGAGAGAGACTAGATTTACTACTGGATAAAGGTAGTTTCACCGAAATGGATATGCTAGCTCATCACCACTCAACTGCTTTCGGATTAGACAAAACTGTTGTTCTAGGAGATGGAGTAGTAACAGGTTATGGTAATGTTAATAGTAAAAGTATTTTCACATTCTCACAGGACTTCACAGTACTTGGTGGTTCATTAGCTGAGCAACACGGTAGAAAAATAGTGAAAATAATGGAAATGGCATTGAAAAATGGAATGCCAGTCATCGGTTTGAACGATTCGGGTGGAGCTCGTGTACAAGAGGGAGTTATCTCGCTTGGTGCTTATGCAGATATTTTCTTACAAAATACAATCGCTTCGGGAGTAATCCCACAAATCTCTGTTATTATGGGTCCTTGTGCCGGTGGAGCAGTTTATTCTCCAGCTATAACAGACTTCGTTATTATGGTCAAAGATACATCATATATGTTTGTAACTGGCCCCAAAGTAGTGAAGACAGTAACTCACGAAGATTTGACACCTGAGAATTTAGGTGGCGCTTCTATTCACAGCACTAAAAGTGGGGTTGCTCACTTCGTCGCTGACAATGATTTAGAAGCAATCGAAATAGTAAAAAATCTATTAGAATATATACCTAGTAATAATGCAGAAGCTGCCCCTTTCAAAGAGACAGCCGACCCAATCGATAGAGAAAGTCCAGATCTGAACTATATAGTACCTGCAAATCCGAATCAACCTTATGATATCAAAAATGTTATAAGAGAAGTCGCAGATGATGGTGAATTCCTAGAAGTTCATCAAGACTATGCAGAAAATATAGTAGTAGGTTTCATTCACTTAGGTGGCATGTCTATAGGCGTTGTGGCTAATCAGCCAATGGTATTAGCGGGAGTTCTAGACAATGAAGCTTCTCGTAAGGCAGCTAGATTCATCAGATTTTGCGATGCATTCAATATCCCATTATTAACATTCGAAGATGTACCAGGATTCATGCCTGGTAGAGAGCAGGAATGGGGCGGAATTATATCTAATGGAGCAAAATTACTTTACGCATACTGCGAAGCGACAGTACCGAAAATCACTGTAATAACAAGAAAAGCTTATGGCGGTGCTTACGACGTAATGAGTAGCAAGCATATCAGAGGTGATTTCAACTTTGCTTGGCCTACAGCAGAGATTGCAGTTATGGGTGCAAAAGGTGCAATTGAGATTATATTCAAGAAGCAAGTCGATGAAGCCGATAACAAAGCTGAGAAGATGATTGAGTTAGAAGATGAGTATAATGAAAAGTTTGCTAATCCATATATAGCAGCTTCTTACGGCTATATCGATGATATTTTCGAGCCCAAATTTACTAGACAACGATTAATTGATTCATTCAATTTATTGAAAAACAAAGTGGATAAGAATCCACCGAAGAAACATGGTAATATACCTTTATAGAATAATAGTTCTATTAATCTTGGCTTTATTGACTTCGTGTATAGAAGACCCAGTAAAGACAAGTATTGATGATAATTACATTTCGTCCATTGCAAAGTCGGATTCATATCTTTTTGCGTCTGCTAGCAATGGACAAATTTTCAGGTCTTCCGATGGTGAAGACTGGAATGCTTTAGTACTTAATAACAGCATTTTGCTACTAGATATAGAAGCAACACCAGACGGTAGATTAGTAGCCAGCGGTGAAAATGGAGTTATTTTCGTAAGCAATAATAATGGTGAGAACTGGAGCAAAAAAGCGACAGGAGTCTCATCATTCCTCAAAGACTTGGTAATCTATAATGATAGCACTTACTATGCCGGTGGCCGCTCTGGCACATTAATCAGAAGCACCGACTTCGGAGCAACTTGGGTAACTATACCCACACCATTCTCCACACAAATCTCAAAACTTTCCCTTATCAACAACAAGATTTACATCGGTTTAAGAACTAATACTGAAGGTTCCCCCCTACTTTACGAATACAGCATTGATGCAGATACAGTTACAAGTATAGATATAGAAATCAGCTCTTTCATTACCGACATAGCAGAAATCAATAGTGAGATTTATTTCACTGATTATTCTGGATGCTATAAGCTAATAGAAAATGCGGGTTACAGTAAAGAATTAGTCTATAGTACTAGCAATGGATTCATCGCTCAGAAAATATTGGGCTATGGCGGTGAAATAGCATTAGTAGGACATAGCGGGTTTAACTTAGGTAAAGTAATAACTGGAATACCGAGTAATCCTCAAATAAAAGAATTCGAAGAAAGCATTTATTTTAATTCAGGCATAATTTTTTCTAATAAGTTAATTGCGTGCGGTGGCGACGAATTTGAGCTAGCTGTATTACAGAACTCAAATTGGAATATCATCAAGTTAAAATAGAGTTTAAAACAAGAAATAAAACAAAAATACTTCCGGAGTTTATTATGAAACGAATAGCAATGCTTTGTGCAAGCATATTACTATTAGTATCATCTACCCTAATAGGGCAAATACCTAATAAAATTTCCTACCAAGGATTACTCACAAACACAGCCCTAAAACCATTGGCTGACGGCGACTATAACATCGAGTTTAGGATGTATAGTGATGAAAGCAGTGGGCAGATTCTTTGGAATGAGAAGCAAAGGCTAACTCTACAGAATGGAGTATTCAACGCTGTTTTGGGTGATGTAAACCCCATAAGCCTGAAGTTTAATCAACGTTATTGGCTTGGGATAAAGTTAGAAAATGAGACCGAAATGACCCCGAGAATACCGATGGTGTCGGTACCCTATTCATTCTATGCTGGTTTGTCGGAAGGACTAGCTGAAGATGCGACGGGTGCTGTTTTATCTCTTAACGGTTTGGAGGGAGACGTCGAAATAGAAGGTGATAATGGAGTTACTGTTAGCAAAAGCGGTAATAAACTATTAATCAGCAATAAAGTAAGTGCTATTGAGACAATTGTATCTTCAAAAGCACAGCTAACAATAGATTTAAACGGAACTGAAGTTGACATAAACATTGCCCCAAAAAGTATATCTGACGAAGAAATATCGGACGTAAATTGGGAAACAATTACAGGAAAGCCAAACCTTTTTCAACCGGGTGGTTCAGCTGGTGGTGATTTGGTTGGTGATTATCCGAACCCTACTCTTTCGAGTAAAGGTGCTTCAACTGGTCAAGTATTAAAATGGAATGGAACGCAATGGGTAGCTGATGATGATATGGTTGGCAGCTTCGAGTTCACCGTTAACAGTCCACTAACAGGCGACGGCACCAAGATTAATCCGCTTTCAATAAACAAATCTTCGTCAAGCATAGATGGATATTTAACTTCAAATGATTGGACAATCTTTAATAACAAGCTAGACAAAGTAACTACAGACGCTATAATACTAGGCGACGGTACAGTAACAAATCCACTTTCAATGGCGAAAGCGAATAGTAACAATAGTGGTTATTTGGATTCAGATGATTGGAAAAGATTTGATAGTAAGTTAGATGATATAATAACTACTGGTGCTATAATAGGTAAGGGAACAACCGCAAACCCACTGAGAATGAACAAAGCTACCAACTCGAATGATGGGTATTTGACATTCTCTGATTGGAATACATTTAATAGCAAATTATCGACTGTTAATAGCGAACTTCCAATAATTGGAGACGGTTCAATAACTAAACCATTAACTATGGCAAAAGCTTCAGCAACTAAAGACGGTTACCTGTCGGCAACAGATTGGACGAAGTTCAATGCACCCAACACAGTGAGTGTAAATACACCACTAGTCGGTGACGGTAGCAGTGGAAACCCAATTACTCTTGGCAAAGCTAATGGAACTACAAGCGGCTTTTTGTCTTCTGCCGACTGGACGAAATTTAATAGTAAACTAGGGATATTAGTAAGTAACACTCCCCTTTCAGGCGAGGGTACGTCAGCATCTCCATTGATGATTAGTCAAGCGAATAGCACGGCGAATGGATATTTAAGTTCTGGCGATTGGAATACGTTCAATAACAAATTATCGACTGTAGGTGTGAATGCTCCAATATCAGGATCAGGCACGAATCTTGATCCATTGACATTGGTAAGATCAAACGCATCAGTTGACGGTTATCTTGGTGCAACAGACTGGGTAAAATTCGATAGTAAACTAGATGCAGTTGTGGCAACAGCACCTATAAATGGTCAGGGAACTACAGCTAGCCCTCTAACTTTATCACAAGCAAATTCCTCAACAGACGGATATTTATCTTCAGCAGATTGGACGAAATTCAATACTGCTGCAACAGTTTCCGTGTCTGCCCCAATAACTGGTGATGGCACTAGTGGCAGCCCACTTGCAATGTCATCAGCAAACACTACAGTTGATGGGTATTTGACATCTACAGACTGGAATTCATTTAATAATAAACTAAGCTTAGTCTCAGTTAATGGCCCACTAGTTGGGGACGGAACAAGTGCATCACCAATCACATTAGGAAGAGCTGATGCAACAACAAACGGATTCTTAGCTTCTTCTGATTGGAATACATTTAATAATAAGCTAACTAACGTCTCTGCGAACGCACCGATGACTGGTAACGGTACGTCGGGGAATCCTCTTGTTCTTGTACAAGCGAACGGCACTAACGACGGTTATCTTAGCTCAGCTGATTGGACGAAGTTCAACAACTCAGGAACAATCACAGCTTCTGCCCCACTTTCGGGGGATGGCTCAACTGGTAACCCACTTGTAATAGCAATGGCTAATACAACAAACGATGGGTATTTAACTTCGACAGATTGGAATACGTTTAATAATAAGCTAACTAATGTCTCTGCATCTGCACCAATGACTGGAAACGGGACTTCGGGTAATCCTCTAGTTCTTGCACAAGCGAACGGCTCTAACGACGGTTATCTTAGCTCTGCTGATTGGACGAAATTCAATAATTCTGGGACTATCACAGCTTCTGCCCCACTTTCGGGTGATGGCTCGACTGGTGACCCACTTGTAATAGCGACTGCTAATACTACTACTGATGGATATTTAACGGCTACTGATTGGAATTCATTTAACAATAAGCTAGGTTTAGTTTCTGTTAATGGCCCACTAGTTGGAGACGGAACAAGTTCATCACCAATCACATTAGGAAGAGCTGATGCAACAACAAACGGATTCTTAGCTTCTTCAGATTGGAACACATTCAACAATAAGCTAACTAACGTCTCTGCATCTGCACCTATGACTGGTAACGGGACTTCAGGGAATCCTTTAGCATTAGCACAAGCGAACGGTAGCAATGACGGTTATCTTAGCTCGGCTGATTGGACGAAGTTCAACAACTCTGGTACTATCACGGCTTCGGCTCCACTTTCGGGGGATGGCTCAACTGGTAGCCCACTTGTAATAGCGACTGCTACTACTACTGCTGATGGATATTTAACATCTACCGATTGGAACACATTCAATAATAAGCTAACAAGCGTCTCTGCATCTGCACCTATGACTGGAAACGGGACTTCGGGTAATCCTCTTGTTCTTGCACAAGCAAACGCTAGTACGAACGGTTATCTTAGCTCAGCTGATTGGACGAAGTTCAACAACTCTGGTACTATCACGGCTTCTGCTCCACTATCGGGTGATGGCTCGACTGGTAGCCCACTTGTAATAGCAACGGCTAATACAACAAACGATGGATATTTAACTTCGACAGATTGGAATACATTTAATAATAAGCTAACTAACGTCTCTGCAAACGCTCCGATGACTGGAAACGGTACTTCAGGCAACCCTCTTGTTCTTGCACAAGCGAACGGCTCTAACGACGGTTATCTTAGCTCAGCCGATTGGACGAAGTTCAATAACTCTGGGACTATCACAGCTTCGGCTCCACTTTCGGGGGATGGCTCAACTGGTAGCCCACTTGTAATAGCAACAGCTAATACAACAAACGATGGGTATTTAACTTCGACAGATTGGAATACATTTAACAGTAAGCTTGATGATGTTGCTGTTGACGGCACTAGCGTTATAACTGGGGACGGTACTGTTGCTACTCCACTTACAATCGATTCAGCTACCTCGGCTCGTTCAGGGTATTTAACTTCGTATGACTGGGATAGATTTAACACTATGGCTTCTTCGACAGTAACGGTTAGCTCACCACTATCAGGAATCGGAACTTCTGGTGATCCAATCGCTATTGCAACGGCTAATACAACAAACGATGGATACTTAACAGCTACTGATTGGAACACATTTAACAGTAAGCTTGATGATGTTGCTGTTGACGGCACTAGCGTTATTACTGGGGACGGTACTGTTGCTACTCCACTTACAATCGATTCAGCTACCTCGGCTCGTTCAGGGTATTTAACTTCTTACGATTGGGATAGATTTAACACGATGGCTTCTTCGACTGTTACAGTTAGCTCACCGCTATCGGGAATCGGAACATCTGGTGATCCAATCGCTATCGCAACTGCTAATACAACAAACGATGGATATTTAACTTCTTCTGATTGGAACACATTCAACAGTAAGCTAAGCGATGTCGCTGTTGACGGCACTAGCGTTATAACTGGGGACGGTACTGTTGCTACTCCACTTACAATCGATTCAGCTACCTCGGCTCGTTCAGGGTATTTAACTTCGTATGACTGGGATAGATTTAACACTATGGCTTCTTCGACAGTAACGGTTAGCTCACCACTATCAGGAATCGGAACTTCTGGTGATCCAATCGCTATTGCAACGGCTAATACAACAAACGATGGATACTTAACAGCTACTGATTGGAACACATTTAACAGTAAGCTTGATGATGTTGCTGTTGACGGCACTAGCGTTATTACTGGGGACGGTACTGTTGCTACTCCACTTACAATCGATTCAGCTACCTCGGCTCGTTCAGGGTATTTAACTTCTTACGATTGGGATAGATTTAACACTATGGCTTCTTCGACTGTGACTGTTAGCTCACCGCTATCGGGAATCGGAACATCTGGTGATCCAATCGCTATCGCAACTGCTAACACAACAAACGATGGATATTTAACTTCTTCTGATTGGAACACGTTCAATAGCAAACTATCGACTGTATCTGTGGAATTGAACAACCCAATAAAAGGTGATGGTACAACGGCTGATAAACTACGTATGGATTCGGCTACTTCAACTCGCTCGGGTTATTTAACTTTAACTGATTGGAATAAATTTAATAGTAGTTCGATTGATTCAATTAAAGTTTCTACCCCTTTAACTGGCAATGGTATTACAAATAGTATTTCTATTCCTAAAGCAACTAACTCTGTCCATGGATATCTTAGTTCAGGCGATTGGAATACGTTCAACAACAAATTATCCGAAGTTGTTATAGCTAATAATATTCCCCTTTCGGGTAGAGGCTTAAGCGGTGATTCATTGACTATTGCGACTGCAAACACAACTACTGACGGATATTTAACTGCAGCTAATTGGAATACATTCAACAACAAACTCTCAAATGTAGCAGTAAATGGGCCTATTACAGGTAATGGAACTATTGGAAATGAATTAACAATTGGAAGAGCTGATGGTACAACTAATGGCTACTTAGGTTCTACCGATTGGACTACTTTCAATAATAAATTAACTAATATTACTTTAGCTGGTGGAACACCACTTAGTGGTAGTGGAACGACCGGTAGTCCTTTGACTATTTCGACTGCAAATACAACTACTGACGGATTCTTAACAGCAGCCAATTGGAACACATTCAATAGCAAACTTTCGACTGTTAACGCTACTTCTCCTATTACAGGAAATGGAACTTCTGGTAATCCTCTGAAAATGGATTCGGCAACTGCTTCTAATGGCGGTTATCTTTCTGCTAATGACTGGTCTAGATTCAACAGCAACTCGACTGCAACGGTAATTACAACTTTACCTGTTCGTGGTGATGGTTCTACAAGTGATAGAATAAGAATGGATCAAGCAAATACAACTACTGATGGTTATTTAACATCTTCAAATTGGAATACATTTAACGGGAAACTTTCATCCGTGTCTATTGCTACGGGGACTCCTATTACTGGTAATGGTACATCAACTACTCCATTAGTATTAGCAAAATCAAGTGGAAGTGTGAATGGTTATCTGAGTTCGGGCGATTGGACTACTTTCAACAACAAATTATCAGCTGTAAGCGCTACTGCTCCAATTACTGGCTCTGGTACTTCGGGTAGTCCACTGAAAATGGACTCTGTTGGTTTTTCCAATCCTGGGTATATGACTACAGATGATTATATAACTTTCTATAGTAAATTGAGTTCAGTTTATACTCAAATCGGAGGTGTTATTACGGGTAATGGTACTTCGGGTGATAGACTAAAAATTGCCCAAGCTAATGCTACTACAGACGGTTATTTATCTTCTACAGATTGGAATACTTTTAATAACAAACTTTCAGCTATGAATGTAGTTACAGAATTACCAGTGAAAGGAAATGGAACTTCTGGCAATCCTTTGAAAATGGATTCGGCAACTGCTTCAAATGCTGGTTACCTAACAGCAAATGATTGGACTAGATTCAATAACAACTCATCTTCAACTGTATATACTACACTCCCTGTACGTGGTGATGGTACGTCTGGTGATAGAATAAGAATGGATGCAGCTGGAACAAGTACCAATGGTTACTTAACTATGGGAGATTGGAATAATTTCAATAATAAGCTAAGTGCTTTGCATATTAGTACTGTATTTACTGGTAGTGGAGTTAACTCAGGTAGTCCATTGGATATTGAATATGCTTCGCCTACTCAAAAAGGTATCGTAAGTAAAAACGCTCAAACTTTCGGTGGTGAAAAAACCTTCGCTGATGGTGTGAGTATTCAAGATAGAAATCCACTTAGATTATATGATTCAGGCAATACTAATTATATAGCTCTTAGATCGGCTGCTTCACTTAGTGCAAACTACACTCTTACTCTACCCAATGGTGTAGGTACTAGTGGTCAATTCTTAACTACTGACGGTAGTGGAAATATGTCTTGGACTACTTCGACTGCTGGGACTGGGTATATTACTTATGGTACTGATAGTACACAACAAACGGCATTAATGTCTGAGTATATTTTCGATGTATCGAATGAGACTGTTGCTTCTGGCGGAGCATTAGGTGCAAAGATCACAGCTAAAGGTGGTACGAGTACTGGTTCGGCAACAGGGTTGACAGTACAAGCAACAGTGAATGGTGGTTCGAGCGATGCCGTTTCAATAAAAGCTGTAGCAACTAACAGCGGCACCGGAAAAGAAATCGCTCTGGATGCCGAAGGTGTTATCACAACTGACAATTCTTACGCTATCAACGATACTACTGTGCTAAATAATAAGAACCAAAGTGTGTTCGTTGGTAATTCGGCTGGTAGTAGTATTACTAATGGAACAAGCAATGTAGTAGTTGGATTTGAGTCTATGAAATCATCGACTACTGCTAGCAACAACGTAGTAGTAGGTAATAAAACGGCAACTAGTTTGGCTGGTAATTCGAACGTACTAGTAGGTAATAGTATAACTATTGGCAATAGCGCAGCTGATAGCAATAACGTAGCAATAGGTAAAGGGTCGAGAATTAATAGTGGCAATGCATTCTCATCTGCAATTGGTTCATTAGCACAAGTGGATGCAAACCACACAGTTGTATTAGGTGCTATAGACGGTGTGAACGGAGCTGATAGTTCTGCGAATGTGGGAATTGGTACACAAGCACCAGATGCTAGGTTACAAGTGATTTCGACTGACGCTAGTACTCACGCTCTTAAAGTTGGGGGTTCCAACTCAGGTGAATATGGTACAATGAATTTTGCTTCAATTTGGAAGGGGACAAGCACTACTCCACCTAAAGGATATTCTATCTACTATTACAATAATAACCAAACAAACCTTATTTCTTTACCTGCCGGTGAAGATGGTCAAGTTTGCTTTGTCATGAATAAGTCTGGACTCAAAATCACTATTGACTCTGATCCTCAAGACTATGAGATAGGTAATGGAGAGTTACAAATGTTTCTATTCTTTGGTAGTTATTGGACAAGAGTTACTATATAATTTTATCTACTCTCCCTTAATCTTTTTTCAAAGTTAGGGGAGTATCTTTCATCATAGATGATAGCTTTTCGCCGCCTTTTATTCCGAAATCGAGTGTACGTATAGGGAATGGAATAGTAATCTCATTCGCTTTGAAAGCCTTATTGATTGCCATTATAGCTCTGTGCCTTGCTTCCATATACTCGCTGTGTTTGACTGCGTACTGCGTCCAAAACATAACAACAAAGTTGATAGAACTATCGCCATAGTCCGTAAAGTAGAACTGTACTTCTTCGTCTTTCAGAATATCTTCGAGTGAGTTTATAGCCTCTAGTGTTACTTTCTGTACTTTCGGTAAGTCATCACCATAGGAAACACCAACCTCCAGATCGATTCTTCTTTTTCCATTTTCAGTGAAGTTAGTAATCGCATTTTGGAATATAGTCTTGTTGGGGATTAGCACTTTTTGGCCTTGGAATGTTCTTATATTAGTAGTTCTGAGTGTTATTAACTCAACAGTTCCAACTAAATCATTGACCTGTATTATATCACCTATAGTGAATGGTTTATTGAGCGAGAGTATAATACCTGAAATGAAGTTTGCAGCTATTTCTTGGAAAGCAAAACCAATAGCTAACCCCAAAATACCAAGCCCAGCTAGCATAGACGTAACTGTTTTATCCAAATCTAAAATATCAAGAGCTACGAAAAGCCCGGCTGCCAGCACTGAGAGATATACTACATTCGAAAATAGATTGATAGCAGCAGATGGTCCATAAAACTTCTGAAAGATATCCTTCATCAACTTTTTTATGTACTTAGCAACTATGAAAAACACGAGGAGCACAATCATAGCAACTACGAAGTTGGGGAACATACTGACAACAGATTCCCACCAGCCACTAACCTTGTTATATATAATCTCGAATGCGTTTGATAACATAAAGTCCTTTGTCTTATTTAAACTAAAATTGCTTTATCACTCGTTAAATATAACGAAAATTAAACTATGATTCTGCAATACAAATTACATAATTCAATAATAATTACATCTAAAACATCTAAATCTGCAATAGCAACGTTATATTATAAAACGAAAAAGAAATTAGTTATTTTAGATTTGCAATCAACTAATTAATGGGAAATAGCTAAATGAAAATGCAAGAAGTCTTTGAAAAAATGAAAAATATAGCTGTCTATGGAATGTCTGCGGACATTGCCAAAGCAGCACACACAGTACCGGGATATATGCTGAAAAGAGGATATAATGTTATCCCTATCAATCCTAAAGCGGAAACGATATTCAAGCAAAAAGTATATAGGAACATAATGGATATACCTGATACAATAGATATACTCAATATATTCCGCCCAGAGCAAGAAGCACTATCTATAGTACAAGAAGCAGTAGAGCGCAGAAAAGCCAAAGGCGATATAAAGTTGATATGGCTACAGTTGGGATTGAAGAACGCAGAGGCAAAGAAATTGGGTGCGGAGAACGGAATAGATTACATAGAAGACAAGTGTATGTATATAGAACATAAAAAAGTAGTAGATAATTAAGTTTTTTTCTACTAATTTAATCAAGAAATTTTTAATTATTTTTTTTACAATTATTTGGAGTAAGTATTATGAGTAACAAATTGAAAGCATCTGCAAAATTATCATTTTTAGCAGCTGGTGTATTAGCAGCAGGTTCTGTA
>JBLWYD010000013.1:0-78178 GCA_048267165.1 Bacteroidota bacterium
CAATAGCAATAACTCTAATGTTGATAATTGTAGCTATTATTATATTTAACTATGCACGAAAGAACAAAACACTAAATAACCAACTGACAAAAGCAAATGATGAGTTAGAGATAGCTAATACACAGCTTACAGTTTTGAACGAAACTAAAACAAAGCTATTTAGGATTATATCACATGACCTCTCGAATCCTATAAAGGAATTTGATGCAAGAGTAACTCAACTAAAAGAAGATATAAGTAAAGATGATAATCAGAATATTATTTTCAAAGTTAATGCATTGGGTGAAAGTGCATCAAGTATCTATAACTTGCTTAACTCACTATTGAATTGGGCAGAATCCCAGTTCAAAGAAATCCGAATTGAGAAAGCAAATGTAAATATAGATGAAGCCATTAGAAGAGTTCTCTTACTTAATAAATCAAACATAGAACACAAGCAATTAATTATAGAAAAAGATTTAGAACTAACTAATTTAAATACTGACCCCAATATATTTCAAATAATAATCCGCAATATCATCCAAAACAGCATCAAATTCACACCAACGGGTGGGTCTATAAGAATCTCTACTTATGAAGAAGATGGCTTTAATATCTTATCTATAACTGATACTGGTCAAGGTATGTCAAAAGAACAAATAGATGCTATACTTACCAATAATTATTACACCATAAATTTTGATGATATCCAAACAGGCAATAGCCTTGGATTAAGAGCTGTTAAAGATTACATCGACCAATTAGATTGTAAACTATTCATAGAAAGTTCAGCCGACAAAGGAACCAAAGTCACTATCTACTTCTCCTAAAAATAATTTAAAAAATACTAATATCTTAGTATGGACTCTCGTACCTAGTAATCCTAATTTGCATTTAAGATAATTCAAAAAGAATTATTATTTATAATAACAAATTAGGAGAGTTGGTTATGAGTAAGTCTAGAAAAACATCAAAGTTCATCATTGGACACCCATTATATAAACACCATAAACGAAATAATTTTAATCGTTTAGATGGCTCTTTTACAAAACTTGTATTGGGTACTTCCATTCAATTTAATTTTGGCTCATTATTATTATTTATTACAGAACTAAATAACACAGCTGAAGCGAAAGAATATGGAAAGATTATAGCAGAAGACTGTAAATTTATAAATTTTCAAGAATTCCATGAAATTATATCTTCATTAACCAAAGCTTTTGAATTAGAATATGATATTGAAGATGTAATAATTTCAAGTTTTCATATTGGAGAAAGAAAATAGTATGTATTTAAAGAATTTGAAATTGTTAAAATTCTAAAAAAATTCAGGAGAAGATAAAATGAATGAAAAAAGTAAAATGATTACAGATTGTTATTATCTATTAACAATTCTGATTGATTATAGAATGATGATAGGTTATATAAATGTACTGAATTGGCTTCTAAAAATAAATGAAGAGATGGACCTTATAGAAATTTTAGAAGGTATAAATCATGCTTTTGAAGAAGATAAAAGCTTGTATGTTGCTGAGGGCATGGATTTAGAAATAATTTCGAAAATTTCACTAAATAGGAGTCTAGAGAATGTCATCAAATTACAAGATTTAAGAAAAGTAAGTACTGATGAGAAACTCTTGTTAATACTTAACCATTTGCCTTGTGAATTATTTAGCATGGAAATATATAAAGAATATAAAGTAAAATTTTCAGTTTTAGAATATCAGAAGCTAAATATGATAATTGAAATAATTACCAAAGAAGCTAAACAAGATAGATTTAATAAGAGTATTGATAATGTAACCATTAGAATAAAACAATTAGATAATTACGATTTGCCTGAACTGGAGACTTTAAAAAGTAGTGCCGAGATATGGATTGCTGGTAAATTAATAACAGAAAAAAAATATACAGCATCTGCATTTGGTTTAATTATTCTATTACCAGATAATACTAATGAAGAAATAGTACTTTCTGATTCTTTTAAGAAAGGGAGTAGAAATAATGTTGAATTTTTGGCATTATATAGAGGCATAAGAAAAGTAACTAGTTTAGGTTATACAAATATTAGAGTTTATACTAATTCTACTTTTATGGAAAATGTATGTACCAAATGGATGTACTATTGGAAGAATAGAAGTTGGAAAAAGCAAGATGGAACCCCTCCTGAAAATTTAGCGATAATTAAGAAAATCTACGGAATTATAAACAAGAGTAATATTAAAATTAAATTCATCAAAGATAATCCCAAAGTAAATAGAAACATGGAGAGAACTTCAAAGTTGGCAATAAAAGCCGCAAGAAATAAATTGAATAAAAGCAAAAAGAACTGGTTTAAATAACACCATCAGATTGACTTATAAAAACTATGTGGTCTATGATAGAAAACTCTAAAATGTAGTAACACAAGACAAAGCAGGAACAGATGCATAAGAAATTGAGACTAGATTATACAATCTTTAATGACTTATACTTATTCTTATCTAAAGTAATTGGTAAGAAGGAGATTAGAATATATGTTAATACTTTAAATAACCTATTTAGAGTCAATTCTAGAGTTAACAATATCAAAATATTAAAGAGTTTGAAAAATGCTTTAGAAGAAGACAGAAAACTTTATACTTCAGTTGGTAATGAACTCGTAAAATTGTTGGAATTAGCTAGTATTAAAAACGAATCAAATGCTAATCATGCAATTAGAGTAATGGACATTAAAAGTAAAGTTATAAGTAATTCCATAAAAGTTGATTTAAAAAATATTTCTTTTAAAGTCGACAAATATGAAGAATACAAGAGTGAATATTCTGAAATAGATTACCAAAGGATAATAGTCATACTAGATTTTGTTATTAAAGGAACTAATCAAAACAAATTCAAAGGTAATATATTAAAAGCTATTAAAAAGATGACAGAGCTATCAAATCTAGATTTAACTGAATTACAGATATTGATAAATAGAGTTGAAATCTGGGTATCATTCTATTGCAAAATCAATAATGGAGATAATCCAGGAGGATGGGCTTATATTTTAGATTCAACGAAAATAGAAAAATCTAATAGCAGTAAATTTGGTACTTTTTCTATGACAACAATAAATTATATGGGTCTTTATGTAGTTAAAGAAAGTATAATTAAAGCCAACGAATTAGGATTCACCGATATAGTGATTTATACTGATTCTGAATATGTATTTAATGTATGTATGAAATGGATGATTTATTGGAAGAGTAAAGGATGGTTAACCAAAGAGAACAAGCCACCAGTACATTTAGATTTAGTCAAAGAATTGTATGAACTATTTATAAAAGTAGGGAACAACATAACTTTAGAACTTATAGATCCTGAATGGAAAATACCTTTGTATAATAAAGTAGCTAGCTTAGCTAAAAAGAAAGCGAAAGAAGAACAAAGTAGATTAAACCGATTAGAAAAGGAAAACCCAAAACATTTAGATTTTCAAGCATATAGATATTTAAGAAGAAAGATGTTAAATAAATAATTAGTATATATTCTTTACTTGATTGATACTCCATTTCACTTGTAATCTCTTTCTTCTTCCTTCTCTTTTATATCCGTATAAACGTCTAAAATATTAAATTTACATCTGGAATAGTTTTACCGAACTCTATAATATTGTTAATATATTCATATTTTATATATTCCGTTTCACTTCTCACTGTCGCATATCCTAAGCCCTCGTCAGCTCATCAGCTATCATCGCTGCTTGCTTTAGAACGGTTTCTGTTGCTAGTTTCTGCATATCTGGTGGATAGCCGAACTGTCCTAGGGTTCTTTTTATAATAACTTTTAGTTTAGCTCAGACACTTTCTTTTATTGTCTAATCGATTGATGCATTCGCCTTTACTCTTTCGGTTAATATCACGGCTAATTCTCAGAGCTTATACTTTTACATTAATTATCTAGGATGAAATAACGATTCTGATGATGGAATAGACATAGGTTTCAACAGAGAAGAGAATGCAGAAAAAGCTCTATAGAATATAGAAGCTGGAAGGGATTTTCTAGGTATTGAGGATAGTGAATTAGAAAAGTTTGCTAAAAAGTATTTAGATAGTGGTGTTAGTGTTGAGGTGGTGGAGTAGAGTAAATATCAAGTATTTTGTTCAAAGCAATTCGTAAATCAATAATCTGTTGGTCATTATATCCGTCAACATATTTAGAGTTTCTTTCAACTAAACTAACAAGAGAAATTGTAATGATAAAAAATGTAATCATTTCAGAATCAATTTTTTTATATATTACTGGAAATAATACATTTCTACTATCAGTAGGTATCGTTAAAAATTGGAACATCTCAAATATAGATGAAACCTTAATAGCAAAAGGTGAAGTTCTATAGGTTAAATCAACATAAACAGAACGAAAATTGTTTAATTTAGTTGAATCTATCTCTTCTATTTTTTTAATATTATTTTCAATAATTGTTAATGTCTTAATTCTATTCTCATGATGTTCAATTTTCTGTTTAAAAATTTGCTTTCCTAAGAACAGACTTGTTGCCTTTTCTAATAAATCGAATTCTTTATAAATTAAGTCAAAACTTCTTGTTAATTCAAATCCTTCACGTTGCTCTTTTAATTCTCTTTTTTGATATAAGAAAGTTATATAAACTAGAAGTATAGTGATTATTGAAAGGATAGTGCCTAAATACCCACCAAAGAAATCGCCTTTACTTGATAATGTTAGAATTTCACCTGTTCCACTTAGTATTTCGTACATATTAGAATTATTGCTGAATATTACAACAGAAAAAATCAATGATGCGAATACTACTATTGCTAAAAAAAGACTAACGGCTTTATCTATAAAATTTTTCATTATTTCTCTCTGCTGTTGATAGTGTTTCTAAATTAATAAATAAACTTATTTAAAATGGGGTGAGGCAAATAAAGAGAGACTTAAGAATTTTTGGTTTATAGATTAGATAGTTTATTTCTTCTGAGACTTAGAGACGTAACTTTTATATTTGTTTGTCTTAGTGCTATCTTCTATTGATTTTTTCTTAAGCTTAGTTCTTTTTTTAGGAGCAGTTTCTTTTGAAAGCAAATTAAGAATTGTAATTGCTGCCGCCCCACCTAACAACCAAGTTAAAGCTTGTTTATCAAAATTATTTATACTTGGTTTGAAATGTTCTATTTTTCTCTTTATTTCTTCAATTTGTGCAAGTGGATTTCTTCTATTAAAAATAAGTATGCTAGGATCGTGTCGTACGCTTGGATCAATAAATGAAAACCCTTCCTCTACTAATAATATATTAAATACGTTATTATTTCTCGCAATTAACCATTCAAGGTATACATTATGATTTCTTTTACCACTATTCGTTATTATTCCAATAAAAAGTATTGCACTTTTTATACTGCTCCTAATTAAGAATTCATCTTTATTATCAAAATTACCATAACTTGGTATAATAGAAATATCTCTTTCACGTAGTGATCTTGATAGTAGTGTTAATATATGAAATTCAGTTTCATCTAATGAATATGATACTAAGGCTTGTTTCATTTTATTTATACTGATTATAGTATTTTGGAAAATAATTTCTAATTATATTGTCATCCTGCCCTATTATATTCCTTAAGTCTATCCCTGTCCATATTTTGTACTTATATCTAAAGGTACAATTTCTATTGAGATCTTCAAACATTCTACCAACATTAGTTGTAATACCAGTATTGGTAACAAGTAAATAACCTACTGCTCCATGCTGATGAATAAGTGATGGAATATTAATTTCACCAATTTGTTTTGGAGTAAGTTTTCTTTTGTTGAATTTACATTGTACTAGCCATTTTCTTTTTATTTCCGAAAGGCTGTCATTTATCCTAACTGTAAAATGGAAATCAACACCTCCATCAGTTCCCTCTGCTGGCGGTATAATCTCGTCCAACTCTATAAGATTCATCGTATTTTTATACATAGAGATTACACATTCATAGACTAAAAATTCGAATTGATTTCCATCTTGGATTTCTGTAAAATCAAATTGCGTTATTGACATAGATTATAATTAGATTAACGTTTTAATCAACATTTATTACCAAAAATAGTGAATTATCAATAAATTCCCATTATTATTCCGAAATTAATTAAATTAAGACAAAAAGAATGGCTAACATTATGGAAATACACAAACTAGAAAATTATGACACAGAATTTATACAATCATTAATTGATAATGAAATAGAAGAATCAATTCATATTGAATTTAAAAGGGCTGAAGCACTTTCAAAGAGAGAAGCTTACAAAAAGGAAATTTCAAAAGATGTTTCAGCATTTGCAAATAGTGATGGAGGGATTATAGTCTATGGAATTGAAGAGATAGATCATAAAGC
Source organism: Bacteroidota bacterium (assembly GCA_048267165.1). GTDB lineage: Bacteria > Bacteroidota > Ignavibacteria > Kapaibacteriales > UBA2268 > PGYR01. Next base: position 6,339 of record JBLWYD010000013.1, read on the forward strand.
TACTAAATTTTCTTTTGTAGATGGAAATGTCTTTACAAAAGAATGGTTAGAACAAATAATTAGTTCAACTATTAAAAGGGCTATTCCAGATATTAAAATCTTTCCAATTAGAGTTGAGGCTCAAATTAAAAAAACCGTCTATGTAGTACAAATACCATCAAGCATTGAAGCGCCTCATTTAACTAAAGAGAAGAGATTTTATAAAAGATATAACTTCCAATCTGTTGAAATGGAAGAGTATGAAATAAGACAACTGTATGGAAGAAGATTGAAATCTAAGCTGGAACTTGATAACTGTATAGTTACTAGATACGCAGGACAGGAAGATAAAGATAGAACTAAATTTGGCATAAAAGCTTCAGTAGTTAATGTTGGAGAAGTTTTAGAGAGTGAGTTTAAAGTTAATTTTTATTTTATAAATTTAGTTGAAGATCTTAGGGTTGAATGGGATATAAGAGGTACACAAAGAGATAATTACTATACTGAGATCGAGGAAAACCGATCAAAAATAACTGGAATAGGGAAATCTATATATCCTAATGAAACAATAACTGTATTAAAATTTGACTTTAGTATTTTAAACCATTCGTTGGAAGAAGCGAGAGAAAATCTCAAGTTTAGTTTCAGACTATTTTATCCTGATGGAAAAGATGAGTTAGAAACTAAATTTAGTGACATTGAAGATCTTTTTAGAATAAAATTGAAAACTGATAATTAGTGCTGAATGATATGATTAATTAGAAAACCTTATTTTTAAATATTGTGATATTAGTAATTAATTTCTCTACTTTCTAATCAAATCCTGTCCGAAAATAGATATTTCATTCAGCTTACCTTGGTGCTTTTCGACGAATTTTTCTGACTGTACAAACATACCACCCGAACCGCAGCAAGGGTCAAAAACCCGACCTTTGTATGGCTCTAGCATTTTGACTAATAGCTCGACCACACTCCGTGGAGTATAGAACTGTCCACCTTTTTTACCTTCGGCTAGTGCGAACTCACCCAAGAAATACTCGAACACGTGACCTAGTACATCGGCCCTACGTGATTTGGCATCACCTAGGGCGATATTACTAATTAGGTCTATGAGTTCACCCAAACTAGTTGGATCTAGATTTTGGCGAGCATACACTTTAGGTAGCACCCCTTTGAGCGAAGAGTTCTCTTTCTCAATAGCATCCATTGCCTTGCCGATAGTGGGCTGCTTTGCTTTTGATTGTAGGAAGCTCCATCTAGCATCTTCAGGAACGAAGAATATATTCTCCGCCTTGTACTCATCTTTGTCTTAAGGGTCAGCACCTGCGTATTCGCCCTTACCATTTTTCAGCTTTTCATACTGCTCCTCGAACGCATCCGAGATGTACTTAAGGAATATCAGCCCTAGAACTACGTGCTTGTATTCAGCCGCATCTATGTTCTTTCGGAGCTTATCAGCTGATTTCCATAGCTGTTTTTCTAGCGGTTCGTCTTGTTTCTTATCTTTCTTCTTCATTAGGTCTTTTCTGTTGTGTTTTAATAATTACAAACATTAGTACTGTAAATATAATAGTAAATGCTGTAATAGTCAATTAGTGTTGAATAAATGGGTTAGATTCTAATTAACAAACCTCATGTAATTACAATGTAAATGTATATCCAATAGCTATAAAAACACTACTATTAAACTCTTCTTGATAAATATTCTCTGGCTTTACTAACATTTGTTCATCTATTGAATAAGCGTTACTTAATGTTCTAGTATACCCTCCTATAAAACCAATATCAGCAGTAAACTTATGAGCACGTCCAATAGAAAACCCACAACCAACTAATAATCGCGGTTTTACGTTCTCATTTAAACTCATACCAACCCCAAAAGTGCCATGAAGACCTAATGATATATCTTCCACAATAATCCCACCATATTTTATTAAAGCAGCTGTTCCATATTCATTTTCTAATGGATTCTCTTCAACTATTTGATATTGCAATACTGTATCCACTTTTGATTCTTTAATATTATATTCATTAGTGGAAAGTGAAGCTCTATAAAAAGAAAAACCTACTGACCAATAAGATGATGAAGGTTTAGGATATAAAATACTTGTCTCATAACTCGAAAGACGAAAACCAGTATCTAAAGGTTGTATTTGAATTTTTATATCTGCAAATTCTTCTCTATATTGTTGTGGTAAACTAATATAATGATTTTCATTTTGTATTTTCTCTAACTTATCCTGATCAGATTTACTTAAATCCTTGAATTCTTTAGATAATTGTGTTAAATCAAGTTCCTTAGAAATAATAGTATCATTTTTCTTTATAATTATCTTGTAAAACTTAAGATCAACATCATCTATCCTAACAAAGAATATATCCCCATTCATTGGTGTCTTTTCGGGATATTCTATGGTTTTATTTTCGAAATTAATTTTTATAGTATTATTATCATTAGGTGCTATGATTCCTTCATAAGCTATTAACGATAATGAACTCGAAAACCCAACAACCAAAAGTAAAATTATAAACTTCATCGTATCTCCTTTAATATTTAGAATAATTGTCAAATCAATCAGGCAAACTCACTGTAAACTTAGCCCCTTTGCCTTCACCCATGCTAATTGCTTTTATTGTTCCTGAGTGTTTGTCTATTATCTTACAGCTAATGTAAAGCCTCAGCTCTGTTGTACTTTCACCAGTTGTTCTTACTGCTTACTCAGGTAAACCTACCAAACAATGGTATTATGTTGTGAGTTATATCCATATGCCAGTGGACTTTATTCATTTAAATTATCTCTATATCTATTGAACCATAATTTATCCAAAGTAATTATTGAAAATGGTGTGACGTTATTATTCTTATTATTAAAAACAAAAATCTTGGAAAAGAATTCTTGTTTAATATCTATTGCTGCTGATTTGTCCATATTGAATCTCATCCAATGTTCGTAAATTCTCTTTGGCAAATAAAAATCAAATTCAGTTCTAAAATCAGGATTTTCTTTTTCATAAATTGTTAATCTCCATACATCAGGTGAATCAATTGCCCAATGTATCAGAGCTTTATATGTTTTGAAACCTGTATTAATGTCCAGGATATTCTTTTCAGTTCCTGATCTTGCAATTAGGAAGACTAAATCTCCTGTTTCTAATAATCCTACATAAGAATATTTTATAACAGTATTTGAATAAGTAATTATATCACCAAAAACATTGTCTTCATTAAGTAACTGATTAACATTATTATATTCCTGCAAGTCCAATTTTCCATCTCTATCTTTTAGAAATTTGTAAAGGATTTCTATTAAATCTACTTCAAATTTATTAACTAATGCTTGAGTAATATTATTTAGGTCTTTGATAAGATTTGGGCTTAGAAACCAACTTAATGAAAGTAACGGTATTTTATTATTTGTAGCAAATTCAATAGCTGGTTTACTAAACTCGTTTATAGAAGCTACGCCAACTTGATAAATATATCTTGTTCTATTATCTACAGCAAAATAAGCCCTTCTGTTGTTTTGTCTGGCTATTAATGAATTCTTTGTAACAATTTCGAAATCATTTAAATCATTTCTTAATCCAAGAGCATTTCTAACTATTGTTAATCCGACTTTTGAGGAAAAAGCTTTGCATTCAAATATTAGTTGTGTAGGATATGCAAAAGGCATTTGAATTGGTGGATTCATAATTACATCTGCGTCATGTGCTGCACCCTTACCGTTTAAAAAGAAGAGTCCACCTCTCTCAAAAGTGAATATATTATCTGCTGTTACATTTGTAAATCCACATGACTTTAATAATTGTCTAACAATATACTCTAGTAGTGCTCCTTTAATGTGTCCTGCTTTCATGTTTTTTTTCTATATATTTAGTTTATTTTTTTAAAGTCTGAATTATACTATGGTATTACATTTGGAAAATATATCCATTCTCCATCTTTCGATTGTTCATAAGAAATGGTTTGTATTAACCTATTATCTTTATCATATAGATAAACTTTATCACCAGAGTTTAAGAGTTGAGCCGTTTTGTCTGAAGTATAAACAACAGACCCACAGTTCTCAAATGTAGGACTAGGTTTCGATTCGGAATTAAGTTTAGCCAATTCCCATTTGATATTTTCATCGTCTAGTATGTAATAAGAAGAGAAGTCCGTTTCAGATAATAAGAAACTTTTGATTTCAAACTTTTCATTATAATCATCTTCTCCTTGTGGGTTAGGGAGTAATGCTACTATTCTCACAAATGTACCTTCTAATCCATCTGGCATAGAGTTGATTTCATGACATTCATCAAGTACTAAATCTTTAGTAGGTAAATCATCACTACAAGAAATTAGTATTAAAAATACTAGTAATAAAAGTGATTTTATCATTATTACTTTCTCTTTTTTACTTTAGTGGTATCATTTACTAGTGTATCTAGATTATCCATTACTTTAGGCTCTTTCTTCGGCGGAGTATAACAAACTCCACATGTACCACCTTCCTTAGCACAATGTTTACATCCACTACAGCTCTTGCAAGCAGTACAAGTCTTAGTTCCTGAACAACCTCTTCTTCCTGAGTATAATTCAGTTGTCGAGAATACAAGTAGGATTGAGATTACTAATAGTATTGATAGTATGTTTTTTTTCATTAAACTTCTCTGTTTTAATATTTATTGATTTCTACCGCTATTTAGAACTGATTTGCCTTTAACTGTAAGTTTATATAAACCAAAATAGTTTCGTCTTTGAGGTATTATTGTATTGAATAATAAACCCTCATATACTCTATAAAACCGAATTTCATTCGCATCTACTAGTTCAAGAGTATTCGTCTCATCTATCTTCTTTAATATCTTATTTATTATCTCTCGATTCATTTCTGAAGCCAATATTTAACTAATGAATTGTCAAAGTATTCACCTGTTTTATCTGCTATGTATAGCTTCTCTTTTTCTTCTTTAAAATACTTAACGCCGACCATTAGTAGTAATAAGTCATTAGCTCTACTAGTATCAACATTAAGCTCCTGCCGAATCTCTTCAAGTAGGTCATCTTTCATAACGGATCCACCGATACCATACTTCTGTATGGCATGTTGGTGGAAAACGTCTGTTTGGAATTTTGTTATCATATAATTTGTTTTACTAGAGATATTACTATTTACAACATAGTAAACTTCTATTTAGCTCTTTTGCATTGGGAATGTAATTGTAGAAATAGTCTGCTACGCTGTGGTAATGTGGGAATTTATTTTAGTACAAACTAATATCTTGAAATTTAATCAGTTTATTAATTAATCCATTAATAAATACTACACTTGAGTTATTTGCTTATAAATAGTATGTAGCAACAGCTATTGGCTTTTCCCTAGATTTGAACTATTCCCAATTAATAATAAAAATAATTTACGATTGCATTCTCAATGCAATAGAATTATTAAAGAAATCATTAAATTTTGCGATTGCATTCAGAGTGCAAAAGAATAACTTTTTTTATTATTAGTTTAATGTTGGTCAGATGAGTACAAAAGAAGAAAGAGATAGGTTATCTGAAATTATAAAAAAGACAGGACTGAGGAAGGGTGAGTTCGCCAAAAAGCTAGAAGTATCGCCACAAGCTCTTAACTTCTATCTAGATGGTAAAAATGATTGTCAAGTTATAACTAGAAAAATGTCGTATCTAGGATTAAGCATTGACTGGTTCTATACTGGAATTGGCACTCCAACATATCAACCTGATATTTTTGAGGATCAATTTGGTGTATTAAATGTACATGAAGAATCTAAGCAAAAATTAAGGATTATACAATGGATTCAGGTGAACTATGATTCTATCACTGCTTTTGAAGCAGAAAGGGGTATGGGTGAAAACGAATTAGAGTCCATACTACTAGGAGATGACGTAATTATCCATGACATGTTAGTAAAACTTGATAATGCTGGTATAAACATTAAATGGACAATCGATGGTAGAGGAAGTATGTTTAATGATAGGTTGAATGGGAAGAGACTTGAAGAAAAATACAATTCTGAAGTGAAAAATAAAATAATAAAATTAAAAAAGTAGTTAACTACTCAAAGGAATGAAAATGAAAAAATATATATTACTAATTATATTGATTATTACACCAATTAGTTTAATCTCTAGAGATTGTTTGGAGGATGCATTTAAGCACTACGAGAATCAAGAGTACAACAAATCATTAAAAGGTATGGTGTCTTGTTTGGCTGATATAGAAGATGATGCTGACCCAGTAGAAATGGCTTATGCTTATTTTGGAATAGCTTCTAGTTATTTGAAGTTAGGTCAAATGGATTCTTCTTTGAAATATACATTAATAGCTTTTAATATTGAAACTACGAACAACCTTCCAATTAGTAAAACATTGAACCAGCTTGGATATCTATACAATAACAAAGGATTAAACCACCAAGCAATATATTACCTTAAAAAGGCTGTTAAGATTAATACAACTGAGGATAACCGAAGCTATCTTCAAATGGATTATAATAATTTAGGAATAGCATATCAAGAGATTGGTTTAGTTGATTCCTCAGTGTACTATTATAATCTCTCTTTATCATTAACAAAAGAAGGTGATGCTGAGCATAATTTAATTTTGAATAATCTAGCATCATTATACTTTTTTAAGAATAATATCATTAAATCAAATAAGATTCTTAATGAAATTACTGATCAATACTTATCATCTAATACTAAAGTTGAAAGGTATCTTATACTATCAAACAAAGTACTTTTCAAATTATTAACAACTCAATCTATAACTGTCAATGAACTTAGTACGTTGAAAGATTATTTAGAGTTTTGTAAATCTAGGAATGATTTCTATTCAGCTGATGCAAATTCTAAATTATCTATCTATTCATTGTTAAATGGTAATATAGAGGTGGCTATAGATTATTTGAATCGTGCCAATGGAACTTATGTATCAGTTGGAAATATTGGTCTAGCAAAAGAAATTACATCTAGATTTTCAAAATTGATGAGGAGTTCTGAGCATAAACCATTCAAATATAGTGTAGATGAATTAAATGAAAAGCAAATTCAATTATATTCTGCATCATTAAGTAGTGAGATAGAAACAAAACTAAATGCTGAGAATTACATTACTGATTTAAACAGTAGATTAAATAGAGCTGAATTGTCATTTTATATAGCATTGTCTTTACTCATCTCTATTCTACTAACTATTGTTATAGCAATTCAAAAAATAAGGTCAAGCAAAAAAATCCAACAAATTATTAATGGTTATGTTTCATATCTGAATATAATTAGTCAATTAGATTCCGATAGATTAAGAAACAACCTTTCAAAAATAAACAATTATATGGTATTAGATAAGAGTTTTAACAACAAGAAATACTTTACTGAACTAGTTGATGAAGTAGTAAGAGACACAAACAATATAAGAAAGACTGTAAAAGAAGGTATTATTTTTCAACAAACAAAAAGGTTAACAGATGTCAATGTCACCACCACCAACTAATTTCCAATGGATTGGAAATACTTTAAGTTATTCTCTAGAACCTAGTGTAACAGGACTTCAAATAAAATATAAAAAAGATGGGGATGCTGATTGGTCGGTTATCTATGACAATGAAAGTTCAGCCCCAACATCTTGTCCGTTATCATCAACGTTAGGTCCAACAGGAGAAGTTATGGGTTTAACTAGAAAGGGATCTGAACACAAATGGGGACCTCCTGGTATAGAAGAGATTACGAATCAGGTAGTGTAATTGCAATTAATGTGAAGACAATCCCAATTATTTTTTGGGATTGCATTCACAATGCAAAACTATTTAAAGAAATTTTATTAAGTTAGTAAAAACAAATTAATGTTTGTTAATAGTCAATCATTTATAAACTAAGTATGAGGTAGTTATGAAGGATAAAAAAAGGTCAGGAAATAATCTTTGAAGGACTAAACCTGACCCGTAACGTCAAATAAAAAATTGCAAAACCCTTTATTGACAGTTACAAAACTAAAAAATAAAACCTTCAAAATAAATATTTTTTAATAATTTATAAAGAGGTAAATAAAATGAAAAAATTCATTTTAATATTAATAGCGTTTTTAAGCATAAGTACAGCTGCGTTCGGAAGTGATTGCTTTGAATGTCAAAATGAGTGGATAAATGACACAATAATTGAATCCTATTCACCTTGTACATTCTTGATTGCTTACAAATACCGTGAATGTGTAAGACCTGTTAATGATACAATTAGAGAAATGGAGTTGGTATCAGTTAATTTTTTTGGTGATTGCAATTATTCAGGTAGTACAGATTTGGTTGTTAGCTTGGCTACAAAGTTTGTATTGAATCAGGCATACCGTGTTTTTAACACTTTGACTGACCATAGTTTAAATAAAGAAGTAACTTTTGGAATGCCATGTTGTTGGCAATCTGATATAAATAATGACTATGTTTCTCCTTGCTCAGGTGGAGATTGTATGTGTTGTGCAATTTTCGACCTTAGAAGAGAAAAAGATGCAGTAGGCAGAGAGTATTACACTTATGTTTATCAACGAACAAATAATAGCCCTGGTCAATCTACAGCAGGATGTGGACAAGGCTGTGATTTTATGTGTGATATATTAGACTATATAACTCCAGGTACACCTCTACCGCCGAATGATAATATCCCTTGTCAAGAAGAGTGCGATGATCCTTCTAAGTGGTATCAGTCTTCTGGCCAAACAAAAATAAAACCAGTACCTGGTACATCGTTATGTACTATAAGTATATCTTATATGTATAGAAGTTGTGATGACTATGTAGAATTTAATTTCACATCTTTTGAATATAGCGGTACTGATTGTGATGATGATGAATTGCTTTGGAATGAAGCGATTGAAGGGGTCTTAGCAGACTTAGCTAGTATTTATATTGATTCTTTACCAAAGGAGTTTAGGTTTAATTTCTCTACTTGCTGGAAGCGTGAAACACTTTCTCTTTTACCTCCAGATGAAAGAACTGTATTTATGCCTTGCTCGTTTGATAACTGCTGTATAGCAAGTTATTATATTAGAAATACTGGAAGTGGCCCTAAGATAGTCACCCCTACAGAATATCATTTGGATACATTAACTGCTTTCTACTCGTGTGGCATTGATACGAATTGTATTTTTGTATGTAGTGATGACTTTGCAGAATTGCCTTATAACCATATATTAACAAAAAAAGCATTAATAATAGAAGGAAATATTTTTGAAACTACATCTGAAGTTGTACCAAATCCGACTAATGATAAAGTTGAATTCTTTATTGAATCTTTATTTAATGGTGAAGTTGAATTTAATATATTAGACAATACTGGAAAAGTAATTTATACAAAAGTAGGTGTAATAGATAACGGTAAAGTTAATTTTGAGTTTAGCTCAAAATCATTACCTTCAGCAGTATATTATTTTAATGTTAAAGCTGGCAAACATATAATTGAATCTGGCAAATTTATTAAACAATAATTATAATTAATTGGTAGGTGTTTGAAATATATCACCTACCTTTATTTATTAGGAAGTTAATATGAAAACTATTTTATTCTTTATATCAATTTTATTCATTTCTGCTGACTCCGTTGATGCACAAGACACATTACCTTTTTCTGGTAAAACCTACTATAACTGGTATTTTGGAATATATGCTGGTGTTACTTTTGATACTCCAGATAGAGAACCAATCTTTTTACCTAATACAATCTTAGGTGGTGGTCAGAACTCGACTACTATATCTGATAATGAGGGTAATTTTTTATTCCATTCAGAAGGTGAGCATTTAGAAAATTATAAACATCAACTTGTACATCGTGATATGGGTGGTAATGGTTCCCAAAAAGAAGGTAGCGTACTTGCCCCACTTAAAGAAGATAAATACATCTATTTTTCAACTGTTTTCGCAAATAATATATTCAGAGAAGATCAATTTGATCCACCCCGAAACTTAGATGATACTACAGGTTTAGTTTATTCAATATTTTCTTATGATTATGAAGCAGATACTTTAATTTTTGATGTTTATAAACAACAATTAAATGAAAACTATAAATCGGAAGCAATTCAGTTATCTTATAGTGCTTTGACAGGTAATTATGTTTTAGTAGGAGTTGAAGCTAAAGGTGAAATGAGTGCTTATGAATTTGATTTGAATGGAAACTATTTAAGAGAAAACAAACAACCATTTTTTGAATTAAATCCGAACACTAATGGTCAAGAAATTCGAATAAATCAAATGTGTGATAAAATAATTATTAACTCGGATGGTGATTACTATAAAACAATTGATGGGGAAAAGCTGTATCAAAAAGACAGTTTTTTCTATTTAATTGATATTGATGCTAAAGAACTAAAATTTTCTAATTATAAAACTATTGAAGTCGGTGAATTGGAAATTAGGTCTATGGAGTTTTCTCCCAATTCTAATTATCTTTATTCGTATCTTCTCGATACTGATATTAATCAAAACAGAATTGAATACTTAATTCGATATGATTTAAGAATTCACATTTTGGAAGAAATATACTTTGGAAATTCGCCTAAAAGTGAGGATTATAGAACTATCAATAATACTTATATTACGACAGGTGTACCCGTTGAATTAAAAATTGGACCAAACAATAAAATTTATATTGCGAGGACTAATGCAAATCATCTATCATCAATTGAAAATCCTAATAGTCAACTTAATCCAAACTATAAATTAGACCCAGTTTATTTTGAAAAGTTTAGTGGTATTACTCCATATTGCAATGAAGACCTACCCCAATTCATATCTGCATCATTCGCACCAGTGTATGTACGAAGTGAGATAATTCTATGTGAAGGAGAGAAGTTAGAGCTATTTGCAAAAACGCAGTTGCCCGATACGAATGCAACATATAACTGGACTGGCCCAAAACAATTCAAAACAAGTGAGCAGTATCCAAGTATTGAAAATATACAATTAGACCAAGCTGGACTATATATAGTTACTGTTAGAAGCGGTCAAGAGACTTTCACCGCAGAGACTTTCGTAAGAGTGAAACCAACACCTAAACCAACACTAGAAGCATACCCGAAAGCATTTTTATGTAATGAAGGTGTAATTGTTCTTAGATTAAAAGAGCAATTCGCTTCATATCTATGGTCAACTGGCGATACAACAGAGTTTATTAGTGTTACTAAAAGTGGATTGTATGGCGTAACAGTTACTAATGAAGTTGGTTGTGAAGCTTATGTAGAACTAAATGTCGGTTTCGGTAGCGATTATGTACTTGCAATTGAAGGTGACACAATTAAATGCACAGGCGAATCAGTAACGCTTACAAGTACAGATGAATACCCTGAATACAAGTGGTCGAACGGTGAGAAGACACGCTCAATAACAGTTACCAACCCAACGAGATACACTCTTACAGTTAAAACAGAAGAAGGATGCACCGTATCACGAACTATCGAAGTGAAAGACCACCCGAAAATTAATGCAGTACTAAACCCAACACCAACAACAATTTGTAATGGTGACTCGACTTTACTAGAATCAAAATACGATGTTCCTTATTATAGCTACGAGTGGAACACAGGAGCTAAAACAAGGGGAATCTATGTCAGTCAAAGTGGAGATTACAAGCTAATAATAACGGACACAAGAACTGGCTGTACTGACAGTACAGAAATTGCAATCAGCGTTGAAGACAACTTACAACCTGAAATCATAGGTGGAGACATTTGCTCTGGTGAATCTGCAACTTTAGAAGCTCTTCCCAACGACCCAAGCTATACTTACCTTTGGAGCAATGGAGAAGAGACACCAGTTATAATTGTAACACAACCAGGAAAATATTCTGTAACAGTAAGCAAAGCTGGATGCGTAGGAATAGCCGAAACAACAGTCAACGAAAGCCCAACACCAGAGTTTGAGATATTGGGTGAAAGTATAATCTGTAATATTGAAACTGCTGTACTTAGCAGTAGCGAAGACTTTAAAGAATACCTATGGTCAACGAATGAGATAACCAAAGAAATAGAAGTAAAAGAAGCGGGTATTTATACGTTAACCGTAACTGATATTAATGGATGCACGGCAACAGAATCAGTAACGGTAGAAAAATATGAACTGAAATTCGATATTAGCAAAGATAGCATTAACTTCGGGAAGGTTTATATTACTGAAACTAAATCTGATAATACTACTATAACTAACAACAGTGGATTTGAAATTACTTTAGCTAACGGTCAAACAATAGCAGATGGAGAATTATATCCATACTACTGTGATTTTGTACCGACACAGCTCGGAGTGTTCAACAACAGTATAGATATTAGCATTGTAGATCCATGCGATACAGTTATTACCATACCGATAACAGCAACAGTATATGCAAGAACTATAATTAGCACAGAGGATATATATACTCAAATCGGACAAACAGAAACTATTCCAGTTTATCTAGAATGCGAAGCAGACTTGCCAACGCAAGATTACTCAATAACAACTGACGTTGATAGAACAGCTTTCTTTACTAATGATAGCTACGTTATTAATCAAACTCAAGCAATAAACCTATCAAAAACTAACATTCATAACCTAACTGGTACGATACTTTTATCTAGCTCATTAGAATACGACATCTCATTTCCTAGCTACACATTCACTAATCCCTACATAGAAGTAATCGAAAGTCCTGGGAAGATATTCATTGATTCTGTCTGCGTATTTCCATTACGTAACATAACTACTTTCGACCCAACAACATTAGATATATCACCAAACCCAGCAAGTGAGCAGTTGAATATAGACATCACAACTGGCGTTCAAGGGACTATGAAACTAGAGTTAGTAGCTACTGATGGTAGAGTGATATACACGGATGAATGGATGCAGTCAACTAAGACAAAGCAGGTTCAGATTAATACCCTTTCTATTCCGAGTGGTTTATACCAAGTAAGATTAATAACTCCTTACGATGCGATTACTAAGAGTGTCGTTGTGGTGGAGTAAACTAAAAAGATTATATTTATCATGTAGAATCCTTATCTGTAATAGATGGGGGTTTTCTATTCCTATTTCATCCTTACAATAATCTTCTTTCTCCAGTGCAATCTAACATTCATACCCATTACAACTCTATTGTCTAGAGTATAAGCCATTCTACCCATGATACTTCGTAAATCTTCCTTCTCTCGGAGTAAATGCAAATAGTACGCTTTATTGATATAAACGTAATCAGGTTCATATCCATTTTTGTCATAGAATTTATCAGATGCCTGTTCTATTAATGCATGTACTTTATGTTCTGTTTCTCTTTTCATAATTAATTGAATAATATCGTTTTATAATCCCTAATATAATAAAAGATGTTATAAAATAATTGAAGAATTGCCTTGAATATCACATCTAATATTTTTTAATAATAAAATATACTTCCCCCTTGCCAGAATCCAGTTTATCCCGTAATATAGAGGATTCAAAACTAACTACTTTTAAGAAAATGGCAAAGATTACACTTACATGGAACCCTGGAAAAGCATCAGTAGAGAAACGAATAATTAAATTAATAACAGCTAATCTAGAATCGTATGAACACAAAATAGATAATTGCTATTATTTTATATTATCTGATCAACTCTACGGACTTCGAAAGTTAGATTTACCATCAGTTACTTCTCAAGTAAATATTTTTTGGAAGGACGAATGCATTTTCAAATTAGAGAATGGAAAGCTAATCAAGGATCCAACGGATGATTTTGAAATAATAGAAACGTACCATGAACTTATAGATTTCTATAACATTTTAAGATTGATTTAGATATATAGTATATCACTTAAAACACTATATGTTAAAAGCAACTACACCCCAATCATTCACATGTATACTAGAGCACGAATACAAACTACTCATAAGAGAAATTGCAAAGTACTCTATAATACAACGTGCCGATGAAAGATTATTCGCAGAGGTGGAAGATTTCCTAGAATCTATCAGGGCAAGTAGACGTGAATTAGTAAGAGAACTATCAAAACTAAAATGTACTTGTTCTAAAACATTTAAGGAAAGTAAATCTGTTGATTCTCGTATAAAAGAAATTGAAAGAACCGTAGAGAGAATAGAAGAAATAGATAACGAATTCATGGAAATGATGAATTGGTACGATTATCCAGCTGATAAAGAATGCAACTCTACTTTAGATTGAGATTCATTTTTAAATGAAACTTTCGGATAACCATATTCGTTCGTATTGGCTAGTGTTTGTAATATGCAATATTTGTTAGATATTAAACTAATATGTCAAAATGCAGTTCTATATAATACAGACATCAGTTGTACATAGAACGTGATATATTTCTCCATAATTAGATGAAACCTATCGAATCATTTTGTTTTATTATTACTAATGATTCATTAAATTGGAATTATTATAAAAGACATCTATTACAAACGTTAAAAACATCCTATAATATAACTTTTGTAACTTATTTGTAACTCGTATGACCTAAGGCGTTATAATACAGACAGGTTTGTTTAAATGTAAATTATAAAAACTAATTCTTTTATTAACAAAATGAAATAAATGAAGTATAAAAAAATATTATCATTCTTATTTATTCTAATCTTTAATATTACTCTACTTTCGGCTCAATATGATGAAGAAGCCGTAACAGGTGGAGCAGAATCAGCACAAGACACTTCTAAAGTTCAGCAGTTACTAGAAAATTCAAGTATGACTGGTGGGTTACTTGATGGTGCAATTGACCCCAAAGAATATTTAGTCGGTCCTGGTGATGAATTCATAATCAATATAGTTTCATCTAGAAGTGAGCAAGTTAGAGCTTCAATATTACCAGATGGAAGGTTACTAATTAGGAATGTTGGTGTTTTAGATTTACAAGGCAAAACACTCGAAGAATCTTATAAATTAATTGAAACTAGAGTGAAAAGTGTATATAACTCCAAAGAAATAAGTGTTATCCTCTCTAATATAAGAAAATTCAAAGTTACGGTATCAGGACAGACTTTTACTCAGGCTACAGTAGCTGCTACATCAACGGAAAGAGTAAACGAAGTAATCAATAAAGTTGGGGGCTTTGACCCAAAATCATCGCTTCGTAACATCAAACTAATTCGTAAAGATACGATAATCAAAGTTGATTTGATTAAGTTTTTTAATATTGGAGATAAATCTGTAAACCCATACGTATCTGGTGGAGACCATATTATCGTCCCTCCATACAATAACAAATCTACAATTGAAATAAATGGGGAAGTACCAAAGAAAATAGAAGTCGAGTATATTGAGGGCGACAACCTCTCTACTCTTATCAAGATGGCTCAAGGCTTCTTAAATTCGTCTGATTTATCGAGTGTGGAAGTAAGTCGATTAGAAGGTGATGGTGTAAGTGTAGAGAAATTATATTTTGATTTAACTTCATGGAGAGAGAGTTTATATATTAGTTCTTCTCTTCCAAATGATATGGAATTACGTCCGGGTGATAGAGTATATATCAAGAAAAAAGAAAACTGGAGAACACCTAGTTATGTTAAAATTTTAGGCGAAGTTAAGTATCCAGGTAAATACACTATAGAATTGGGTAATACTCGCATAAGTGATATAATTGCTAGAGCAGGTGGTTTTAGTGATAATGCTTATGAATCTGAATCTATACTTATCAGACAAAAAGAAATGGAGAGGACTGACGCCGAATTAGAGCGCTTGAAAACTATAGATAGATCTGAGATGACAAAAAGTGAATTAAAATATTTCCAAGCAAGAATCTCAGAGAAAAAAGGATTAATGGCTGTAAATTTTAAAAATGCAGTTGAAGATCCCTCTAGTGTAGATAATATATTATTACAAAATAAAGATTCTATTATTGTCCCAGAGAAAATTGATTTCATTAATATTCAAGGTAGGGTTAACAGTCCTGGTAATGTACAATACAATAAAGATTTTGATTATTTAGATTATATTACTTTAGCTGGTGGATTTGGTTACAGAGCAGATGTTGATGAAACTTTCGTTACAAAATCTAAGGGTGAACAATTTCTAGCAGAAGATTATAATTATACTTTAGAACCCGGTGACACAATATTAGTTCCACCAGAAGAAGATGTAACTTTCTTCGAGGTATTTACAACTGCACTTACTATAGCTGCTCAGTTAGTTACGGTGGTTGGGGTTATCATAACATTAGTGAGATTACAGTAATGCAAGATACTATTACATTTGAAAGTATATTAGTAAAACTAAAAAAGAGTAAAGCTAAAATTGCACTTTCGATTTTTTCAATCGTTGCTTTAGTTATGGTTTATGCCTTTATTATGCCTCATACTTATAAGGCTAACTCGTCTGTAATGCCTCCAGAAAAGTCTTCAGGTGGTAGTTTGAACTCATTTCTACAGAACGTAGGTGGTATGATTGATCTAGGTGGAGGGGGACAAGCAGATAGTAAATCGAAACTAATGAAATCTATTCTTGCTAGTCGTTCTGTAGCTGAAAAAATATATGATAAATTAGAGTTAAAAGATAATATACTATTTAAAGAATTTAAAAAACAAGATGCTATAGGGTTTATACCAACTCTATTTGAAGTAGAAATTGAGAAGTCAGGAATCATTGTAGTAAGTGGCGTAATGTCAACGGGCTATTTACCAAATGAAAAAGAGAAAAAAGCAGCATCTGAGATGTCTTATAAACTCACAAATGTTGCAATTGATGCTCTGAACGAAGTCATGATAGAAAAAAGTAGCTCGACCGCTCGAAATTCTAGAATGTATGTTGAAAATGAAATCAGAAAATACAAAATCCAATTAGATTCGGTATCTACTGAGCTAGAAAAATTCCAAAATGAGAATAAAGTTCTTGCACTGGAAGAGCAAACTACTGCAATAGTTTCGCAAGTAATGGAAATAAACTCATTGCTAACTGAGACCAAAATCAAATTAAACCTAGCTAAAATTCAATATGCCGAAAATTCACCACAAATTTCGTCTTTGCAAAGTCAAGTCGATTTCTTACAAAGACAATCAAATGAATTGCAAGCAGGAAATGACGATGAGTTCTCTATCTCATTAAATAGTGTACCCAATTTAACAAGAAAGTACCTAGAATTATTCAGAGATAAAACTATATTCATGAGTGTTCTTACATATCTGGAAACACAAAAACACCAAGAAGCTATTCAAGAAGAAAAAGATATACCTGTTGTACAAGTACTTGATACAGCTATAGAACCTAGTAAAAGGTTTTCACCAAGTAGAGCAAAAATACTATTTATATCTTTGTTCGTAACAACTGTTATAGTGCTGCTTGTGTTCTTAGTATTATCTTATTTTGATATAAGAAAGGAATTAGATCAGTAAACACTTGAGTTTATTAGCTCCTTGGCACTCTCTAAACTATTAGATGTAGTATCACTGCCACTGATGAGCTTGGCTATTTCAATAGTTTTTTCGTTCTCGTTGAGCTTGTAAATCTTTGAAATAGTTCTTTCGTCCACTATCTCTTTACGCACTACAAAATTTGTATCACCAGCTGCAGCTATCTGTGGTGAATGTGTAATAGCTATTATTTGGGTTTTATCAGATATTCTTCTCATTTGTTGGCCAACTAATTGCGAAACTCTTCCCGATATACCAGTGTCTATCTCGTCAAGTATTAATACAGGGCTTATATCTGTATTTACTTTATTGCCTTTGAGTGATAATAGTATTCTAGAAAGCTCACCGCCTGATGCGAATTCTGATAGTCGCTTTAGACCTTCTCCTTTGTTCATTGCTGATAGGAAAACTATACTATCTACGCCTTTGTCGAGCAACTTATATTTCTTATCGTTTATTCTAGCAGTAGGCTCATTGCTTTCTGTTGTTATATTCTTTATTTGAACTTCAAACCCAGCATTTGGTATTCCCATATTGCTTAAAGAATCCATAAGATTAGTACAGAATTGGTCGGCATTTTTCTTCCTAATTATTGAGATTTTCTTAGCAACAAGACCAATTTCTTTTTCCAAATCTTCAATTAGGAACCTTTGTTTATCAATGATATAGTCATAATCGCCGATCAATGATAACTCTTCTTCCATTTTTTCTTTCTTTTCTAGTATCTCTTCTATAGTGCCGTATTTTTTTTCTAAGTTTCTTAGTTCTACACTTCTTTTTCTGATGTTTTCAGTTTCTATTGGATTATAGCTAATACCAGAACTGAAATCTGATACAACATTACCCAGTTCATTTATAGATACTAATGAGCTATTTAGCTCTTCCAGATATGTAGTGAAGTCAGGATTATATCTCCCCAAATCCTCTAACAGCTTTATAACTCTTCTTAGCTTACTATATATAGCATCGTCCGAGCCATTAGTTAGTTCTGTTAATTCTTGAGATGATTCGAGAATTTCTTCCGAATTTTCTATTAATTGTATTTGGTCGTTTATCTCGTTAAGCTCACCTTCCTTAGGATTAATTTTATTAATCTCATTAAGTTGATATTCGAGAAAATCCTTCTTTTGAATAGAATCATCTCTATCTCTTATCATCTTTCGGAGCTTATTGTATTCACTTATTAGATTAGATTTCTTATTCTGATAATCTTCAATCAAACCATCAAATATTATAAAGTCATCGTAGAAATCAATATGACTTTCGTCGTCTCGGAGTACTATACTTTCATCTTGTGAATGATAATTTGCTAGCTTCGTCGCTATTGCCTTTATATCATTCAGATGAATAGGTGTATCATTGAGAAATAACCTAGAAGTTCCATTCGATTTTATTTCTTTACGTATTATAAATTCTTTGCTGAAAACCTCATCTTCAACCTTTACAGTTAGACTTTCATCATAGAATGTACCTTCTATGATACTTCTATCCTCACCTTTACGTATCATATCTTGCGAGGCTCTTTTACCAAGTAGAATGCCAATAGCATCTAGTATAATAGATTTACCAGCACCAGTTTCGCCGATTATAATATTGAGTCCAGTGTCGAATTCGACTACTTGTTCTACAATTATCGCAAAGTTTTTTATGTGTAATGATTTTAGCATTTTGTAAATATAAGAAGAAGAATACTTTTATTTATAATATCGATTCTAATTCTGCTTCACTTTCCATATATACTTCTCTTGGTTTAGAACCATTGAATGGACCAACTACTCCGGCTTGCTCTAACTCATCTACTATTTTACCAGCTCTTGCATATCCAACCTTCAGCTTTCTTTGGAGCATAGATACCGAACCAGATTGAGTTTGAATAATCACTCTAGCTGCATCTTCGAATAAAGCATCTCTATCAGAAGAATCATAATCATTTGCACCTTGTCTATTTTTAAGTATAGTACTTGGCAACTGATATGGCATAGAATATCCTTTTTGGTCTTGTATATGCTCACATATCCTTTCTATTTCGTCTGTAGAAATAAATGAGTTTTGAACTCTAATAGGTTTCGGTGACCCTGGCGATAAGTAAAGCAAATCTCCATTACCAAGTAGTGCTTCCGATCCACTTTGGTCAAGTATAGTTCTTGAATCAATTTTTGAAGCTACTAGATAACCAATTCTAGCAGGGAAATTGGCTTTGATAATACCAGTGATTACGTTCACACTCGGTCTTTGAGTAGCTAGTATCAAGTGAATACCGACTGCTCTAGCCATCTGTGCCAAACGAATAATAGGTGTTTCAATTTCTTTAGAAGCTGTTAGCATCAAATCAGCTAACTCATCAATAACGCAGACTATATAAGGCATATGTCTATGCTTCATATTTGTATCGCCATCATATTTACCTTCTTTAACTTTTATATTATAATCTACTATATTCCTCTGACCGACGTTAGATAGAATTGTATAGCGTTCCTCCATTTCCAAGACTAACGATTTAAGCACCGATACAGCTTCTTCAGGGTCCGTTATTATCATATCCTTCACATCGGGTGAACAAGCCATGAAGTGGTTAGACAACGCCGCGTATTGTGTTAATTCAACTTTCTTAGGGTCAATAATTACGAATTTCAATTCGTCAGGCATTTTCTGATAAAGTAGAGAAGCTATAATAGTATTGATACCTACTGATTTACCAGAACCTGTAGAACCCGCTATTAGTAAATGGGGCATTTTTGCCAAGTCTGCTATAAATGCTTCACCATTGATTGTTTTACCCAAAGCTAAAGGAAGATATTGATTAGATTCTCTGTATTTTTTAGTGTTTACAACACTAGTGAAAGACACCATAGAAGGGTTTGAGTTTGGTATTTCTATACCAACTGTACCTTTACCCGGTATAGGAGCTATTATTCTTATACCTTTAGCTTTCAATGCCATTGCCAAATCATCAGACAGATTCTCAATCTTACTTATTTTAATACCTGCCGCTGGTACGAATTCGTATTGAGTAACCACTGGCCCAGGTGTAACACTTAGGTTTTCAATTGTAATATTGAATGTTTCTAGTTTCTCTCTTAGTATCTCAGCATTCATCTTTAATTCAGCTTCGGATACTTCTATGACTTCATAATTCTGTTCAAGTAAATCTAATCCTGGAGGAGTATAGTCGATTTTTTCATCGTGTATATATGTACAAATAGGACTATCTGGTTCATCATCCAAATCATGGATTGAAATTGGATTAGAAGCTCGAGTAAATTCACTAGTACCAGTGTCAGAGCTCTCAGACTTATCATTTTGACTCAAATTCAATGTTAATTCTATATCTTCTCTCTTTTCAGCATCTATTTCCTGATCTTGGATTATATCCGAATCTTTGGTCAATGTAACTGATTTACGAGTATAATATTCTTCTGTTGGATTTTCTGCTTCTGCAACTTTCTTGATTAGCAGCTCTTCTTTTTCTTTATTTGACATATTCAGATAATTTGGATCATCTATGTCAAGCTCACCTTTTTTCGGTTTATCTTTTTTCTTTTTACTAGGTTTAGTTGTTTCATCACTATCTTCTTCTTCACCCTTATCTTTGTTGATTACATTGATAGCCGAATCTTTGATTGATACAGTTTTTTCAAGCATTTTATCTTTTGTGCTATCAAAAAATGAAAGAGTACCTTCGTAAAGCTTTTCAGTATTTAGCTTGAAACCAAATATTATAAATGTACCTAAACCTATCAAGAATATTAAAAAAGAGCCAATAGAACCCAATAAATTAGTCATTAGATAAGCCAAATACAGGCCAATAGAGCCCGCCCATTCTTTTGGGAAAGGTGATATCCAATCAAGTGAAAAAACAGTCCCCATTAAACCGCTAAATACAAGGGCACCAAGTAAATAGAAAAGGGTATCCCTTAAGTTTGGTTTAGTGATAGTAGCATGCTTTAGTAAGTCATACCCCCATCTGAATATAATGAATGGTATGAATATAGCTATAAAACCGAATGTCTTATTGTAAATATAATATGAAATATAAGCACCTACTATTCCAAGCCAATTCTGAACAGATTCTGCTTTGATTTGTGCTATCTCATCGCCTGTTACCAGACCTACTATTGCAGATGATTCCATCTGGATTGTTGATTCGTCTTCGAATGAATATGATATTAGTGCTATAAACATGAAAAGTGAAATTATAAATAGTAGAATGGATAGTATTCTTAACTGTTTATCGTATCCATTGCTATCACTTTTAGCTTTTGACTTGCTTTTGCTACCTTTAAAGAAGGCTGCCATTTTTTCCCCACGAAATTATTTTATCTTTATGCTGCGATTTGCGTATATAGGCACGCAATCAAATTTATTAAAAATTAATGAGAAATCTATATCATTTCTTTTTTCTATACTTATTAATCTCTTTGCGTGTTTGCTATTTGTCAATTTATCTAATGTAATTTCTATATCTTTTCTGAGTGATAATAATATAATGCTAATTTCATCAAGAGAAAGATTAATTATCTTATTCAAATTGAATATCAGTTCAGTTGCGAATAAATTATCTTCTTCGCTTTCTTCTGAATTATTTCCAGCACAAAGTATTATACATCTATTTATCTGATTAATGTTACCAACTATATAATTACAAACAGCGTTTATATTCAAAAATGAAGCGAATAGTATTTCTTTCGAATCTTTAGCTATGTCTATAGCTTTGGTGCAATTAGTAGTAGATAGAGCAATTACTTTACCTTTTATTGCATTATTGTTGAAAGAAATCGGTGAATTATCTAAATCGAATCCTACTATTTTTTCACCATTTCTTTCCCCAGCAGCTAAAATTTTACTATTTTTGTTCTTTATTTTCAACACTTGTTCTATTTCCACGCAAGGGATAATCTCTTTTACTCCATTGCCGAATGCAGTAACAATTGTCGAACTGGCTCTGTAAATATCAATGAGTATTACAGTGTCAGTGGGTTTGAATTCAAATCCAGAATATTTATTAGTAACTGTGAATAAATCTAAAGTAACCATGAGTCTTTTTATAATTGCTGGTCCGTGTTTAGCAGAATCGAAAGAAATGTTAGACGAGACCGCATCTGAATTAACAAAAATAGCTAAAAAGTATGATGTTAAATTATATTTTAAAGCATCTTATAAGAAAGCTAATAGAACAAGCATTAGCTCATTCACTGGTATAGGTGATGAAAAAGCTCTTGGTTATATGGCTGATATGGGCGAAAAATATAATGTTGAAACTATTACAGATTTCCATACAGTTGAGGAAGCTCAGCTAGCAGCCAAATATGTAGATTGCCTTCAAGTGCCTGCATTTTTAGCTCGCCAGACTGATTTACTAGTTGCAGCAGGGGAGACGGGCAAGATTATCAATATCAAGAAAGGACAGTTTATGTCACCTGTAGATATGGGTAAAGCTGCTGAAAAAGTAGCTTCTACTGGAAACGATAAGATCTGGTTGACGGAGAGAGGTACTTTCTTTGGTTATAATGATTTAGTAGTTGATTTCCGCTCATTACTTATTATGAAGCAATTTAACTATCCTGTTGTATATGACGCTACTCATTCGTTACAGCAACCATCTATCGGAGTCCAATCGGGTGGTTTGCCTCAGTTTATACCTGCACTTGCTAAAGCGGCAGTGGCGACAGGAGTAAATGGAGTGTTCTTCGAAACTCACCCTGACCCTAAGTCTGCTAAAAGCGATTCGGCAACTCAATTGCCATTAGCTGAAGCCGATACATTCGTCGCTAACCTTGTTAAAATTCATCAAGCACAAAAATAAAAACTTATGATATTAACTATAATACTATTTGTAATCGGTTTTATAATGCTAATCAAAGGAGCGGACTTCCTTGTTGATGGAGCTTCTTCTATTGCAAAGAGATTTAATATATCAGATTTGGTCATAGGGCTTACCATTGTTTCATTTGGTACTTCAGCCCCCGAACTAGTAATCAATATACTAGCTAGTTTTAGTGGTAGTTCTGAAATTGCAATAGGTAACGTACTAGGTAGTAATATTGCAAATATATTTCTAATACTTGGTATATCTGCACTTATAAGTAATTTACCTCTCAAAAAAAGTACTATTTTCTCTGAGATTCCGTTTACATTAATTGCTGTGTTTTTGGTTGGGTTTTTAGCTAATACTAATCTATTTACTTCTGACGCATCTCTACAAGTCTCAAAATATGAAGGGCTTGTATTACTAGTTTTCTTTTTACTATTTTTAGCTTATATATATACATTAGCTCGTGATGACAAGGATATTTTTGATGAAGTAGAAAGCAGTCTCTCGCTTCCAAAATCATATATATATGTAGGTATTGGTATATTGGCGATGTTTTTTGGAGGGAAATGGGTAGTAGATGGCTCAATCGAATTTGCGAATTATTACGGTTTATCAGAATCATTTGTAGGATTAACTATTATTTCTTTAGGAACATCACTTCCTGAATTAGCAACATCTATAGTAGCTGCTAGAAAGGGTAATTCTGATATTGCTGTTGGTAATATAGTGGGGTCTAATATATTCAATCTTCTTTGGATATTGGGTATTAGTGCCTTTATCCGTGACCTTCCTTTCCCCGCTATTAGTAATATTGATATAGCCGTTACTGGTTTTGCTAGTGTCGTGCTTATCTTATCAATGACTATGGGAAAAAAATACTCCATCGCAAAAGCAGATGGAGTAATTTATATTGTTATTTATCTAGTATATCTATACTTCGTATATCTGAGAGGATAGATTTCTATTTCAGATGTTTCTTCAAGAAACCAAAGAACTCACTTTGCCATACAATTGCGTTTTGTAGATTCAGAACCCAGTGATTTTCGTCTGGGAATACAAGCAATTCAGAATCAAGTCCTTTTAGTTGAGCCGCAGTATATGCTTCCAAACTCTGAGTATATGGTACTCTAAAATCATTCATACCAGTTATAATAAGTATAGGTGAATCCCATTTGTTTACGTATTTGTGAGGAGAATGCTCTTCGTAAACATCTTCATTGTCATCATCCCAATAAGGTCCACCGAACTCCCAATCTGGGAAGAATAGCTCTTCAGTTGAGCCGTACATAGAAGTCAAGTCAAAAACTCCACAATGTGATATAAATGCTTTGAATCGTCCTTCATCATTACCTTGCATCCAAAATACTGTATAACCACCAAAACTAGCTCCTACTGCTGCTACATTGTTCTTATCGACAAAGCTTTCAGCCATTAGATTGTCAGTAGATGATAATATATCTTCCATTGCCTGACCGTTCCAATCTTTGCTTATATCATCGTTCCATTTCTGACCGAAACCAGGCATACCACGTCTATTAGGAGCACAAACTATGTATCCTTGTGAAGCCATCAAGTAAAGATTCCATCTGTAACTGAAATAATTACTAATAGTTCCTTGTGGACCACCTTGACAGTATGTAATCATTGGATATTTTTTAGATTTGTCAAAATTAGGAGGGTATAGTACCCAAGTTTGAATACTCTCTCCATCAGTTGCTTCTACCCATCTTTCTTCAATATTTACATCGTGAAGTTTGATTAGCAAAAAGTCATTGACTTTAGTTTTTCTTGCTAATTTCTTAGTTGCTATATCAAGAGTATAGTAATCAGTTGGGCTTGTCATACTACTTCTTCCGAAGATAAGAGTTTTCCCATCAGAAGAAATTGTTAAGCCTTGATCATCATTAGTCTTATCACTTGTAATCTGTGTTTGCTTGTTAGTAGCAACATCTAAACTATAAATATGTACTCTACCTTTAGAACCAGAGTTAAAGTATATAGACTTGCTATCTGGAGACCATACAACTGCATCAACCCACTGGTCGAACTCAGCTAACATCTCTTTGACAACACCAGTTGCTCTATCATAAAGCATAAGTCTTACTTTGTCAGCTTCGAAACCATTTCTTTTTTGTGAGTGGAATGCAATCCATTTACCGTCAGGAGAGTAAACAGGGTCTTTATCATAACCCATCATTCCTTCGGTAATATTCTTAGTAGATTTAGTTCTAATATCATAAAGGTATATATCAGAGTTAGTACTACGTGCAGGATTATCTACTTTTTTACTTGTGTAAGCTATTTCTGTTCCTTCTGGAGACCAAGCTAATTGCTCGCCTCCACCAAAAGGTAATAGGGGACTATCATTCTTGTCACCTTCCATAATATCTACCGGTCTTCCACCAGAAATAGGCATATAATGAACGTGTGATGCTTTATCATCTTCCCAAGTATCCCAGTGTCTTGTAGGTAATGCACTATATTTTAAAGCATTGAAGCTAGTATATTGAGAGTACTGCTTTTCTAGGCTTTCTCTTACTTCTACTTCAGTAGTGAAGAGAATATTATCTCCTTTAGGGCTGATGCTCATATTGGAAACTCCACTAGCTACAGCACTTATTGCTTTAGAATTACGAGATGCAAAGTCCATCTCATAAACTTGTGGAGCACCCATCTTGCTCGAAAGAAAATATATCTTCTTACCATCATTAGACCATCTGGCATTCGATTCACTTTCTTCTGTATCAGTTAGCTGAGTCATCTTATCAGTAGCCAAATCAACTATATATAAGTCATTTACAGATGTATTTGTTTTTAGATTAGGTGTTTTCAAGCTAAATAGAATCGTCTTATTATCAGGCGATAACTGCATATCACTCAGTCTTTTCATTGATAATAAATCCTCAGGACTAAAAGCATGTCTGTCTTTGTCAGCTAGCTTGACCAACCCATCTTGAGATTGTGCATATCCTGGGGTTAGAAGAATTAGTAATAGTAGTATATATTTCATAATATTTTTATTTGTTAGTTAAACATTAACCACAAATATAGATAATTTTATACTAATATTCTTTTCTTAGTTTTGTGAATAAAAATATCAAAAATTAACTCCACAGTATCAAGACACTTACAAACTAAATGCAAAAAACTTCAAAAAATATTTTGTCAGTTCGGAAATATCTCCTAATTTTGTGTTCTAAAAAAAAGCAGGAGTAGCTCAGCTGGTAGAGCACAACCTTGCCAAGGTTGGGGTCGCGAGTTCGAATCTCGTCTCTTGCTCTACGACGAAAGTCGTAACTTCCTTTTTATGCTGCATGCCTTGCTGACAATTCCCCCCGTTAGTAAGGCATCTTTTTTTTAGAACAAATCTTTCAACTACTGTAACTTTTTTCTTGTTTGTGAGTTTATAGAGAAAAGCAAATGTCAATTAAACAACCAAAGCCTATTATTATTAGTACCATTTTAAAATAAATCAAGTCGAAAAACTTTTGTAGATTATACATTGTGTAATTTGGGTATTAATATGAATCTATTGAATAAAACACTTCTATCTATAGTAACTCTAATCATTGTTAGTTATAGCGCCTATGCTAAAACTGAAATAATTAGTTCAACTGCTAATTCATTGACTATAGTCTATACTCCCGAATTAGTATCTAATAACGTCATCACTATAAATGGTATTGAATATACTCAACCCGTATTCGACGATGCTGGTAATATTCTAGAGCAAACGGGTTATCCTCAACTTATAGCTACAAAAAAAGCCATTGCTGTTCCGTCCCCAACTGGATATAGTATTCAGAATATAGAAATTGGCCCAATCAAATCTATTAATTCTGTTATAGCTCCTGTGTATTTGCTTGGAAGAGAAGATGATACCCAAATCGATAGAAGAGCTTATTTGAATAGGCCTATTGAAGAGTGGGCTAATATAGAATACAATGGTATAAGTAGAGATAAATACTCAGCTACTTTAAATATTATAAATGCAAAGTATAACCCATATTCGAAATCTATCGAAATACCTGAATATGTGAAAGTAACTATTAAATTCGACAGCAAAGGAACTAAAAGCAACAGAAAAAATCAAAGAAATTCTATCAATAATAGTTTTTTAAACAGTAATGTTGCTAAAAACTGGACTGTATCTGATGAACAACTATTCTTTAGAAATGATATAGAAAAACAAACGAAAGCTAATAAAGTACAATCAGACGAAGTTCTAAGTTCAGGCAGTTGGTTCAAAATCCGAATATCTGAAACTGGAGTTTATGAATTAACAGCCGAATATCTTAATGACTTCGGTATTTCTATTCCTAATAATAATGTAAATACTATAAAAATATTCGGGAATGGTGGACATGAACTACCTGAGAATGTTGATTTTGCTGCACTTAATCAGATGAATCAACAAAATATAATTGTTAAAAAGAATCCTGATGGCTCTTTAAAGTCAATCGTATTCTTTGCTGGTGGAACTACTGGTTTTGAGTATGGCACTAGAGGGTTGAAAAATGAAGAGTTTTTCAATGGATTCAAAGTAATCCATTATCTGAATCATTTTAGTAAGAATAATAACTATTTACTGACGTGGGGTGGTGACGAAGGAAAGCGTTCTATTCCTGCGACTGCTGTAACTGGTGATATTAAAAATGATTTGAATGTATTCACACGAAGACAATTCTTCGAAGAGGAACTAATTAGCGCTTATCATGGTGGTGCTGGGAAACAATTCTTCGGTAGAACTTATTTTTCAGATTCATTCGACCAAGATTTAATCAATTTAGCTGACGAGGGTAATTTAACTTATCGCTTATCACTCGCTCATGCAGGGGCAAGTAAGTCTGGTGGACAGTTTTCAGTTAAAGATAACGGTAAACTAGTGGCTGAAAATTTATATCTTCTTTCTACTGTTGAAGAAGCATATAGAAAATTCTTTGAGTTTACCATACCTAGAAATGAAGTCCCTAATAAAGATAAAATCAGTTTGAAATTAGACTATACTAATGCTGGTCAGACGAACGCAAATGGTATATTTGACTATCTAGAGATACACTACCCAAGTAAGACTATTGCTCACAATGGTGAAGTATATATGTTTACTGACCCTCTATTATCAGGTTTAACTAAGTATAATTTCACGGGATTCAATGGCGATGTATATGCTTATGATATTTCGGATATGGGTAATCCTATACAGTTAGAAGCAAAATCTCAAGGGAAATTCGATCTAATCACAGATCTAACAGAGAATCAACCTAAAAGATTCTTCCTTAGTTCTAACCTTAGAAAACCAGTTAGTATTGAAAAAGTTGATATAAAAGGATTGAGAAATACAAAATTCAATAATGATGTGATTGTTATAACTCATTCTAAATTGCGAGAATCTGCAAAAAAATTCAAAGAATATAGAGAAGCTAATAGCAATCTTTCAGTAGGTATTTTCGAAATAACTGATATTTATAATGAGTATAATGCAGGTACAATGGATATAACTGCTGTACGTGATTTCATAGCTCAAGCAATGACTAATTGGGATGTTAAGCCTACTTATGTTGTACTATGGGGTGATGGGCATTACGATTACAGAGAGATATTAACTACTCAAACTAATTTTGTACCTCCACACTTAAGTGAAGATGAGTATAATAGCTTTGCTTCTGTAAAGAGTATTTGTACTGATGACTATTATGCTAGAGTTGTAGGTAATGATAAGGCATTAGATTTGGCAATTGGTAGGCTAACAATAAATACCGAGAAAGAAGGAAATATAATAGTTGAGAAAATAAAACACTACGAAAACAATTCAAGTATAGATAATTGGCGAAATAAGATAACTTTAGTTGCGGACGATGGATTCAGTGGAACAGAAAATCCCGATAAAGAGGGCGATGGTGATTTATTCGTTAGACATTCTGAAGATTTTTCAAATAATAGAGTTCCGAAGTTTATGGAGCAAAGAAAAATATACTCAGTAGAATACGAATCTCAATTAACTGCTGGTGGTATTCGTAAACCTTCTGCTAATGCAGCTATATTAAAATCTGTGAATGAAGAAGGGGTGTTACTACTTAATTGGTACGGACACGGTAACCCTCAAGTTTGGTCTCATGAAGGTATATTGGATAGAGATGTATCTATCAGACAAATGGTAAACTATGATAAACTATTTTTCCTTACAGCTGCAACTTGCGATTTTGCGAAATATGATAATTTCGAATCTCTGTCTGGTGCAGAGTTAATGTTACTTAATGAATATGGCGGATCTATTGGTGTTTTCGGTTCATCAAGAGTAGTATATGCAACTCAAAATCATTACTTGAATAGAGCACTTTATAGTAATTTATTCACAAGAAATGAAAATGGTGATTATCTTACATTAGGTGAAGCCGTTTTTAATTTGAAACAAACATTCAATAGTGATAATGACGAAAAATACTTTCTATTAGGTGACCCTACTCTTAGACTCCTTATCCCTCGTTATGATATTGTACTAGAAAATATCAATGGGGAAGTGCTAACTGATTCAACTTCGATTTCTGTCAAAGGTCTTCAGAAAGTAAAAATAAATGGTTATATATCTCTTCCAGATAGCATTCAAACTTTGGCTTCAGATTTCAATGGTCAAATAAAGCTAAAAGTAATGGACGGTGATCAGGAAGTCGAAGTAATTGACAACCGTAAAAGACTATACCAATTCCAAAAGCTTGGTGGTACATTATCTAATGCAAATTTTGCAGTAGTTAACGGTCGATTCGAAGCGGAGTTTATATTACCAAAGGACATTAGCTTTAGCGAGAATATGGGTAAAGTATTTAGTTATGCCTTCTCTGATGATACTAGATTTGCAACAGGTAGTTATGATAAGTTAAAAATAGATGGACTGTCAACTTCGGATGTTTCTGATAACGAAGGCCCAGAGATAAAGATAATGCTAGATTCTAGAAAGTTTAATCCGGGTGATTTGGTTAGAAATGAGCCACTATTGATAGTAGATTTGAGCGATAATTCTGGTATAAACTCTACAGGTATTGGTGTAGGGCATAAAATTGAAGCTTGGATAGACAATAGTGAACAATCTATAGATTTAACTTCAGACTATGAAACTTCGTTTGATGATTATAGAAAGGGGACTGCGACTAAGAATTTATTAGGACTAGAACCGGGTGCTCACTTCGTAAAACTTAGAGCGTGGGATATATTCAATAACCACACTATTGCAGAAACATATTTCAATATTGGCGAAAATGGTGAAGTTGTAATAAATAATGTTTTAGCTTACCCAACACCTTTTGAAAATAATACTAAAATAAAGTTCAAACATAATTTGAATCCACCGGTTGATGTAACTTTAGATATATATGACTCTAAGGGGATGAGAGTAAATACTTTAGTAAATAAGGTATTGACTCCTTACGAAGGTGAGATAGATTGGGAAGGAGTAGATATGTACGGAACTGACGTAAGTATAGGCACTTACTACTTTAGATTAAAACTTGATAACTTAATTGCAAAACAAACGTTCTTAGAAGGGCGAACTGTAAAGATTAAATAATAAACTATAGACTTTAATTAATTTTTTTTTAAATTTGAAACTTAGAAATTCTTACATGGAGGATATTCCTTTGATAACTTCGAAAATGATGAAGACAATATTAATATTAACAGTTACATTACTCGTTGGTAACTATAACGCCAAAGCTCAATCTGGCGGCTCTGCTGTACAGAGTTCGGCAGTTCCTTTCCTAATGATATCTCCTGATGCTCGTGCGAGCGGTATGGGTGAAGTTGGGACAGCAATAGCAGATGATGTGAATGCTATCTATTGGAATCCGGGCGGATTAGCTTTCCTTGATTATTTCGATTACGGCTATACATTCGATGATGAAGGAACTAGAACTCCTTTCAGACAAGTTGCTTTAGCATTCTCACCTTGGTTACCTCAGTTCAATGCTGATTTGTATTATAGTTATGGTACTATTGCACAACACTTTGAGGAAATAGACGGTACTGTTGCATTTAACTTCATATTTATGAACTTAGGTGAATTCAAAAGAACATTAGAAAATTCACAAGAAGCTGGTACATTCACTTCTAATGAATTCTCATTTGGCTTTTCTTATGGAACTATTATCGCTCCCGATCTTGGTTTCGGTTTCCAACTACGATATATACAATCAAACTTAACTCCTACTGGTCAAGGTTCTGGTGCTCAATCAGGTACTGGTGTCAGTGGTGGATTCGATGTTGGGTTACTATGGAAGCCATCTGATTTACAAGTATTAGGTGCTGATTTTGAAGACAGATTAGCTTTGGGTATGAATTTGCAGAATGTTGGTCCTAAGATGACTTACATAAACGAAGCAGATCCACTTCCAACTAACTTGAAATTGGGTATCGCTTACGATGTTGTAAAAGATGAATTCAACAAACTTACATTCGCTTTTGACTATACTAAACTATTAGTAAATAGAGACAGAAACGGCTCTGACCCTATTCCACTTTCATTCGTATCTTCTTGGGAGAACAATGCAATGGAATTCGCTGGTGGAGTTGAATACTGGTACGAAGACGTAGTTGCGTTGCGTGCTGGTTACTTTACTGAGCCAGATAATGCTGGTGCACGTAAATTCTGGAACTTCGGTGCTGGTGTTAGATATGATATATTCAGACTGGATTTCAGTTTTATCAATACTATCGAAGAAAATCACCCTCTAGCAAATACGCTTAGATTCTCGTTACTTGCTGATTGGGAATAAAACCTAAGACTCAAAATTAGAAAAAAAATTAAGAAAGCTGTTCATACAAATGAACAGCTTTTTTTGTATTCCTGTCATCGCGAGGACTGTAAGGACGTGGCGATCTCAATTAACCTGAATCACAGATTATTTGGATTACAGGATTTCACAGATTCTTATTTATTAGAATCAGAATTTACAGGATTAAAGGATTTGCTGAATGGGTTGGAGTAGAGCTTGTAGAGACGTATTGCATACGTCTCAAAAACGATCGCGACACGCTGAATATTTATTGAAATATATTTTCTATTTACTCTTTTCATCTAGTATATCCTGCAACTCATCTTTCATTGACTTAGGGATTATAGGAACGAGTTTAAATGTTTTTGTATCAAATCCAATTACATCATCTATGTTATTATTTTGAACTTTAATATTCTCCTCGATAGTTTCTATTCCGATTATATTTGTACCCTTAATTGGAAAAAACTCCATGATACTTTTATTACCTATATCAAATGAGAGTAATTTAAGACTATTAATATCGAATACATATAGATTGCTTCTGTCCCTACCGTTCAATGTCCCATCTTTATTCGTATCATCACCAATCACTTTAAATAAAAGTAATTCACTTATACCATCTCGGAAATATGACCAATAGATTATAGCTAATTTTCTATCAAATACTATCTGTTTAATATCCTTCCTATAATCAATATAAACAAAGTTATTATTTAGCCCTGAATTGAAATTTCTTAATTCAAAGGATTTAGATTTATATCTATTATTATCAAACATGGCCATTCCTAAAACTTCTTTTGTTCTAATTTGCCCAACTGGTAAAACATAATTTGATTTAGAAGTGTCTAATGGGATTAGTTTGCCCATACTTAATAATTGCAATGATTCTGTTGAGTCAGCGCTACTAATTATATCAACACCTTCTTCAATTGAGTCGTTTGACCTAAATAATGGAGATATGAGACTATATGTCGCTCCTAAAAGTGAAATTAAGCCTACAATCAGAATACTAGTTCCAATTATAGCTAATAGTTTTTGGTTATATCTAGTTAATTTACACATATAAACTCCATTCTTTTATAGTTGAACTACACCCCCAACTCCAGCACAATAGGGCAGTGGTCTGAGCCGAGTTGCTGTGGTTGATGATAAGCGTTTTTTACTTGTAGCAGCAAATCATTGCTCACGAAGTGATAATCTATTCTCCAACCAACATTGTTCTCTCTTGCTCTGCCTCGTGGTGACCACCATGTGTAGTTATCACCTTCTTTGCTGAATAGTCGGAATGCATCCGAATAACCCATTGCAAATATCTCATCTAGCTTGTCCCGCTCTTCGGGTAGGAAGCCAGAGGTTTTCTCATTATCTTTTGGTCGAGCTAGATCAATTTCCGTGTGTGCAGTATTGAAATCACCACTTACAATTACTTTTCTTCCGTCTTTTCTTCTTTCATTTGCCTTAGCGAATAGTGCATCGTAGAATTCTAGTTTGTACTGCACTCGCTCAGGGCCTTTTTGTCCGTTCGGAAAATATACATTGAAGTAAGATATACCATCTATGCCTATTTCTATCACTCTGCCTTCATTATCGAATCTTTCTTCGTCTATGCTATCATTTATGTACTCTGGCTCATCCTTGCTGAATATAGCTACTCCGCTGTACCCTTTCTTTATCTTGCAAGCTGAGAAATACGATTTGTATCCCTCTGGTGCTAATAGGTGCTCGAGGATTTGGTCTTTTTCGGACTTCGTTTCTTGCATTAGTAGCAAATCAGGTTGCTCTTTTTCTACATATTCGAATAAATCATTTATTTGAACTTTCTCGCCATATCTCAATTTTGGGTTTTGCCCTGATATTGATCTATAACCGTTTATATTCCACGAAACTATCTTCATTCTCTTTCCTTATTTTATTATATCTTTATCATCATCTTCGGAGATAATACCGAGCTTTTTGGCTCTTTTCTCCCAATTCTTTCTAGCGAATTGTTGCAAATCTTCTGTTGTGTCGTACTCATCCATTATTTCTACACCGAGCAGGGTCTCAATTATGTCTTCCATTGTCAATATACCAGAGAAGCCCTTATATTCATCATATACAGCGGCTATATGCTCGTTGTTATGGATGAATTGCTCATAAGCAGTAGGTAATGTATCATCTATTGAAATAAACTTAATAGGCCGCTTAAACTTAACTAATTTGCTCTTTCCTTGCTTGGCTATTATGTCGTTTATCAAATCTTCTTTGATTACATAGCCAGTTATATTCTCTACTGATTCATTGTATAGTGGAATACGTGTAAAGTGTCTGAATTTCAGATTCTTGAAGAATTCAGTCGCTGTTGTGTTCTCATCTTCGGAGACTACTACCGTTCTTGGAGTCATAATATCGTGTACTGTTATCTCATTGAATCGAAGTAGATTCTGTATTATTTGAGATTCTTCTCTTTCGAGTACTCCTTCTGTTTCACCGAGCATAGTCATCATGTGTATATCGTAACGACTTATATCACTTCCTTCTTTCTTGACTTTGAACCTTTTTGTTATAAAGGGAGCTAATACTACGAAAGGATAAAGAATCCATATCATACCTTGCAAAGCATAAGCTATAAACGGAGCGAATTGCTTCCAATACGCTGCCCCAATAGTTTTAGGTATAATTTCAGAGATTATTAGAATAATCAGAGTTAATGCTACAGATATAGCAGTTAGATACTCCGTACCCCATATATTCTGTGCCTGAGCACCTACACCAGCCGCACCGAAAGTATTAGCGAAAGTATTTAGAGTTAGAATAGCTGTAAGTGGTTTATCCACCTCGTCTTTGAAACGCTTTAGTTTGAAAGCATAAGGACGTTTTTCCATCACTTCGGCGCTGATAAAGCTATGAGTTGTACTTAGTAATGCCGCTTCCAAAAATGAACAAAGGAAGGAAAAAAATACGGCAATAAATAAGTAAATTAGTAAGAGTTCCATATATTTAGGATTAGTGGTTTTAATTTTTTTGAAATATAATCAATCCGATTAGATGAACAAACCTATTTCAGATGATTTACCTTTGCAATTTATCAAAGGTATTGGTCCAAAGCGTGCAAAAGCGTTAGTAAAAGAGAATATTTATCATCCGATAGACTTGATAAATTATTTTCCACGCGATTATATAAATCGCGATTCTTCGTTTACACTTGCCTCTTTAAGCAAAAAACTGTTCTTCAGCTCAAATAATATTTTTGATTATGAACAAGATTACAGAAACGTTGAGTACTCATTTATAGTTGATGTTGTAGATAAATCTCTTCAGAGTTTTAGAAATAGACGCAAATTATTCTTTCTTTCTGTCAAAGATGATAGCGGAGGAACAGCGAAAATTAACTTTTGGGCAAATGTTCATTTCTTCGAAAATACGTACAAAGTTGGCGATAAATTACTGATTAGCGGTAAGCCAGATAAATCCAAATTTGGGATTTCATTCACTCATCCAGAAATAGATAAGATTGATTTGGATGAGTTGAAGGAATTCAAAGAAGAGGGGATACTCCCACTTTACAAATTACCGACATCATTTATCAAAGTTGGTATTCGCAATCGTGCAATGAGGGATATGATTCGTCATTGTCTTGACCAGTACTTAACTTCAGTAGAAGAGACACTTGATAAAGAAATATTAGAACAAATAGATGCCCCAGATATACAAACAGCAACAGAGAATCTACATTTCCCGGCTAGTACTAGTCTGCTAAAATTATCGCAAAAGCGATTCAAATTTGAAGAAATGTTATTCTACCAGCTTACTATTCTCTCTCAGCAAGATAAGTACGTGAAAACAGAGAAAGCTGCACCTATGGGTAAGTCGTTAAAGCTAGCTAAAGAAACACTTGCGAGCTTTCCTTTTGAGTTAACGGATGATCAGAAAAATGCACTGAATATAATCTGGAAGAAGCTAAACTCTACTAAGCCTATGAATGTTCTATTACAAGGGGATGTTGGTTCTGGTAAGACAATAGTCGCTATTGTGTCTATGATGATGGCGGTTGAAAGTGGTCATCAGACTTTGCTTATGGCACCAACAGAGATATTAGCAAAACAACACTATAAGACATTGCAAACACTTCTACCAGATTCTATCAGAACTGAATTACTAGTCGGCGGACTATCTGCCAAAGATAAGAAAGAGACATTAGGTAAAATAGAATCAGGACTTACGAATATTATCATAGGTACTCACGCACTATTCCAAGATAAGGTTGAGTATAATAATCTAGGGTATGTTGTGATAGATGAACAGCATAGATTCGGAGTTGATCAGCGTTCTTTACTCAAAGAACTAGGGAAGAAATCTGGTGATGAGAGTACAGTTCCGCACATGTTATTGATGACAGCTACACCTATCCCACGTACACTGGCAATGACAAAATATACAGATTTGCAGATAGTTTCTATTAAATCTAAGCCAAAAGATAGAAAAGAAATCGTGACTAAAGTTAGATTTGAAAGTGATTTACCGAAAATATATGAGTTTATAAAAGCTCAAGTAAAAGAGGGTAGACAAGCCTATATTGTTTATCCATTAGTAGAAGAATCTGATAAATTGGAATTAAAATCTGCTGTTGAGCATTATGAATTGCTTAGCAAACAGATATTTCCTGAATTGAGGTGTGGACTTTTACACGGACAGATGCACTGGAAAGAGAAAGATGAAGTGATGAAAGATTTCTCAGATTGTAAGTACGATGTTCTTGTATCGACTACAGTTATAGAAGTAGGGATAGATGTTCCTAATACAACAGTTATGCTCATAGAAAATGCCGAAAGATTTGGGCTGTCCCAACTGCACCAGTTACGAGGGCGTGTGGGAAGGGGAGAATATCAATCCTATTGCATATTAGTAGCATCGCAAAAGTATAAACAATTGTTTGTGAAGAATCTGACGGATATACCTACAGTAAAAAGGCTTAACGCATTAGAATCTACGAGTGATGGATTCGAATTATCTGAAGTTGATTTGGAACTTCGTGGTCCTGGTGATTTCCTCGGGACTAAACAATCTGGAATGCCCGAGTTTAAGTTTGTAGATTTGGTCAATGATAGAGACATAATAAACGAGGCTAAACGCACAGCAGAGAGATTAATAGAGTCTGGGTTACAAAACTACCCCAAAACGGCTAAAACCTACTCTATACACGAAAAAAAGGGTAAGTATATTACTGTTGGTTAGCCTAAGCATCAATCATTTCCATAGTCAAGCCGTGTGGCTTTGCTCGTCCATTGCCGTCCATATTTACAAATACTATTTTGTCAATGGTTACAACAACAGTTTCAGTTCCTTTTACTCTTACTAAACATTTCAAAGTTACAGAGGTTCTTCCTAGTGATAGTAACTCGCACCCAATCTCAATTATATCTCCTCTGAAAGCAGGACTTACAAACTCTACTTCAGACATATATTTAGTAACAACTTTGTTGTTATTGAGCTGGCAAATCACAAAAATAGAAGCTTCTTCGTCTATCCATTCCATCAGTACTCCACCCATTAATGCTCCCGAAGGACTCAAATCTGGTGGCTTAACATGTTTTCTTGTATTAAATTTCATTTATTTTTCTCCGCCAACATTTCCATAGTTTTACCGTGTGCTTTCGGTCTTCCACTTGAATCAACATGAACTAAAACAATCTCCTCAATCCTAATAATTGTTGTCTTAGTGTCTTTTACTCTAACTTCACAGTCGATTGTTATGGAAGTTCTACCAACTTTAACAGTCTCACAACCGATTTCGATTATATCATTATTAAATGCTGGGTTTACGAAATCAATCTCTGACATATACTTTGTAACAATATGATTATCATCAAGTTGACACATGGCATATATAGCGGCTTCTTCGTCTATCCATTTCAATAATTGTCCACCAAATAATGTATTCGCTGGATTCAAGTCCGGTGGACTTACTAGTTTTCTTGTTTTAAATACCATATTTCTATTTTACCCAATTTTTCCATTCATTTGGTTCGTAACCGCAAGTCACTTTACGTTCATATCTGACTATTGGTGTTCTGACTAGATTATTATTCGCTAATATTTCTTCTTTTGTGTCGTAGGTCATGTATTCTAGTCCTTTGTCTTTATATGCTTTACCGTCAGTATCTAATAGGTTCTCTACACCAATCTTATTTGCAATATTATCAAATTCACCAGGACTTAGCTCTTTCTCATTCAGATCACGGAAGTGAGGTTCTATTCTTCTTTCCTTAAAGAATCGAATAGCTTTCTTAGTCTCGCTGCATTTCTTCGTACCCATAATCTGTATTACCACTAGCTAACCTCTTCTATTTTCCAATTCAGCTTTTTGCCAGAGTTGAACGGAACTACATTCCCATATTTTTCTGGAATAGTATATTCTCCTTTAACCAAAGTAACTGATTTATTATTAGAAGTTAAATTGTAGTTCTTCATTGCGTTGTCTGACACAAACTTCTGCAAATTATCTAGTTTACCATTGCTTTCAAATATATAAGCTAAGTATTGTAGTGCAAAAGGTGATGTAAAACATCCTGCCGAACAATAAGCTGATTCTTTCTTATCAATGGGATGCGGTGCAGAATCACTACCAAACGATAGTTTTGGATGAGCTGAAAGTGCGGCATTAAGCAAAGCCGATTTATCTTCAGGTCTTTTTGCTATTGGTTTACAGAAATTATGTGGCTGCATTAGCCCACCTATAACATCATCTAATGTGATACATAAATGTTGTAAAGTTACTGTAGCATATAAGTTATCATGTTTATCTAATAGTTCAACAGCCGCTGCAGTTGTAATGTGTTCCATCACAATCATCAGCTTCGGGAACTCAGTCGCTAAGTGCGAATAAATCCCTAAAAATTCTTCTTCTCTATCCATTACGAAACCGTGTGTCTCACCGTGCACTAAAAGTGGAATACCTAATTCTTCCATTATTCTGAGTGTATCGAAAGCATCAGCTATTTCCTTGATTCCTTCGTCACTATTAGTTGTCGCACCTGCGGGATAGAGCTTTATAGCTCTTATCTTATCTTTCACTGATTCCAGAAACTCACGACTATATTTCTTGAAGAAAATAGTCATAAATGGAGTGAAATTATATCCCTTAACAGCATTATCTATTTCAGATATATAATTATCCAACCGTTCTATATTATCAACTGGAGGGACAAGGTTAGGCATTATAATCCCACCCGAAAAGGTTTCCGCACTTAATGGTGCTATTAGGTCTAACATCTCACCTTCTCGAAAGTGGATGTGCATATCAAAAGGGTCTTTTAAAACTATTCTATCTATCATACTTTTATCAAATTATCATTTTTCTGAATTACTGCTTCTATTATACTAAAGTCCGAAAGAATATCTGGGCCATTACTCGTAACAGCTATATTATGCTCAAAGTGAGCCGACATCTCTCTGTCTCTAGTTACTACAGTCCATTTATCTGCTAACTCTTCTACTTCGTAGGTTCCAACGTTTATCATAGGTTCTAGTGCTAGGGTCATTCCTCGTTTTAGGACTCTACCTCTTCCTTGCTCACCATAGTTCGGCACTTGTGGGTCTTCGTGAAGTTTTCTTCCTAAGCCGTGCCCTACTAGCGACCTAACTACGCTGAATCCTCTTTCTTCGCAATACTTTTGAATAGCAAATCCGATATCACCTACGTGATTACCGATTACACATTGCTCAATACCTTTGTATAGGGATTCTTTTGTTACTTCGAGTAACTCTACAGTTTTAGGTAGTACTTCACCTATTCCAAATGTATAAGCGTGGTCACCATAATATCCATTTTTCAGTACTCCACAGTCAACCGATACTATGTCACCATTTTTTAATGGTTCATTTGTCGGTAAACCGTGAACAACTGCTTCATTTATAGAAGTTAGTAATGTGCTTGGGCATCCATAAAGACCTAGAAACCCAGGTTTAGCATCATTATCTCTAATAAACTGCTCAGCCATTGTATCCAGTTCTTTTGTAGTCATTCCTTCTTTGATATTCTCAGCGACTAAAGCTAAAGTTTTAGAAACGAGTGTAGCTGATTCCCGCATTAATTCTATTTGTGAAGGGCTTTTGTAATGTATCATAGTTTACCTGTCGGAGTAAATATTAGTCTAGTAAGAAATTTATATTCGCACTATTATCGTATTCTTTTGCTTCTTTTCCTTTTTCGAATATACGCAAAGTTGGTTTACCAATTAGAGTTATATCGTTATTTTCGATTTTTAATATAGAGCCTTCTCTTAATCCGACTACAATATTATCATTTTGATGATGATATTCATTGATTCTCGTTTCCCTTGTTTCACCTTTGTGAGTTGAGTGAGGGTCTGGATCAAGATAATGAGGATTAATATTAAACGGAACAAAGTCAAATGCGTCAAACGAAGGGGGATAGACAATAGGCATATCATTAGTTGTTTTTACACTAGGACCTGCTACGTTTGAGCCAGCACTAGTACCCATGTAGGGAAGCCCTGAATTCACTCTTTGTTTTATTGGGTCTATCAGCCCTTTTTCATAAAGTGTCTTAAGTAATAAGAATGTATTGCCACCACCAGTGAATATTCCGTCACAATTTGCAATTGCTTCAGCTGGGTTATCAAATTCTTCGATTCCTTTTATTTTAAGACCAGCATTTTCGAATCCTTTTTTTGCAACTAAGCTATAATTTTCTAAGCTGACGCCACCCGGTCTTGCGTAAGATATGAATATCAGATTAGTACAGCCAGAGAAGAATTCTGCAATATCGTCTTTGCAATATTCCAAATATCCTAGTGGATGTACAGTTGAAGAACTGCAAAGAAGTAAATTTAATTTATCAGTCATTATTCTTTAATTTCATTTTCTATAATTTACAAAAATACGAAATTTGAAACTCAAGTAATAATATGAGAGAATTCCCGAAGATAAATATTCCTATTTCTGAACATAAATTCCGAGAAAGCAAGATATACGATAAGGTCAGAAAAAAGTATGTGGAATGCACTCCAGAAGAGTGGGTGAGACAAAACCTAATTGACTTTCTTGTATCTGATTACGGGTATCTAGTTTCGAGAATGCAGGTGGAAATAGGGTTCAAGGTGAATGAGAAAGATTATCGCTTGGATATAATCTGCCACGATGGAAAAGGAAATCCCTATCTCATTGTGGAGTGCAAATCACCTGATGTTAAACTCAATCAGGCTACTCTCAATCAGATAGGGATTTATAATATTGCTCAGAAAACTCAATTTCTTCTTGTTACTAACGGCTTGGATTTTCTAGTTTTCCAAACCGATTATGCCAGTAACAAAATAACTCAGTTAGACTTTATTCCTACTGCCCAGCAAATCTAGGTCTTCTGCTGAATAATGAATACGCCATAGCTGATAGAGGGCTTTTACCTCTTGACTTAGCTAACTTGTATTTCTGCTTCCAGCTAAATTGTATTGTGTACATAGCAGGAACTACTAATAAAGTTAACACTGTCGAGAAACTTAATCCAAATATAATAGCCCAAGATAATGGAGCCCAAAATACAGTATTATCAGAACCAAAGGAAATATTAGGATCAAAACTTTCTAAAAATGATGAAAAGTCAATGTTTAATCCTACTGCCAATGGTACAAGTCCAAGCATTGTTGATGCAGCAGTAAGGATAACAGGTGTAAACCTAACCGTACCGCCATCCATAATAGCATTGATTGGTTTCATACCTTCTTTTAACCTAACATCTGTAAAGTCAATTAGCAAGATTCCATTATTAACTACAATCCCAGCCAGAGCAATAATACCAACGCCTGTCATTACTATCACGAATTCCATATTGAAAATAGCATAACCCAATAAGACTCCGAAAACACTGAATAATACTGTTGTAAAAATAATCAGTGGTTTAACAGTTGAGTTAAACATAGTAACTAGAATAAAGAATACCAATAACATTGAAATACCGAAAGCTTTTCCTAAAAAGGCACCAGTTTCAGCTTGTTCTTGTTGCTCACCAGTAAGCTTGATAGTATATCCAGTTGGTAAAGCTAACTCTTCACCTGCTTTTTTAATTTTTAGATTTATCTCATTAGCATTATAGTCAGTTAATACGTTTGAGCTAAGAGTTACAACTCTTTCCGCATCTTTTCTATTAATCCCACCAAATGAATTTTGGAATCTAACATCAGCAAATGCAGAAATAGGAACTTGTCTGAAATCACCAGTTTTCTCTCTGAAAGTTAACTTAATATTCATAAGTTGATCTATATTCTGACGATATTCCTCACGTAATCTAATTTGGATAGGATAATCCTCATCACCTAATCTATACTTAGAGACTTCACTACCATAAAGAGCTGTTCTAATTGCAGAACTAATCTGCGCAGTCGAAAGACCTTCTTTGTTAGCTTTTTCTCTATTTATATCAACCAATATCTCAGGTTTATTCAATTCTAGATTAGATTGAAGATTTTCAATTCCTTGTATATTCAGCGAGTCAACTAAAGCATATTTGAATTGCTTTGAGATTTCGATTAATTTATCAAATTCAGGGCCTACTATTTCTATATTAATTGGCTTACCAGTAGGAGGACCACCTTGCTCTTTGTCAACTTTTATATCAACACCAGGTATATCTCCAATTCCATTTCTGATCTTTTCCATATAGCTCCAAGTACTTTCGCCATATCTTTTTGCATACTCTACAAAAGCAACCGTGACTTTCCCTTTGTTCGGTTTAACACTTCTATCTGGATCCATCGGGTCACCAGCACCTATACCTACATTTGAAATTACAGAGGTAACTATAGGGTTATCTTCGCCTACTATATCAATTACCTTGTTTTCGATAATTGCAGTTAAACTATCCGTAACTTCTGCTCTAGTCCCTAAAGGTAATTCTAAGTAAACCATAACATTATTAGGGTCAGGGTCTGGGAAGAATGCTACAGGAGGAGTAAACATTAGAAAGTAAATAAAACTAAATATTAAAATCCCAATAGTGATCATTAGAACACCAACAGGTTTCAATCTTTTTAATGCAAATTCTAATATTGATTTATATCTTTCAATTATCCAAGGAACAATTTTATCTTGGAAGTTTTTAATTAAAATAGGGGAGATTAAAAATTTATTCAAATACCCTAATACAACGGCGATAATTATAAAATTTCCTAAAGTAGATGCCCCTGAGAAACTAAACAAGAGTCCAATGAAAAATGCTATCATTGTGCCAATGTAGAAACCCTTAGTAGGTTTACCCGTTTTTGTACCGTCTTTTATCGCATCCATAAATTGAACCGCAAACACCGGATTTATAATAAATGCAACGAATAATGAAGCCGTAAGAACTATTATAAGTACAGCTGGTAAGAAGAACATAAATTCACCAATTATACCA
The DNA here is from genome assembly GCA_048267165.1 of Bacteroidota bacterium. GTDB lineage: Bacteria > Bacteroidota > Ignavibacteria > Kapaibacteriales > UBA2268 > PGYR01. Next base: position 49,655 of record JBLWYD010000013.1, read on the forward strand.
GGCCAGAATAATAGTGGTACGAAAGGAGCCAGAGTAGTTAATGTACCAGATAGTACAGCTGCCCATACCTCACCTGCTGCTTGGTTAGCGGCATCTTTTATTGGAATTCCTTCTTTGAAATGTAGTCTATAAGTATTCTCAATAACAACAATTGCATTATCTACGAGTATCCCTAGCCCTAGGAGGAAGGAGAATGTTACGATAATATTGAATGTGAAATCCAAAGGAGGAAGAAGAATAAATGATATAGCTGACGACAATGGAACAGCCATACCTACATAAACTGCATTACTTATACCCATGAAGAACATAAGTACAATAGTAACTAGAATAAAACCAATAATTACAGAGTTAATCAAATCATTGATTGCTACCCTTGTATTATTTGACAAATCACCAGTGATTTTTATACTCAAATCATCTGGAAAAGTATTTTCTTGTAAATCAGCTATAATAGCATTTATTTCATTCGAAGCTTCGATAAGGTTTTCACCACTACGCTTAATAATACTAAGAGCTATTACTGGCTCTTTGTTCATCCTTGCGTAACTGTTTCTCTCTTCGTTTGTAAATTCGACTGAAGCAATATCACGTAAATAGACTTTATTGCCTTTACTACTGTTTACGAGTATGTTTTCTATCTGCTCAGTATCATCAAATTCACCTATTACTCTTACAGCTCTTTCTAACCTACCTACTTTTAGATTACCACCACCTATGTTCACATTTTCATTTCTTATTGAATTAAAAACATCATCAAATGAAACATTAGCTGCTGTCATTCTATATAAGTCTAAGTTTACTTGGACTTCTTTGTCCAATGCACCTATCATATCTGCACGAGTAATTTGAGTCAATGCCTCAATCCTGTCTTGCAATTCTTCAGTAAAATTCTTCAATATATCTAAGTTATAATTACCGGATATATTTATAGTCATAATAGGCATTTCAGAGAAATCTACTTCTTGGACTATTGGATCTTGGTCTAAGTCAGTTGGAAGATCACTCGTAGCCATATCAACCTTGTCCGTAACCCTTTGTTTTGCAACTGCTGGATCAACATCGGTATTGAATTCAATAGTTATTGCAGAGAAATTCTGAATAGATTGAGAAGTAATTTTCTTCACACCAGACATAGATTTCAGTTGTTTTTCTATAGGTCTAGTGACTAGATTTTCCATATCTTCCGGAGAAGTACCTTGATATACTGTTTGTATATATACAGTAGGGATTACTAGCTCTGGAAATTGTTCTTTGGGTAAGTCTATATAAGCCATCATACCAACTAATACAAGTATTATTGATAGAACAAATATACTAACCCTGTTATTTATAGCCCAATTAGTAGGCTTGAATATATTAAAGTTCGACATTATTTTCTCTTTTCTTGATTATTTAGTAGCTTTTATTAAATCGCCTTCTTTCAATCCTTCATATCCGACAGTGATAATATTTTCTGAAGGTTTTAGTCCACCAATTATCTCAGAAATTCCACCAAAAGTCTTACCTTTTACTATTATCTTTTTATCTGCTATCAACTTACCATTAGCATCTTTTTTAGCTACGAAAACATAATTTGTTGTGCCTTCTTGTTGAATTAAATTTGATGGTAGAGTCATAGCCGAATCTTTTTGAGCCGTTTTAAATTTAACTGAAGCAAGCATTGATGGCTTTACTTTACTATAAACTGACTTTGGTAAATCAACAAAAACACTAACGGTTCTATTCGCTTTATCAATCGATTTTGATATAGCACTGATTTTCAAATCTAAAGTATCTAAATCTAAATCAGGGAAATATATCTCTGCTTTTTCGCCATTTTTTAGTCTATATGAAACAGATTCAGAAACGTCAGCTCGTACTTTCAAGTTACTCTCACTTACTATATGAAATGCTGGGAAGCTAGGTGAAGCTGTCTCACCCTCTTTTATATACACTTTATCTATAACACCTGTGAAAGGAGCTATTATTCTCATATTAGAAAGCTCTTCTTTTAGTATAGATAATCTGTTTTCCATACTTTCCATGTCATTTTTAGCTTTTAGATATTCAATTTCACTACCTACATTTTTCTCCCAAACTCTCTTTTGTTTTTCGAAAATTGTTTTGATGAATTCGTAACTATCTTTTGCTTCTTTTATTCTTTTATTAACCATCTCATCATCAATTAGTGCTAGCACTTGTCCTTTAGATACACGCTGTCCTTCTGTTACTTTTACAGACGTTACTATACCCATTGATTTAGGACTCATATCAACATCTTGGTCAGACGCTACTTCGCCGTATAAACTAACAAAGTGTGAAAATGCACTTTGACCTAAATTCATTAGCTCTACGGGGATTGCCTTCTTTTCATCTCCCAATTGGTTTCTCAAATCTGTTATTTTAATATCTAATTCAGCTCTTTGAGATTCTAATGCTTTTAATCTTTCTTCTACTGATGTTTCAGAGTTTGCACTATCTGAACAAGATATAGCAATTAATGATGTCATCATTGCCAATACTATTATTATTTTTCTAGTCTTCAATTTATTATAATCCTATTTATTATTTATTTTGCTATTTTATATTTATCTGAATAACTACCAAGTAGTTGGTCTAACTGTGCGTAAGAAATAAGCAACTCGAATTTTGTTCTTAAGTTGTTAATCTTAGCTGTTCTTAGTGCCAAATCTGAATCGTTGATTTCTAATAATGAACCAATTCCTTCTTCGTATCTAATTTTAGATATATCGTAACCTCTTTGGGCTTGACTTATATTTCTAGTGTTAGCTTCTAGTTGTTTTTGAGAAGATTTAATTCTATTAACTAAATTCTTTACTTGTGATTTCAATGACAACTCGACTAATTCTGTTTGAGTTTTAGTCTTTTTCAAATCCAATTCTGCTTTCTCTACTCTTGCATTTGTCTGCAAACCAGAAAATAGATTCATCTTGAATCTTAACCCAACTTGTGAAGTTGTAGCTGTAGGGAAACTGAAGTCATTTGATTGTCCTTGCAAAGAGTAATTTCCAAAAGCTGAGAGAGTAGGTAAATACTCAGACTCATAAACAGCAATAAAATCTTTGTTTACTTCTTCTTGCATAGTTAAAGCAGATAATTGAGGGTTGATTAATAGTATCTTATCCTCGATTTCATCCATTTTATATTGATTATTATAATCTTCGTCGAAAGCAGAAAGTTGGTCAGTAAGGTCAATTTTAACTTGAGGTTCCATTCCCATTATAACTTTCAGATTATTCTTTGCGTTTTCAAATTCATTTTCTGATGATATTAACTGCGGAGTAAAATTTTCTACTTGCACTTCTGATCTAATCATATCATACTCGCCAATTAATCCTTCATCGAATAGAGCTTTGATATCCTTAAAACTAGTTTCAGCATTATTTTTGCTTGATTTAACTAGTTCATAAGATTCCTTCTGCAACAATGCTTGTAAATAAGCACTCTTTACATTGAAAACTAACTCATCTACTTTTACATTCAAATTCAATTTGGCTGCGTCATAGTAGTTATCTGCTCCAGAAATAGAACGGAAAACAGCCGAATTGAATATAGTTTGCGATACATCGATTCTGGCATCTATTGCATTATCAGAAGAAGCGTCTATAAAACGACCTGGTCCACCAGTACTCCCGTCAGGATTAGGGAATAAACCTCCAGATATGAAAAACCTCATAGGCTGCAAATATCTAGTGTAATTGGCACTTAGATCTACCGATGGCAAAGCATGACCATAAGCCTCATCTACGTCTGCTTCTGCTTTGTCTAAATCATACAAAGCACTTTTTAATTGATTGTTGTTTTCTAATGCCTTTTTTATAGCATCATCGAGTGATACCTTCTCTTGTGCATTCGTGCTTAGTGTTGCTAGCAACATAAAAGCTATTAGAGCATATAAGCTCTTTCCGTAATTCATTGTAATTCCTACGTGTTTATTTTTTATCATTTTGTTCTTTCTCTATTATCTTGTTGTATTTGGTATAACCTTCTCGTGAGAATACTCCCTCAAAGAATATCATACTTAAGTAATCATATAATTCTTCCATTGAATGTTGATTACTGTCTATAGCTATAGTAAACATGTGGTTCATCATAGCGTAATACATTTCCGAAACTATTTTTATAGGTATGTCTTTTCTGAAATAATTTTCCTTTAAACCTCTAGAATAGAAATCCTCAAAGACTTTGACTATACTTTCACGTCTAAGCTCTTCAATCTTAATTGAAAGATCAGGAGCATTTCTTTTTAAATCTTTAAGGAATGTAATAGGGGCATTTGTTAGATCTTTTGCATTTCTATATCCTATTAAACGCATTTTCTCTAGGAAGTCAATGTCCAAGTCATATATATCTTGGAACATATCCTTTTTCTCAGTCATACGACATTTCATTACTTCCCAGAAAATATCCTCTTTACTATTAAAGTATTGATAGATTGTTTTCTTGCTTACGCCAGCTGCTTTCGCTACTTCGTCAACAGTTACTTTAGTATATCCAAACTGCATAAATTCTCTTTGTGCTGCTTGTGATATCTTATCTTTAGATGATATTGGTGTTTGTTTTGTCATTATCAGGAAACTATTTACACTATATTAGTTTATTATTTTACGAAATTATGATTCCATAACGAATAATCCAATATAAAAGTTCACTAAGAAACCGAAATAGTGTTACGGGTTTCCGTACTCTTTTGTCCTCTATTATTTGGTTTGGCTTAGATTAAGCCTGATAGTTTCCGTATAACCCACTCAGTTGCAAAGCACATAAGTGATATTATCAGGAATAGTGGGAGGTTCCAAAGTGCATAATCTTGCTTTTTGGAAATGAATTGTTCTTTGAAATATTCTTTAGCTTTTATTTCGTCGAATAGATTAGATATATTATTTGAATAGAATTTACCATCAGTGGCATTTGACATACTTTCTAATAGATTCTTATTCATAGTCAATTCGGAGTACTCTGGGTTCATCTCTCCGACTATGAATCTACCGCTACTTTTCCCCATTACATCTTTACCGATGCTTGCCTTACCTTCGTAAGTGTAATCACCTTTAGATAGATTATCTAGCTTATAGTAATACTGACCGTTACCAATGTCAGATAATAATATCTCGCGAGGTTTAGCATTATCACTCTTTACTATTACAGATATTTTTGCTTCATCTACTGGCAAATAGCTATCATCATATAGCTGTGCTATGAATTCTACTGTTTCGCCTTCTGTGTAAGTTCGTTTATTAGTTTTAAGCACAAATGAATCGAAACTGTTATCAATGCTTAACCAACGGACGCTATTATCCATTAGCTGTGCATATAAGTCAACTACGTCCTTACCCTTAGATAATTCTTCAGCGTAGCCCTGTAGTTTCCATCTTTGCAGCCCGTAACCCAATACGAAGATTCCTCGCTTATTACCCAAAGTACGAGAGACAATAAGTGGCTCATTCATTGAGCTATTACCAAAAGTGTAGTTCATTAGTATATTTGCTTCTGGGTTTGGCTTTATGAAAGTTTCCGTTTTAGAAATAGGGGGGAGGGCATTCCATTTTTCAATATCACTTTTGTCGCCATTTACTCTTAGTATAGAGTTACCAACTTCCTTAGCGTTCACACTCGGCAATACTTCCATCTCGTTTCTTCCTTCCGAAAGTACAGTAAATGGTATATGTTCGCCAAGCTTAGCTAGTTTTTTGTAGTCAACATCACTCGATGCTATGAATAGCAGTGGTTTACCTCTGTCTAATTCACGCTTAATTAGTTCCAAATACTTCACATCAGTCGATGCGTTAGGGAAGCCGACAAGGATTATTATCTCGGCATCTTGTAAATCTTTTTGCTTGAAATCATCATAGAAGCTAGTAGCGTTCTTCTGAACATATTTGTGCAATTCTTGATTCTTATTCTTAGTTAATTCTTTTACTAGGAATGATACATCATAGTTAGGGCGTCCACCGAATAGTGCTACGCTTTTCTTATTTTCTAGCACTTTTACTATGTCAGACTTACTATTATTCAGTTTTGTTATCTCTTCATCGAAGCTATCAACCGTAGCATTCAACTTATAATTACCAGGTTTATCTGGGGTAAATGAGAATTTCAGCTTATATCTTGTCTGGTTTTTGACTAGCTTTACTTTCTCTTCGCCTATTAACTTACCGTTGGTAGTGACCTTTACGTTCACTTCTTTATCATAAATACCATTTGCATCCAGATTAATAAAAACTGGAGTAGGTGTTTTAATATAAGAGACTTCGTTTGTTATCAGATCAGTTATTTTCAAATCCTTAGGGCTATTAGTATCACCTATACCAACTGAAAAGACTGGTTTACCAAAGCTCTGAGCCGCATAGAATGGGTTTTCACCTGCATTATACGCACCATCTGTTATTAGTACTACCGCTTGTATATTCGAGGTGTCTTGTCTGTACTCTAACTCTCGCATAGCTTTTGATATATCTGTGCGTTTTCCTTTACTTTTAAGTGTCGCCAAACTATCGAAACTAAAATCATTTATATTATCATCGAAGGCAAAGAAAATATCTTCTTCGTTAGCTTTATCTTGGATTTCTTTGATTATCTTATCGTAAACGTCTTTTCTATCTATACTCGCATCCATTATAGATATAGATTCACTATCATCAATCAGGAATGCAATTTTGGGTTTTATTACTTCATCAAATGAATTAGTAACTATCGGCTGGAAAATAGCGAACAGCAAAAGCAGCATACCTATTATTCTAAGTGAAAGTAGGGTAACCCTCTTCACCCCTGATATTGGTGGGTTTGTGCTTCTGTACGAATAGAAACTAACACCAATAATGAGCAAAGCCATTACTACAAATAATATCCAAGAACCACTAATCGCCAAACTATAAGAATTCATTAACTAATTCGTTTATTGCAAAATCATTAATACGAAGTAGCAATTTATAAAGTTTAATATCAGCAATAAAATAAAATATCGCTGAACTTTATTAATTTACATTTTTTATAATAACAAAAACTAAAAAACTATGGCATTAGAATATTACCAAGCCGAAGTATATAATATAATTCAAGAAACTCCAGCAGTTAGAAGATTTCAACTACGATTCAACGATTTAGATGTATTCGATTTCAAAGCAGGTCAATATGTAAAGGTTGATATGCCGCTAAACAGCACTAAAAACTATCGCCAATACTCTATTTCATCTGAGCCAAAAGGCAACAATGAGATAGAACTCCTAATTGTATTAAAAGAAGGGGGAGACGGCACCGCTTATATGTTCAACGAAGTAAAAGTTGGTTCTACTCTGACTATTTCTCGAGCATTGGGTCGCTTCGTATTGCCAGATACTATAGACAGAGAAATCTGCTTTATATGTACTGGTGTTGGATTAGCACCATTCCGTTCTATGTACCTAGATGTACTGAACAAGAATATTCCCCACAAAGGAATGCACCTGATATTCGGTACACGTACTCGCGAAGATCTTTGCTATGCAGAAGAGTTATTTGCACTAGATAAAGATGATAATAACTTCAACTACCACCCTGTACTATCTCGTGAAGAAAGTGCTGATTGGACTGGTAAAAAGGGTTACTTACACCAAATCTACAAAGAGCTTTATGCTGAAAAGCCAGATGCTATATTCTACCTATGCGGTTGGGACGATATGATAAAAGAAGCTCGTGCGAACCTAATGGAACTCGGTTACACAAGACGCGATATTCTTTTTGAGAAGTATGATTAAGAGTTAGCAAATTTATAGAAACCCTTGCTTTAGCTGGGGTTTTTAGTTTTGAGTCGGGTTAATACTATCTAATGTAACGGCTTCTCCATTCTCCAAAGCAAAGGCAATTGCCAATCATATTTTACTGCTAGTAATCTGAAAAGAACCACAGAAATGAGACTAATAATTTCAATTGGTAAATTAATAAAATCCACATTCTGCAAAAGGAAAAAAAGTGCCCCTCCAAATATGCAAGCAGTGGCATAAATCTCTTTCTCGAAAATAAGAGGAATATTATTTAATAATATATCCCTGATGACTCCTCCAAAACAAGCCGTTACTGTTCCGAGTATAACACAAATTACAGGATGTAACCCAAGTGTTATTCCAGTTTGCAGTCCAACTATAGTGAAGAAACCTAATCCAATCGAATCGAATAACAACAATATTTTATGGAAGTTCTGCAAAACTCTTGTAAACAATAATGCAGCAATAGTACTGATTATAACAATGAAACCTGAACTCAGATCAAGCATCCATTTGACGGGAAGCTCACCTATCAAAACATCCCGTAAAGTACCACCACCCATTGCGGTTACAAAAGCAATGATAAAAATACCGAATAGATCTAGTCTCTTTTCCATAGCGGCAAATGCTCCTGCTATACTAAAAGCTACTGTTCCAGCAATTTCAATGATTGTGAGAGATTCCATTTATTAGTAAGGGGTTGATGTGTAATTATCCAAATATACAAAAACATCACTATATACCCAACTCTCTCTTTCATCTAAATACCCCGATATTTATTTGTTTCCACAAAAAGATATACTACTTGAGAAATATAATTAATTTACTATTCGTATCTCAAAGCTGTTATTGGGTCTAATGATGATGCTTTTCTAGCTGGATACCATCCGAAAAATATTCCTGTTAATGCACAAACAACAAAGGATATTATAATAGAATATAAAGCTACACTAGTTGGCCAATTCAAGAATTCCTCAATAAATACAGTTGCTCCAAGTCCTAGAATCACTCCTAAAACCCCTCCAGTAATACTTATTAGAATAGCTTCAATTAAGAACTGCATCAAAATATCCGACCCTTTCCCACCTATGGCCATACGTAGTCCAATTTCTTTAGTTCTTTCTTTTACAGAAACATACATAATATTCATAATACCAATACCTCCAATTAATAGCGATATACTTGCAACTGCCACTAGCAGAATGGTTAACATCTCACTAGTTGAACTAAATGTAGAAATTAGCTCTTCCATAGAACGAACACTAAAATCATCATCTTCATTTTCAGTCAGTTTATGTTGTGACCTAACAATCTCAGTTACTTGAGTTACCGCTTCAGGGGCATCATCTTCACTAACAGCCGAAGCCATAATTTGGTTTAAATAATCTATTGCCAAAATACGTTTCTGAACTGTCGTATAAGGCGCAATCACAATATCATCCTGATCTTGACCGAAAGTATTTTCCCCTTTCTCTTCTAATACTCCAATCACTTTAAATGGAATATTATTAAATCGAATCATTTGTCCGACAGGGGAGAGACCATCAGGGAAAACATTATCTACAACTGTTTGCCCTATCAAAACCACTTTTGAAGCTGACCTTACTTCAATATCAGTGAACATACTTCCACTTTGTAAATCGACTACTTTAATTTTCAAATAATCTTGATTAACTCCATAAATTGTACTTGGCCAGTTATTTGAACCATTAATAACTTGACCATTACCATTTACAACTGGAGTTATGTAGCTCAATTGCGTTGCTTGTTCTTTTATTGCTATATAATCTTTTATCGTCAATGTTTGTACATTACCTCCACTCCCTCTAGCTGGACCTCTATCGTCTGCCCCAGGTCTAATGGTTATCATATTCGAACCCATACTCGAAATAGTTGTTCTAATACTTTCTTTTGAACCTTCACCAATAGCTAACATAGCAATAACTGATGCCACGCCAATGATGATGCCTAACATAGTAAGTAAGGTTCTTGTTTTATTAAGAACAATAGCTTTTGTTGCTATTTTAAATAGGTTTAATAGTCTCATATTTTAATCTTCTAATTTAGGTAGTTTTGCTAATTCTTTAGTTGCAGATTGTATGTCTTGATTTTTATAGTCTTGTATAATATTTCCATCTTTTAGAACAACAGTTCTACTACTAAAAGATGCAATATCAGGTTCATGTGTTACAAATGCAATAGTAATTCCTTGTTTGTTTAAATCCTGAAACAATGACATAATCTCATAAGAATTTCTTGTATCTAAGTTTCCAGTTGCTTCATCTGCAAGAATCATTACCGGATTGTTTACCAAAGATCTTGCAATAGCTACTCGTTGTTGTTGACCACCCGAAAGTTGTGAAGGCGTATGATCCATTCTGTTTCCTAATCCAACCATCTCAAGTGCATTAATTGCACGTTCTCGTCTTTCTTGATTAGAAACTTTATTATTATACAATAGAGGTAATTCTACGTTTTCTATAGCTGATGTTCGAGCAAGTAGATTATATGATTGAAAAATAAAACCAATCTTTTCATTTCTAATCGTTGCTAACTCATTTCTACTCAACTCTTTTATGTTAACACCATCAATTTCATATATTCCAGAACTAGGTTGGTCTAAACAACCAAGAATATTCAATAACGTACTTTTACCTGAACCGCTTGACCCCATAATTGTTACAAATTCGCCTTCATTTATAGTAAATGAAATTCCTCTTAGGGCATGAACCGTTTCGGTTCCCATTGTAAACTCACGTTTTAAGTCTTCTATTTTTATAATTTCTTTAGTCATGTTTTTTTATTTCTTTTTTGATCTAGGAGGTTTCGGCATAAATGGGCTTTCATTTGATCCAGTTTTACCTTCAGGCCCTGCTTCAGATCTAGATACACCTTGCAAAGCATATACTAAATTTTCACCTTCTGTTAAACCACTTAATATTTGTACATTTACACCATCACTTGCTCCTAAAGTGACTTTTTGAGATTTTATTTCTCCATTACTACTGTAAACCCAAACAACGCTACCATTCTCTTTATTTGTTGATGACCTATCTGTTGATCTTTCATTTGATCTTTCATTAGACGCTTCAACTTTTATATTTTGTTGTTCGTTATACGCCGCAAGCTCTAGTCGTGTTGGCTTAAAATTAATGGCCTTTGCTTCAGCAGTTAAAACATCATTCAACTCCAATGTAAAAATTGATATAGTTGCAGTAAGTCCAGGTTTAAGTTTGAAATCTGGATTATCTGCTTTTATTACAACGGTGTAAGTTACTACATTAGATGTAATAGTTGGGTCTAATCTAACTTGTGTTACCAAACCACTAAATATTTCTCCTATATAAGCATCAACTGTAAACTCAACTCTTTGCCCTTCTTTCACTTGTCCTATATCAGCTTCATCAATATCAGCTTCTACTTGCATTTCTTTTAAATCTTGGGCGATTGTAAATAACGTTGGTGTGCTATAACTAGCTGCAACTGTTTGTCCTTCATCTATGTCTTTAGAAAGAATAACACCATCAATCGGCGAATATATATTGGCATAGCTCAGATTAGTTTTAGCAGATTGTAAATCTGATAAACGTTGTATTACAGAACCTTTTGCAGTTTGGTAATTGTATTCAGCATCGTCCAAATCTGATTTACTTATTACTTGATTATCATACAAAGATTTTTGTCTTTCATAAATAGATTGCAAGTAATTGCTTTGACTTATAGCATTATCATAAGCAGCTTGCGCTTGAATTTTAGAAGCATTCAAATTGGTTTTATCCAATTCTGCAATAAGCTGCCCTTGTTTAACTTTGCTATTATAATCTACATATATTTTTTCTACAACACCAGAGACTTGTGTACCCACATCTACTTGAGTAATTGGTTCTACAGTTCCTGTTGCAGTTACCATAGTGGTTACATTGTTTCTTTTTGCAACTACTGTTTTTGCTGATATTATTAAGTCTTCACCTCTTTGTAAGAAGCTATACGCCACTACAGCAAGTATTGCAATTGCAACGGTAATAATAATTATTTTTATTTTATTTTTCATAATAGTTTTGATTAAAATTTGAAATCATTTCCTTGATAAAATTGTAGTAAGTGATAGTATAATATGTTTAAGTATTTTGCTTGTAGGTAATTTAGTTGTGCTCTTGTGTAAGTGTTCTGACTAATAACTAAATCGGTTGTACTCAAATCCCCAAGTTCGTACTTCTTTTGTGCCAGTCGGTATGTTTGTTCAGCAGCTGTTTGCGATGACTGAGAAGCTATCACTTGTTCTTGTGATGACAAAGCATTCTGATAAGCTAACTCTACCTTCCTGTAAACTTCTTTTTCCGTAATCTGTTTCTGAATTTTTGCCTTTTCAATATTAATAGTAGCTGTTTGAACAGCTGCTGTAGTTTGGTCTCTATTAAATATAGGAACATTTAATGATAGTCCTATTTGCTGATTGAAATTCACATCTAACTGATCTGAAAAGGTATTTCTATTAATACTAGTATATCCAGAACCTAGACTTCCTGTCAAAGATAATGTTGGCAAATAACCACCATTTGCTATATCCAATTCTATTTCGTTAGCACTTATATTAAGTTTACTTGCACCAACCTCAGGAAGATAATCAAGAGCTCTTTTATAGATGTCAACGCTATTAAGCTCTATGTTTATTAGGTCCATATTTTCATCTATGGGCTCAATTTCTAGATTTTCAATTGGAGTCAATTCTAATAATTGTTTTAATTCTATTATATTTTGCTGATAGTTGTTCTTTGCAACTATAACATTATACTTATTTGTAGCTACTTGACTCACAGCTTCTGTGTAATCACTCATTGCTATTGACCCAGCATCTAGACGTACTTTTGCTCGTAATTCCTCTTTTTCAGAAGCCGATAGGTTATTCTCAGCTATCGCGATTCCTTCTTTGCTATAGAGTGTTTGCAAGTAAGTCTCTAATATACTGACAACTATAGAATTCTTTACTTCTTCTTCTAGAAAACTGCTTCGTTCCAATATTAATTTATTCTGTTCAATCTGATTACTAATTTGATTTCCCTGAAATAAAGTAACTGAACTGTTGATACCAAGATTGGTACTGTATATTTGATCCGAAACATAATCACTTGTTATAGGATCAATAGTATTTCCGTTGGAGAATCGTTGGGATATATTGCCAAAAAGGTTAGGTAATCTAGATGATTTTGACCTTTCGTAATCCACTTCTGCAACATTGGTACTTAAATGAGCATTCTTAACAGTAATATTATTTTCAAGAGCATAGTTGATACAATATTCTATAGACCAAATATCTGGTTTTAGACTATTCTTATCATCTTGTGCAATCGATAATTGAATCACTGTTAAAAAAGCTATGATATAAAATAATTTCATTTTCAATTGAAATCCTCAAACAATTAAACAATAGAGTTGATTATACTTATTTTTACAAAAAAGTAGTTAATTATAATCGTGTATTAAGTTAAATGATAAATCAAGAGATTGTAGAATGTTAGTATCCTGTTGAGATCTTTCTTGATTTTATAATAGATATTACTAAAATTTTTTAGTTATAGATTATTTATCTGTTTTATAGTTTAGACAATTTAATCTAATAAATCCTTCGGTGCGGGCTTTTTATATTTTACTTTCCCAACTCTCTCTTTCTTCTAAACCAATAATATCCACCACCCAAGGCAAGCATAATCATAGTAGTTAGTCCCATATTCAAGAGAAAGCATTTCCCTGTATTTTCCACCCATTTACCGTCGCTATTCTGAATGTCTATAGTGTGGTGATTCTTGTTATTTAGGACATATTTTTCTTTCGGGAAATTATCACCTAGAAAGAGCACAGTTAATTTGTTATTCGGAACATTCTGAAAAAAAGTATTTTTTAGTTTAATAGCCTCTATTTTCTTAGGAATATCTATAGCTTCTACTATTAGCTTTGTTTCGTGACCTAGTATTACAACTGGGTTTATATACTTGATTTCTTTTTCATTTATTAGAAAAGTAATATTCTTTCTAAAATGATCTATGACTAATTTTTTGAATTCTTCTGGCGTTTTATATGCATCTTTCGAGTAGGTATAATGTATTTCAGTTTCTATTCCAGTCAATGCACCATTCAGCTGAATTATATGCTTTCCATCATCAGTTTTAGAATATATAAAACTTGCTAATTCAGGTTGGTGAGCATAAGTACTCATACTCATCAACACTAGTAATAATGTTATTAATTTCTTTTTCATATTATTTATTGGGAGTAAACGCCTCGAAGGCCATTAATAAAATTGTTATTTCCTGCTTTATCAACGTGATAATGATAACCTCTCACTTCGTCATAATGTCCACGAGCCTGGTCTAAATCTGTGTATTCTTTACCTTCTGCATCTGTATTAGCGAATAGTCCGTAACCGTCTAACGCATAGCCAATCATTGCTGCGTGTCCATCACTTTGCGTGATTTTTGTTGACAAACCAGTTGCTGCATGATAGTGATAACCAGCATTAAGATTTATATGTCCACCAGCGTCATCGAAAGGAGCTAAAGTATAAGCTCCAAGTATTGCATTAACAGGAGCAGGAGCATCAAAACGAACACCATTGAAAGCGATTCCTCTGACTGATGGGCCTGATGACATTGATCCAGGGCCTCCAAATTTCTTAATAGAAGAAGCGGCTTTGGGGGTTACAGGTATATAATATGTCTCACTCATATCACCTAAGTATGATGGCAAACACTCTACACAATAATTTTCATATTCCGCACCTACATTTGGGTTAGCTGCTGCTTCGCAATCTGCCTTAGACATTGTCTTAGTTATTTCACCAGTATTAATATCGTACATCATCCAAGTATTGTCATTGTAGAATGTAGATAGATTTTTAATAAACTCACCATCTACGTCATATACTTTGCCACCTTCTAACCAAATTCCACCTGCTGATGCATCATCAGAAATGTTTGTTGGACACCAAGGCCCCATAGTATGGTCAGTTGGGGTGTTATTCACTACTATTTTATAACAATCTGCAGTAGAGCCATCAGAAAGAGTTCGAGAAACTACTGTAATTGGCTCGGCAAGCCCACCAGATAGAAATAGAGTTTTGTCAACATCAACTATTACATTGTAAGTTGGAGCTTCTGTGCCATTGTCATCACCACTGCAAGCTATGAGTCCTATTGCAGCAATGGCTATTCCCATAAGTAAGGCTATATAGATAGATTTTTTCATGAATTTAATACCGATTTATTTATTATTTATCTTTTATATACTTTAGACAAATGAATCTTCTAAATCCTTCGGTATGGACTGAATTTTATTAAGGTGGGATTGGTAAGTTTAAAAATAGGGGGGGGGGAAATAGTCAACTATTCAATGAACTAATCTTAGCAAGAAAGACTCAAATATAATGTTTAATACTTCTGCTTATCGGTTAAAAATTATATCCGAAATGCAGCCCTGGTTCAGGTGTCCATTTTGGCCACTTATCATCTTTCTGTCTAAAACCATCAGGCATTTCTGTGTGATAATGACGGCCAGCAAGACCAAGTGATGGTTCTATAAAAAACATATCATTAAATAGTTTGAAGTGATAACCTACGCGATATGTGTTAAAAATATGGAACCCATCACCAACAGTATTACCGCTTTCATTCTGAAATGTTTGCCACAATGGTGCTACGTGTACAGCGCCGTAAAGACCTTTCCAGAAATACCTTTGATAAGCAATCGCAAACCCATATTCTCTTATATAACCAGGAAATTTTTCGGAAGGTGTTATGTTTTCGCTATTATAAAAAGGGTTAATACCAAGTGGCCAAGCATATTTCCACGTTTTTAATTCAAGCGAAATAACATCTTTGCCTGTAATCCGATAGCCTAGATTTAATTGAATAAAACCGGGTGCATTAGGATCATCAGGAATAAAATTACCTAGAAGAAATAATGTACTTCCAACAAAATACTTGCTATAAGTGCTGTCCGTTTCATCATATTGAGCTTTAACTTGTAGAGTGCTTGCCATCATCAAGGTCAAAGTGAATAATAGAATTTTCATTTGTATATCCTTTTTTAAAATTAGTGTTAATTGATACTGCAAAATTAAATAGGAGAGATGCTTAAATTCGTTCACTTAAGTTAAGTAATTAACTTGTACTCGTTTTATTTTTGGAAATACTTGCTCTTAGTCTGCTTAATGATTGTGGTTTTATACCTATATAACTTGCTATCTGCTGCTGTGGAGATATTACTAAAAGTTAATCCCAAAATCAAACCCAGGTTGAATAAAGTAGTTAGGCCATTTTTGCTCTACCGCTTTAAAAGATTCTGGAAGATTAGTTCTTATAGGCCAATAACTGCATCCAATAGCAGGGGCAAAAAAGAATCGGTCGTTGAAAAATTTGAACTGATAACCTAAATAGAAATCTAGATATAACGTGTATCCATTTCCAATCTTTTTATTATCCTTATCCATATATTTTTCAAAAGCATTCAATGCTTTAACGGATGTATAGACTCCTTTCCACCAAAAACGCTGGTATCCTATTGTTGGTGCAAGTATGCGAGCATGGCCAGGATAGTTTAGTCCAGGTGCATCAAATGATGGCCCAAAAGGGATACCTAATGGCCAACTATAAATGGATCTTTTAAATTCAACTAAAACAACATCTTTAGATGTTATCCTATATCCCGCATTTAATTGTATATACTCGGGATTGTTTGTTTTATCAAAATTACCTAGTAAATACAAAGTACTACCAACGAACCACTGCTTGTAAGTGCTGTCCGTTTCATCATATTGAGATTTGACTTGTAGAGTGCTTGCTATTATTAATGTAATGACGAATAATAGAATTTTCATTTGAGTATCCTTTTTAAATTAGTTTTAAATGATACTGCAAAATTAAATTGGAGAGGTGCTTAAATTCGTTCACTTAAGTTAAGTAATTAACTTGTACTCGTTTTATTTTTGGAAATCCTTGCTCTTAGTCTACTAAGTGATTGGGGTTTAATACCTAAAAAGCTTGCTAATTGGTGTTGTGGAACACGTTCAATAAGGTCTGGTCTTTTTTGCATTAGATTGAGGTAACGTTGTTCGGGTGAAGAAGTCTTAAACTCATCAAAATTGATTTGTTGTTTAGCTAATAACTCTTCTGATAGCATTCTACACATTAGATCAAATTTGGGGAATTTTTTGTTGACTTCTATTCCCATTTCAGAAGTAGATACTATAATTATGGAGTCTTCTAAACAACTTATATAATATTCGGACGGAGTTTGGCTTACTACACAATGAGGTGTTACTCCTTCCATTTCTGTATAGAAAGCGGTCGTTTTTTCTTCACCATCTATAATGTAATATTTCCTTATGCAGCCTTTGAGGACAAAATAGTTATCCTGCGTTTTCTGTCCTTCTTCGAGTAGAATAGTCCCTTTCTTAACTGAGCGGAATATATCTAACGAAACTAATGCGCTCTTCTCATCTTCTGTTAAGGTAATGTATTTTGATATAAAATCGAATAGTATGTCTTGCATTGTATTTATTATATTTTATGTTAATGACTTCTCTTACGCTTGCCGCAATAACCCAAATATAAGAACAATTATAAATCTGTCAAAATTATTTTACTAATCACTCCTTCAACACCATGTCTATACACATAACGGCTGCTAGTATAAGCAGACGAACGGGGTCATTCTGCGGTACAGTAGGCTCTATCTCTAGCATATAGTTATCAGCACTAGTGAACATCTCACGACCTATGCCAGCCCATTTCTTAGCTACGTGTGCTAATTTGATATCACCTTTACTGAAATCGAAATTCCAGCTAGTCCACTTGCCTTTGAGCGAGCAAACGACATTATCCGATGCGTCTAGCACCTCAAACTTACCACCAATTGAAAAGAACTTCTGCTTGAATCTACCCACTAAGACATCATTCTCATCGAATACCTCTACATTCGACAAGAATATAGATATACCTCGCTTCACGGTCAGCACCTTAGCACCATCTGCAGTTTTTATCTCTATATCGAATGGAGTTGCTCGCTTATAGTCTGTGAATCTGAAAATCTTGGTGAATATTCCGAGCTTTTCTTCTCTGCAAGTCATCATCATCTGCTGAGTATTCGGGTCGAATATATCGTAGTTATTCGCTGCTTTGAATATTCCTCTGTGTTCTTTGACGAAGAATAAGTTTTTGTTAAGTATTTGGTTCATTGGGTTTCCTGTTGGATTTGTAGCTCACTTGGTTGCTAGTTGTAGCTCAAATTACACAATATTTGAGCTACAATCCAAATTATTTTGAGCTACAAAAAAAAAGTCTGAGTGCTACTAAAAATTAATCTAGTTTAAACTTATAAAATCAGATAAATCATCATCCGAATCTCTTTCAATTTTTTCTAATATTTCTCGTATTATCCTATTTGCTCTATCATATAAGTCATAAATATTGGAAACATTTTCAACGATATGCTGCATATCCTCAATTATAATCCTTCTTCCTTCAGTTGTTAAAAAGAAAAAGTTTGTGGAGTAAATTTTTGGTAAGTCAGTATGATCTGTTTTAAAAGCTTTTTTATAAATCTGTTCGGCAGTCTTAAAGTACTCAACTGTTTCCATTGCTGCAATTAAATTATCTTCTCTATCTAAGGAAATATAACCACCTTTAGCATAATAGATTTCAATTGGTCCTTCTCTTATTGTAAATAAAGTGACTATCTCATCTCCAAAATTAATATCCATTACTATTCCGAATAATGGATTATCGTCATCAAGTGTTGTCTCTAATTTATTATAATTTAGGGCATAATTTCTTAAATCTTTATATAGTAATATTTCTTTAGGTGCTTTATTAGGTTTACTGTTCTCTATTTCCTTCTTATCATATTTTTCTTTATAAGCTAAGATTAAGAATATAATAATACTAATAAGTCCTATCGGAATACCTTCAGTCATCGCTTCTCCGAATAAAAATTTACTGCAATATACAAAAAAAAAGACCACTCTTCTCAAAGTAGTCTTCATTGTAATTGTTCTTTGCTAATACTTAAACTAGCTTATCTAGCTGATGGTCAACTATACCGTAAGCAATAGACTCTTCTGCTGACATCCAATAATCACGGTTGAAATCTGCCATAACTTTATCAAAAGTTTGTCCGCAATTATCAGCTAAAATCTGAGCACTTAGCTCTTTCGTTTTGATAATTTCATTCATTTGTATTTCCATATCTGCTGATTTACCTCTAGCTCCACCACTTGGTTGGTGAATCATTACTCGAGCGTGAGGTAAAACGAAACGTCTTCCTTTTTCACCCGCTGACAGTAATATAGAACCCATTGAAGCAGCCAAACCAGTTGCAACAGTAGATACTGGGCTAGAAATAGCTTTCATTGTATCATAAATAGCAAATCCAGCAGTAACGTATCCACCAGGGCTATTGATAATCAATTGTATCTCTTTACCCGGCTCTTCCATTTCTAAGTAAAGCAATCTGTCTATTATGTGCTTAGCCGAATCGTCATCAACTTCACTCCAAAGGAAAATCTTACGGTCTGCTAATATTTTACTGTCTATTTTATCTTGTACTTTTTGGTTGTTGCTCATTTTTCTAGTTTTTATGATTTTTAAAAATATAATTTACGAATTAAACCATTAAATACTGATAACTAATATTTTTAGTGTTTTTTGTGGGGAAGTTATAACAAAAAAAAAGACCATTCTCAAGAATGAAATGATCTAATAACAATTCTATTCAAATTCCTTTTTTACTCTTTCAGTGAGATCGGGGTTTCCAACTCTTTCAGCTAAGAGTAAAGAAGTTTTCCTCAATTCATTTGCTTTTCCCAGTTCATTATCCTTCTTGTATAAATCAAATATCTCTTTGAAACAACTTATATAATTGAAGTTCTGATAATTAATATTAATTTGATTTTTCTCATTCATAAATGGAAATTTTAGATAATCTTGAAGGAAAACATTTTCTACTAAGTTCTTATTGAAATCTGTTAAATCTATCTTTTCTTTTGAATATCTAAGAGCTAATCCTGAAACAAATAAATTATTATTATACTTTTCGTATAAATGTTGGAATAATGTCATTCCCATATAAATATTTCTCTTTCCTTTATAATTATTGACTATATGTTCAACTACTTTTTCCCAGTTCTGGTGATATTCGTCAATATCTATTTCTCCAAAATTCAAAGGCTCGATGTCTAATTTATCAAAAATATTATCTCGGTACTCATCGAGTAAAAGGAAATCTAGACTGATGGGAAGCACGTCTGGCCTAATATTTTTCACATCTTGAAGCATCCAAAGAGGGTATGAGTCATTATCATTTTGTATAAATATGATTGCATTTTCTTCTAAAGAATTTAAAACATTGTAGCTATAATCTAGTAATTGGTAAGAAATAAAGTTAGTATCATACCAAGTTTTATTTACAGATTTTCTTAATTCATAATTCATACTACTTTCAGCATAAGAAATTACACTTGAATGAATACCTGGAAAATTTGGATTCATAGAATACGCCTTTAGTAATTCTTCACTACTGTCAGTGCCTACACCATTGGTTAAATAAGAAAGATAGTAGTCCATAAATGTATTTGGAATATATTTATGCATTAATTTTACTACTTCTCCACCCTCCATAAGATATTGCGATTCATTTACGAAATCTGAACGCCAATCAGCTGTGCCTTGAGAATTCCTACAAGAACGGAAGTAGTTATACCAAGTATTTTCTGATAGACTATCTTTGGCTAGTTCTTTTGCCCATAATTCGGCTTGCTCCACATAGTAATTGTGTGGTTTCGATTCCATTGCAAAAGATATTTGTTGTTCTGGAACTTGACTTTTCAAAGGATTAATAGAGAAAAAAGAGAATATTAGTAGTGAATAAAGTACTATATTTGTCTTCATAATAACCTAACTTAATGATTAAAAATAATTTTAAAAGTTACGTTCTCCATTTAAAAAAAGATTCAAAAAAAAAGACCATTCTCACGAATGGTCTTGCTTCATTTCCTAAACTATCAGAATATTATTAATATTCTAGTAAGTCCTTAATCATATCATATACCTTGTCTTCAGTTGGAAGTACATCCATCTCGTAAACAGGGTGATATGGTATATGCGAATCTTTGGCAGTTAATTTCTTAACAGGTGCATCCAAATACTCGAAACACTGGTCAGAGATTTCTGATATTATATTACCAGAAACGCTCGTAGTCATAGTATCTTCGTGTACTACTAATGCTCTATTAGTTTTCTTAACTGATTCACATACTGCTTCCACATCCCAAGGAACAATAGTCCTAAGATCAATTATCTCGACAGTTTTGCCAGTTTCTTTTTCTATTCTCTTCACAGCGTTTACACTGTCTTTTACGCCCATACCGTAAGTGATTATAGTAGCGTCGTTTCCTTCTTTTACTATTCTCGCTTTACCGAAAGGTAATAAGTAGTTTTCATCAGGTTCTACAGTCTTTGCGAATGGCAATCTGTACATACCTTTATGCTCACAGAAGATAACAGGGTCTTGTAATCTACAAGCAGTCTTCAATAGACCTTTAGCATCCGCTGCATTCGATGGATAAGCTATTAGCAATCCAGGAATGTGTGAGAATATTGATTCAATATTTTGAGAGTGACAAAGACCACCGTGTATATACCCACCTACTGCAACTCTAGTTACTATTGGAGCAGAGAATCCTCCGTTCGAACGGAATCTCATAGCAGCTACTTCGTTTTTGTATTGCATGAATGCTGGCCAGATATAGTCACCGAATTGAATCTCAATTACTGGTTTCCATCCTTTAACAGCCATTCCTACAGCAGTACCTACGATTGATGCTTCAGCTAATGGAGAGTTGAAAACTCTATCAGTTCCAAATGCATCGCTTAGTCCTCTAGTAGCAGTGAATACACCACCTTTGCCGTCTTCTACGTCTTCGCCATAGATTACCATTTTATCATTTATTGCCATTTCTTCGTGCAATGCGTGATTAATAGCATCTACTAATACAGCTTCGTTTTCACCTGTTGGCTCGCTAGTAGCATAAGGAAGGTCACGTGTGCTTTCGTCAGCGAAGTTCTCTTTGATTGAGTCAGCTGGATCTGGATCTTCTTGTTCCAAAGCCCAATCAGCTGATTCGAATAACTCTTTCTTAACATCGACCCACATTTGATCGATTTCTTTTTTCGTAGCAATTTTGTCTTTTATCAACTGTGCTGATAATATCTTGATACAGTCTTTTTCATCAGATTCTTTTTCTAACTCATCCATATCACGGTATTTTTTCTGATCATCAGAAGATGAGTGAGATAGCAATCTTACTACATCAGCGTGGATTAAAGCAGGACCTTTACCAGATCTCATCCATTCGATAGCTTCTTCTGCTGCCTTAACAGATTTGAAATAGTCAGTTCCGTCAACTCTAATTTTCTTCAAGTTTTCATATTTATCGAAAGCATCAGAGATGTCGCCACCCATTGTTTGATCTTTCTTTCTTACTGAGATAGCGTATTTGTTATCTTGGATACAGAATAGAACAGGTAACTTAGCTCTATTAGCCCAGTTCACAGCTTCGTAGAATTCACCTTGTGAAGTTGTTCCTTCACCTGATGCTACATATACGAACTGATCGCCACCTTCTTTCTTGATAGCAAGGGCAGTACCAGTTGCATTCAAGAACTGAGTACCAGTAGGTGATGATTGAGTTGGGAAGTTTAATCTTGGATTTCCAAAGTGACCCGGCATCTGACGACCGCCAGTTGCTGGACAATCTTTCTTAGCAAATGCAAGTAGGAAATACTCATTCATAGTCATTCCTTTAGCATAAGTGATAGCCATATCACGATAGTATGTCCAACCCCAATCGTCTTCACGCATACGAAGACCAATAGCAGTTTGGATACATTCGTGACCACTAACACCGATGTGGAAGAATGATTTACCTTGCTTTACGAATCCTAAGTGGACATTGTCAGTAGTTCTTGCCGTAATCATATTACGCAAGGCACCCATCAAATGTGCTTTATCCATTTTCAAATTATTTGTAGTCGATACTTTTTTAGAAGCAGACTTTTTAGCTGTCGTTGCTTTCGATTTAGTGCTTTTCGTCTTGACTGAAGCTTTTTTTGTGCTAGTTTTTTTAGCCGCCATGCTTTACTCACCAAATTTTAATTAATATTTTTCTTATTCTTGTTTTATACAATTTCACAATTTACAATTTTAACATCTCAATTAAAAAATCTAATTTGTTAATTTATGATTAAACTTTACGGTAACCACAAAATATACAACTTGCTAACTAACGCAAGTACTAATAATTCTATTGCATCGACTTATCTTTTTTATGGTCCTATGGGTGTTGGGAAAGAAGCAGTAGCATTAAAATTCGCAGCTTTCGTAAATCAAATAGACGAATCGAAGTGGCTGAACTCGTCTAATATTACGTATCTGCATAAAACTCCTGCAAATAAGTCAACTAAGAAAGCCGAGAATTTCTATGATAATTTCCCAGCGGAAGTAGTTGAGAATATAAAAGATGAATTGGCAAAAAAACAAGCAAATCCATATTATAGCATTGAGATAGCTAATGCTTCACAAATCAGAATAGATACAATCCGTATTCTAAGAAAAAAGTTATCTACATCTAGTTCAAGCGGCAGGCGATTTGTGATTGTTTCGGATGCTGACTCTATGAATCCAGCAGCGGCGAACTCATTTTTGAAAACTTTGGAAGAGCCGAATCCGAATACAACGATTATTCTAATAGCTGATAATATAAACTCTATGCTTCCTACTATCCTATCTAGGTCGCAAAAGCTGAAATTTTCTCCACTAACTAATGATGAACTAAGTGATTATTTGTCTGATAATTACTCTGAAATAACTGATGAGAAAAGAAGGATAATTACTTCATTTGCTCAGGGATCTATTAGCAATGCAATTGATTTCATAGACCAAGATATAAGCCAGCTTGTAGAAGCAACTATTGATATACTCCGAGCTTCTCTTCAAAAGTCAGGTTATCGCTCGCTTCTTTCAGAGAGAGTGGGGGAGTTGACTAAGCTTCGTGATAAGAATCTGATAGTGACGGCTCTGAAACTATTGCAACGATGGCTACAAGACGCTATGCACCTGAGTAATGGGGAAGACCAGTTGATTGTGAATGTCAATACTATTGAATCTATTAGAAAATTCGCTAATTACTATGATAAGGCTAATTATTTCAAAGCGTTCGAATACATAGAGCAAGCTATAGTAAAGGTCAACAGAAATGTTAGTTCCGACCTATTACTTATTGATTTATTTTTGAAATTGAGGAATGAGTTTCTTGGATCTAAACTCTAGTCTTTCTTATCAGGGGTTCCAGACTTTTTCACGTAGTCAGTCTCGTAGAATCCCGTACCTTTGAGCATAACGCCTATACCAGTACCGATTTTTCTGCGTACTTTCTTAGGTTTGTTAGCATCGAAACCATTAACATCTTCGGGCCAAAACTCTAAGGCGTTTGAGTTAATACCTTGGATGTATTCGAACTCTTCACCAGTCTCGTCACATATATAAACATAAGTTGGCATATCAAAACAATTCAGATAGTTAAAAATAATACGATTGCAAAAATAAGAAAAATCCTTTTCTCAATACTAATATTGTAGGAAACCGACTTTCTTATACACTTTAGATAACGTTTTATAGGCAACTTTATTAGCTTGCTCATCACCCTTTCTCAAGATACTAGTAAGCAATTCCTTGTCTTCTCTGTAACGTTTGAACTCCTCACGAATGGGCTGTATGTACGAAGCCACTGCCTCAGCCACTTCCGATTTGAACTTGCCATATCCTTCGCCCTCGTACTCAGCTACTATTTCTTTCGAACTTTTGCCAGTAGAAACTGATAGAAGAGTAATCAGGTTTTCTATTCCTTCTTTTCCTTTGCCAGTAGTTACTTCGCTGCCCGAATCCGTTACCGAACGCTTTATTTTTCGAACGATAGTATCATTATCATCTGTTAGGAAAATTACTGCGTTCTGATTAGGATCTGATTTAGACATCTTTGAAGTTGGCTCTTGCAAACTCATAACCCTAGCACCAATCTCTGGTATGTACGGTTCTGGTATCACAAAAGTATCCGAATAGTGATGATTGAACCTCTGAGCTAGATTGCGAGTTAGCTCTAGATGTTGCTTTTGGTCATCGCCAACTGGTACCGCATCTGCTTGATATAGCAATATATCGCAAGCCATAAGAATAGGATAAGAGAAAAGCCCAACGTTCACATTGTCTGGCTTTTTCTTAGATTTGTCTTTGTATTGAGTCATTCGCTCGGCTTCGCCCATACCCGTAAGTGAACTCATAACCCATGCTAATTGTGCGTGAGCTGGTACGTGCGATTGGGTGAACATAACGGAAGTTTCTGGGTCAATACCGCAAGCCAAAAACATAGCCGCTGCATCCAAAGTCCACGAACGCAGATTAGCTGGCTCTTGCTTTTGCGTAATTGCGTGCAAATCGGCAATCATAAAAAATGATTCGAACTCCGTTTGCATTTTCTTCCAGTTGGAAAGTGCCCCAGTCAGATGACCTATAGTCAGTATTCCCGATGGTTGTATTCCGCTTAGTATTCTCTTTTTCTCAGACATATTCATTCTTGTTTTGGGTTTCTAATAATCCGAAATTTAATCATTTTTGGGGGATAATTTATGGAAACTTTAAAACTTGGTTATCCTTTTGATCAACAAGGTAACGGGTTCCTTTTTCCTAATTTGTTACTAAATAAAACGCTTCTAACTCTAGTTGTAACATTTAGATATGAATGTTTATAAATAATCATTGTTTTAAAAATAATTCTTGCATTTTATTTTATTTTATTTTATTTTAAGTTTGGTACAAATGAAATAAATCAGTATTTGTAAATCGTTTTGATAAATGAATTACAAATGAATTTCCAAAAATATCGCCATTAAAAGGGAGGCAAAAAGTGGTGAGCAAAAATATAAAAAGCTATAAAAAAAGTCAAGAAAAACGAAAGTCGTCTTTCCTGACCTGTAGTTGTCATTTAAATTCTGGACGAACGTATTTGACAGTTACAAATATAGCAATAAATAAATATTTATTCAATTATTTGAGGATTTTAAAATGAAAACATTATTCATATTGCTTATCGTTATTTTATTTGCAGTTTCTAGCTATAAAATAAATGCAGCTTGTGAAAACATAAGTTGTGATTCAGTCTTTACTGAAGAGTCAGTTGATATAGCACTCCCACAATTCCCAGGCTGTACAGTTATTTTTTTTTATAGATGGAGAGTATGTAGCGATACAATAGAAATTACCTTCCATGGTTTTGTACATCCTGACACTACTGCACCTTGCTTGGCACTACTAGATAGTCTAAAAGATGCAAATGGAAATCCCAATTGGGATTATTTTGATGTATTAATGGAATATGCTAGATTAGAATTAGTGAAAATCAATTTTATGGCTCAGTATAATGCCGCAGACCCTTATGATAAACATTTATATCAATGTCCTAATGGTCGTAAGTATTATACTTATCTCTGGAAAACCTGTCAGAAATGGGTCTCTAAGTATGGTGAAGTGACTATAGGAGAATATACATTAACATTATGGTATTTTGAAATTGAAGATTGTGGAGGTACAATCTGTTGTGAAGAACAAATTGATGTTTGTTTTAATACCACGACCCAACAATTAGATATATCTAGACAATTAACAAGTCATGTAAGTGGTGAATGTCCTGAAATAGAACCAACTGAAACAGAATCTAGTTGTAGTTCTCCTTGCAACTCAATTTATGTGATAGAGGAATAATACCATGACAAAATTAATAATATTAACACTCTTCTTGATTACTTTTGAATTTACTAATAGTAAGTCAATAATTCTAAAAGTTGAAAAATCGTATGATTCTGGAAAGACTTTTATTAATTATAATAATCATAAATCTATTAAAGATAACAAGATCATAGAAATACCTAAATCACAATTATTGTATGATAAAAATAAAGATGTTTATTTTAACAGTAATGATGGAGGAAAAACTTGGTATAAGAAAGAAATGAAAATAATAAACTCCTTGACTATTTCCTCAGATTTACAATTCATCGAGTTTCTACCTAAAGATAACAATAATCTTAAAATTTTTAATATTAACGGTAATTCAGTTGAATCTGAATTAAATGAATTAAAAAATGGAATTTATTTCATCCAATTCAATCATAAGAAGAAGTCCTATTTCTATAAAATAATGGTATTAAAATGAAAATAATTATAGTTATTATGACATTACTATTTGCAAATGTGCTTTGTTCCCAAACAATTACGGAGTACACAACTGACATAGGCAATCTACAATCCAAATCATTTATTAAATCTAGTGATGGTTATTATGTCACTTTTGTAAAGGGTGCAGACGCACTTATAGTAAAGTTAGATAATAATTATAATATTTTATGGCAAGACTCATTAGGCCATGTAATAAAACCTGATGGTAATGTTTTAGATAAATGGATTTATTCTATTGTTGGTATATCAATCAATTCAGATCTTATAAGAATTAATGCTATTGGAACTTATGGTATATTAACATCAAGTTCAAATTATTTGAGAACAATTTTATTTGATAAAAAAGGTAATCGATTAACTGATAGTCTGTGTTTTTGCGAAGAAAATTGGTATGGTGGGAGAGCACCAAAAATGGAATCTATAGTTGAAAAAGAATCATTTATTGCTTGGTCAAAGTACACAGGTAAGACTGTAATTGAACACAATGCCGTTGTAAAAGTTGATGAAAATGGTATTAGACAATGGCTAACAGTTTTGGATACAAATAATCTACCATATATGTATCGTATAAATGAGGTTACCGTTGATGAAGATAAAAACCTATGGATAGTAGGTCAAACAGAAGTAGAAGGTGAAACCTCACTTACTCCACCGTATTTAGCTAAAGTTTCTTATGAAGGAAACGAGCTTGGGAGATATTCTGCTAATACAAATGAAAAATATACTGGGTATGATATAAGTATAATCAACAATAAACCAGTAGTAATTGGAGGTTGGTTAGAATATAATGATGATTTCCGATTTGGTTTCAAATATCGTGTCAGATTATTAAAACTGGAAAACAACCAGATAGTAGAAACTGATATAATCTACAACGAAATGGATTATGTTTCATTAGAAGTACAACTTGAAACAAGTGATGGTGGCTTATTAATAGCATTAGAAACAAGTGAATTAAGCGATAAGCTCCCAGAGGTTGTTTATAGTACGCAAGATATTCTTTTTGTTAAACTAGATTCAAATTTAAACGAAGAATGGAGAATGAAATATGGGAAGGAGAACCAAACTGAATCATTTTACCAAGCAATAGAAGAAGCACCAGGTAAATACACGTTTGCGGGTAGAGTCGGTGGTAAATATACATTAGTAAAAGTGGAAAATACAGTAACAAATATAGAAGTGGAACAAACAAAAGAATATAATTCTATTGATATATATGATTTATCAGGTAGGTTTATCTCAACTATAGATTCTAAAGATAAAATAGAGAAGAATAATTTCAAATCGGGAACTTATATTTTGCAATTTAGTAATAAGAATAATGAGTTAGTCAAAATCGAGAAACTCATCATCACAAAATAAATCCAAAGGAGCTTCGGCTCCTTTTTCATTTCTTCCCACCTACATCACCGAGCTTGCATCTACGTTTATGTTTATTCGCAAATCG
>JBLWYD010000014.1:0-53534 GCA_048267165.1 Bacteroidota bacterium
CAGAAACCTTTTCAAAGCAATGCTTAGAACATAATCATAAAATACTTTCTGATAAATTAATAAATATCAATACAGCAAGTAATTACAGTACATTTCAGAAAAATTTTAATCCTAAGTTAATTCTATTTACTACCCAATGCTATAATAAAATAAGTGATGGGTATAAGATTATTGATTGGCAGAAGGACTACAATTCAGATTTTAATTGGGATTTCAAGTGGTATAAAGATATAAAATATGGTAATAATTCTGGAAATGATATAAAAGTACCATGGGAAATAGGTCGTTTACAGCATCTTCCAATTCTTGCTTTAGAATATATTAGAACTGAATCGGCTGATTTATTGAATGAAATACGGAATCAGATATTTGATTTCATGGCATCTAATCCACCAAATTTTGGTGTTCAATGGATGACTTCAATGGATATAGGGATTAGACTAGTTAGTATAATTCTTACACTAATAACACTTAGTAAAAATGGAAAATACTTTGATAATAATGAGTTAAAGCTAATAGATTCATATCTTTTCGACCATTATATACATATCAAAGAAAATATAGAGTATTCGGAAGGAATGAGAGGGAATCACTATCTTTCAAATCTCTGTAGTATTATAATATACATTAGTTTTACAGAAGATAGTGAAGGAAAAAATGCTCTTTTAACTAAGTATAAACATTTACTGGAAACGGAATTAAAATATCAATTCAATGAAGAGGGTACAAATTTCGAAGGATCAACTAGATATCATATATTCACACATCAAATGCTGTTAACAGTTGATTTGATATTAAAGTATTATAGGCTTGGTCAACTAAATACTGATAAAATGAATAGCATTGCCGGTTTCACTTTATCTTTATTAGAGTTTGATTTTCCCCCTCAAATAGGAGATAATGATTCTGGGTTCTATTGGAAAGTATTAGATTCTGAGATTTTTACCTATAATTCAATAAAAAGAATTGTTGTGAAACATTACAATGCAGTGTGTAAATATAATTATATTAATTTCGGATATATAAGAAAGAAGTATGATAACTTTGATTTGATATTTAAATGTGGAAAACTAGGTCAGATAGGGAAGGGTGGTCATAATCATAATGATAATCTCTCTTATCAATTATATATTGACAATAAACCATTCGTCGTTGACATCGGTTCATATTGTTACACTTCGGATTTTATGCAAAGAAATAAATTCCGCTCTACGCATTCCCACAATGCTTTATGGGTTTCAGGTATTGAACAAAATGAATTTTCAAATTCTAGAAATGACGATATGTTTTGGCTTGATACTGATAATTCTAATCAAAGAATAGAATCTAATGAGAACGACAAATTATCTGGAAGTATAGATTATGGTGGAAAATTATATAATAGAATTATTGAAATAGATTCTGAAGTAATCACTATAACTGATAAATATAACAGTAAAATAGAGAAAGAGATTAGCATCTATTTATTTCCAGACATTAACATTGAACCTGTGGAAAACAATGTTTATAAACTGTGGAATGAGAAAAATACTATTTATTTAGATACTGAAACTACTAATACTCGAATTGAAAAATATGAATTTTCACCTCAGTATGGTGTTAAACTACTATCAAACAAAATCATAATTACATCAAATGATAATTCACTAACTCACAAATACAGAGTATCAATTGAGAGTTAAAGATCACTTAGATAAAATCACTTGGTCATTTGCTAATAGACTTATTTACTTAGTTTGGGGTCTGATTAATCTAATTATAATAGGTAATACAGACCCTTATAACTATGGTTTATATTTTCTTTTTACCCAACTAATCACATATTTGGCAAGTGTATCAGATTCATTTTCTTTACAAGGATTGATTCAATTCGGTAAAAAAGAAGAAGATAGACCAAAGCTTAACAGTATAGCAATGTTGTTACAGACAATATTCTTATTTATTTTTCCATTAATTTTATTCTTATTCAGACATCAATTTGCAGGATTACTGGGGGGGGATGATTTCATTGAAGTCTCTTATTTCTTACCACTAATTTCAGTTTTTGTAATTCCAAGGACATTCGCCTACAAAGTCTTAGCTCGAGATTTAGACTTTAAAAAATCATTTTTTATAGACCTAATGAACTTTGGTATAATGACATTAGTTATTATATATTATATATTTACTAAAGAGTTTTTGTATTTTAATGACTTAATTATATCTTATTTAATAGGAGGAATAAGTTCTGGAGTATATTCTACATTTATTTTGATGAAAAAGTCATCTTTCGGAACTAGAGGTAAGATATCATTTAAGAAATATATGAATTTCGCAATTCCTTGGACAGTTCACGCTATATTCTATTCATCGGTTAAATATTTAGATGTTTATGCTATTTCATTTGCAATTAATACAGCTGATAGTATAAAAATAGTTGGGCTTTATAGTTCTGCTAAAACACTCTTCAAAGTATTTGAACAACTTTCAGATGGCGTATCAGCTTTGGTTTATCCATCTGCAATAAAGAACTTAGATTACAAAGAAAAGGTTAGAAGTATAATGACAAAAAGTACTTCATTCATTCTAGTCCTAAATCTTACTATATTTATTATTCTTCAATTGGGGTTTGCCGATTTCATGATTTTCAATTTTTTACCAGTTAAGTTCCATGATGCAACAAGTTATTTCAAAATCATGCTTTTCGCCTCATTATTCTTACCGTTTGCCTCACTTAATATGATACTTACAGCTGTTAATAAAATAAAATCAGTGGTTTATATTAGTATTATTGCCGCTATTACTTCACTTATATCTATTTTTGTAATTGCACACTTCGCAGAATATCAATACGTTTCATTAGGAATCGTTATATATTATGTTATAATAGGTTTATCTAGTTTGTTTATAGTTAAAAAACAGCTTGGTTTTCCAATTAGTGATATTTTTAGAGCAATACCAGATACTCGTAATTTTATAAAAGAAATATTAAGAAAATGAGAATATTAGACAGATACTTAATAAAGTCGTTCATAACTACATTGCTTTTTTCATTTGTAGCTCTTTATTCTATATTTCTAATTGTAGATATGATTGAAAATCTGGAAGAATTTTTAGATAATGGAATGGGATTCGTTAAAATTGCTGAGTACTATTTTTACTTCTTTCCAGAGATTCTAAAACTTTTAGTGCCTGTTGCAATGTTGCTTTCTACCTTATTTACAGTAGGCAGGCTTTCTGGTCTTAATGAGATAACTGCTATTAAATCAGGTGGAATAAGTCTTTATAGGTTTATGGCTCCATTGATGCTATTAAGCATATTTATAAGTAGTGTACATCTGTATTTCAATGGTTGGGTTGTACCAAAAGCAAACATTGCAAAAAATGATATAGAACGTGAGTATATGAATAAAGGTAGTAGTGTTGGCTCTATCTATGATTTATATTTTAGGGAATCTCCAACAGCAAATCTTCACATGAAATCATATAATAGTGATCAAAAGAAAGGTTTTAGTATAGGATTAGAATATTTTACAGCAGTAAACTCTCCAAGATTGGATAAATCAATTGAAGCTAATTCAATTCTATGGGATTCAGTGGAAAAGAGTTGGTTGCTAAATGAAGTATTAATAAGACAATTCGATAGTAAGAATATAGAATCTGTAACAAGGAAAGATTCTATGAGAATAGAGTTAACATTAACACACGAAAAGATAATAGATTTAAAAAGATCTACTGATGAAATGACATTTGATGAATTGAAATCATATTTGTCATTGCTCAAAAATGGTGGGAAAAATGTTGATTTGGAAATGACAGATTACTATGGTCAATATGCATTCCCAATTGCAAATATAATAGTGGTATTATTTGGAGTTCCTTTTGCTTCAGTTAAAAAGAAAGGCGGGATAGCTGTCCAAATAGGAGCCGCTTTAGTAATATCATTTCTATATCTGATATTCACAAAAGTTAGTCAAGCCGTTGTATTAGGAACAGGGCTTAACCCTATAATTGCAGGTTGGTTCGCAAATGGCTTGTTTTTTGTTGTAGGTATTATAAACTTAATAAAAACTAAATCTTAGAAAATGGAAAAGAAAATTGAAACCCTAACATCCTTAGATGGTAGAAAATTTTTAAATGAATTATACCAAAAGCTGAAATATGAAAATGAGCTTTCAGGGTTTATGATTCTTATTATTTGCTGGAAAGTATGTGTATTCGAAAAGAACCCTAGCAAATTTGTCAAAACAGATGTTTCTATACTGCATAGACTTGGAGCTTGGAAAGGGACGACTCTTTGGATTGAAGAAATTGTTAATCGTCATTTTTACTCGACAATTAACTCATTCGTTTATTTCGGTGCAGCAATTCTTCTTGTACTTATTGGGGTTAGAAAGTTCTCAGACGCCATATCTACTGATTTAGTTATTGCTAGTATAATATTCGAAGCAAGTATGTTATTACTGATATTCATAGTTATGCTTTTCTCTCCAGATGAAGATTTGATAATTGATGAAAAGGAATCAGAAGAGAGTATTTTGATACATGAGATAGGGGAGATAGGGACTGATTTCGCAACGGCTGTTAGTAAATTAGAAGATGTTAGTCTAGAGCTTAAAAATTTCAATAATAGTCAAGCTGAGTTAATTAATAAATTAGCAGAAGCTACTAATAGTATTTCAAAAGCAGTTTCTCCCTCAGATGAATTCATAGTTAATATAAAACAAACTAATGAACAGCTTGCAAACTTAAAAACCCAAATAGAATCTCTAACTGAATCAACTCGAAGTATTAAAGAAAAGGATATAAGATTCGAAATTAGAAGAGAAATAGAAAATTTGCTAATCGATAGAGTCAGGGATAATGACACAAAAGAAAAAAAGGACTAAAGTAGAGATCTATTTCATACTCTATCTTTCAGCTCTGATTTTAATATTACCTGATAGCAAAAAGAGCGATGAGAAAATAGAAGATTCTGCTGGTATTGAATTGAGATTAGTACCAGAGAGAACTGTCCTTAATCTACGAATGCTTAAAAAAGATGGCCGAAATAACATTGTTCGTTTCGACTCTGTAAATAAAGTATTCTTTGATGGTGAATATGATAATATAGATTTCACATACACCATTAGTGACGTAAATAGGGGTGAAACAGTAGAAATAAATGAGTTGAATAATTCGAAAGAACAATTTCAAATATCAGAAAATTTTCAGGATAAGTATATTAATTTTAAATGGAATCCAGATTTCAATTTTGATTATAATTCCACTTATCTGGTTAAGTTAACTGCCGTGATTGAAAAAAATGGTAGTTCGAAAACATCTACAACTCAGTTTACTCTAAATACATTATTCCTCAATCAAGTTATTAATCAAGACATTGCTGATAATCAGTTTGATACTTCAAATCTTGATTTTAATTACTTCAATACACCTTTATCGATTCCTACCAATCTATCCGAAATGGATGCAAAAGTAAGTAAGAACCCGATAATTACTTTTGCTGACAATGATTGGATAAATGATGTTAGAATCTATAATATTTCCTCGATAGATGATTTGGTTGGTCCGCCCAAGGTAACTATTAGAGGTGATTCTTTATTAGGTGGAACTGCAAGATTTGAGTCATCAGTTGGGAATAATTTTGTCTTCTCAGGTATGTCTCCTACTTATGACACGATGAAAGTTGTTGTTAAAGTAAGAAGAAAAGCAGATGATTCTGAATTCTCATTTGACTTTATGGTTATTCCTTCACCAAGGATCGCACCTGACATCCCAAGTGTAATGTATGTAGGAGAAAATTATAATTTGAATACAAGATTGGAATCAAACACTTCCTTAGATTCTTACACTATTATAAAATCTGGAAATACTTTTGAAAAGCGCTATAATAATAGTCAATTCTATTTCACACCTGATGCAAGTATGTTGGAGTCAAATGTTACATTAACAAGATATGTAGAAAATAAAAGATTAGATAGTTACACACTTACTATTAAAAGAAAGCCAAAACCCGTTGTTGAGTATATAGAAATAAAAGATAATAGAATAATAATGAAAACTAAGTCATTTAGTTTGCAAAGAAATAAAAATTATGTGATTACTGTAAAGAATAATGCTAATTTGAAGTTCAATGATTTAATAGGAAAAAGTTATTTTGATGATGGGTATTTCTTCCAAACGTTTGAAAGTGAAAGGCTTGACAAACCAATCAATAGCATCGAAATCCAATTAATAGAAAAGAATGGTCAGTATTCAACAAAGAAAATATATACACCTAGATAAATCCGAAACAAAATTATATGAAAAACGTAATAGCAATTAAAAAAATAATGGCGAGTTTGATGAAGTATTTACTACTAATTTTATTTCTACCACTTTCACTTTTCTCTCAGATTTCTGGCCCGGGTGCAACATTAACTCTTGATGAATGCATTAATATCGCCCTTGAAAAAAACTTAGATTTACTATTAAGTAAAGAAAGAATAGATGTTGCCGAAGCAGGACTAAGAAGTTCTTTTGGTGAATATCTACCAACCATATCTGCCAATGTTGGGTATAGCAGACAATTAAATAATCTAAGTCAATCTCTTGTCTTTGGTGATAGGGTTATTGCCTCTAATCAAAATCCAAACAGATATAATGCTAGTACTGGTGCAAGATTGACTTTATTTGATGGATTTAGTCGTGAGTATAATTATTCCGCCTCTAAAGATAATTTAGAATCTGTAAAGTTTAATGTAGAGCAATTAAAAAGAGATATAAAAATTCAAGTTTATAGAGCTTACACTGAAGTTATACGTAACAAACAAATAGTTAGAATAAGACTAGAAAATATACAACTTGGCAAAAACGATTTAGAAAAAATGAAAGCCCAATATAAAGCTGGAGTTTCAGCTCTTCCACAAATTTACTCACAGGAAGCAGAACTAGGGAACTTAGAATATGATTTATTAACAGCTGAAAATAGTCAATTTGCCTCAAAGGCAAGTTTATTGATGTTGATGGGACTTGCACCTGATTTGGATGTAAACTTCGATATCAATAGTATCCCTGCTGATGTAACTGAGAAGGAAGTGGAAAGCTTTTATAATAACCACAAAGATCAAGAAGAATTGGTTAAAAAAGCATTAAACAATAGATACGATATTAAATCTTATGACTTTAGTGGAAACGCAGCTAAAGCTGCTAAAAAAGCAGCTGAAGGAATTTATTACCCCAGTATTTCTGCTTCTACGGGATGGTCTTGGGCAAATACTGAAATTAATGATTTTAACAGTAGAGGGAATTTTGCTCTTGGATTAAACTTAAGTGTTCCAATATTTAATAATTTCAAAACTGATCAGCAAGTACAAAATGCAGAAATGCAATTAAAACAAGCTGAAATTGAAAAACAAAGATTAGAAAATCAGGTTAGAAACGATGTTAAAACGGCTTTACTAAGTTTAGAGATTTCGCAAAAACAGCTGAAAGTATCTGATAAGTCTTATGAATCTTCTCAAAAGAATAATGAGAGCGTAAAAGAAAGATATAAAGTAGGTGCTGCATCAGTGCTAGAACTTCAATCCTCTAACACTCAATTTATTAATTCCCAATTAAACAAAGTAAATGCAGTTTACAATTATTATAAAGCAAAGAAAGAATTACTAAATTCAATAGGTATAGAACAATAAGGAATAACAATTATGAATGATAATTACAATCTTCCAGATGTTCCTCTAGAAGGAACTCAAGAACACGATGAGTATATGAGAAGCCAATTTGGCGAAGACTATGAATTAGGATATAGAGTTGGTTTTGGACGCAGATTTGGTGCATTTTTAATTGATTTCATATTCAATGCTATTCTGGCTGTTATAGTTATGTTCATTACTGGCGTCTTTGGTGAAATAATGCTTATGGAAAACCCACTTAATAATATAGAAAGAATTACTATTTTAATGCAAGACTCCAGTTTAATAGCTGTAATACTTGGGTTGATTTATTATTCAACTGAGGTTCTATTAGGGGCTTCAATAGGTAAGTTGCTATTAGGTATAAGAATTGCAAGTACTAATAGAAAAGAAGCCACTACATCACAATTATTAAATAGATATCTGTTAAAACATTCTAATTCGATTCTATCGGTATTAGGTATAATTCTCTCCATTCAATTTCTTCAAGGATTATCTAGTATCGTAATACTAGTTATAATAATTGGATTTTTCTTGACTCTAGGAGCGAAGAGATTGGCTTTACACGATATGATTACAAACACAGCAGTTTATTTCAAAGAAAATATAAAAAATTACTAGGATATAGAATGTCAAGGAAAAAATCGAAAGGAAAAATAATATTTCTAATTGTTCTAATTGTTGCAGCATTTGCAGCAGTTGGATATTTTTTATCAAAAGATAAAACTGTAGATATCCCTGTTAGAACAGACAAAGTTAGCTTAAGAACAATTACTCAAAAAGTTAATGCTATTGGTAATCTTCACCCCGAAACTGAAGTTAAGATTTCATCTGAAGCAAGTGGTGAGATAATTGAGCTTCCAGTTATGGAAGGTGATACAGTAAAAAAAGGGCAGTTATTGGCAAGAATTAAACCTGATTTGATTCAAACTCAGTTAGATCAATACCAAGCGGCATTAGAGGCCTCAAAGACGGATATTGACTACCAGAAGTCTTCATTGGAAAGAGCTGAATATGAGTTTAGTAGAATGAGAGACTTATATCAAAAAGAATATGTAGCTAAGCAAGATTTGGATAGAGCCAAAACAACTCTAGATCAAACTAGAAGCCAGTATCAAAATTCATTAGCTAGATATGACCAATCAAAAGCTTCGTTGAAACAGATACAACAGAATGCATCTAGAACTACCATAATATCACCAATAGATGGTATTGTAACTGCCTTGAATATTGAAGTTGGTGAAAAAGTATTAGGTACTATTCAGAACGTTGGTACAGAAATGATGCGGATCTCTGATTTATCAACGATGAATACAAAAGTAGATGTTGATGAGAATGATATAGTACTTATCAATGTTGGTGATACTGCAAGTATAGAGATAGATGCATTTCCGGACAAGATATTTAAAGGAATTGTTAAAGAAATTGGACATTCCGCAAAATTAACATCTCAATCTTCTCAAGACCAAGTAACTAATTTTGAAGTAAAAATCCGACTTTTGGATATTGATGCTAAAATGAGACCAGGTATGAGTTGTAATGTTGATATAGAAACAGAAACTCATTATAATGTAATATCTGTTCCTCTTCAATCTGTAACAGTTAGAGCAAATTTGGGATTTGAACCTGAAGAACAACAATCCATAAGGAAAATTGAATCAGAAAAATCTAAGATGAAAGATAAACCACAATCTATAGTTTTTGTTGTCAACGGAAATAAAGTAGAAGCTGTGAATGTAGATACTGGAATAAGTGATGAAGGGTTTATAGAAATTAAGACTGGATTGAAGAAAGACGAGGAAATAGTAACGGGAAGTTTCAGTGCAATTAGCAAGGAATTGAGTGACGGAGCCAAGATTAAGAAAGAAGATGTTATGTTGCCAGGTGGAAGTAGAAGCGGTAAAAAATAATGTCGAAAACTATAATTGATATAAGAAGTATAAGCAAAGTTTATCAGATGGGTTCACAGTTAGTTCATGCGCTTCGTGATGTTAGTGTTTCTATAGATGAAAATGAATATGTTGCTCTGATGGGACCATCTGGATCGGGTAAATCAACGCTTATGAATATATTGGGCTGTTTGGATACTCCAAGTTCTGGTTCTTATTTATTTAATGGGACAAATGTAAGAGAATTGAATGACAATGAATTAGCTGAGATTAGAAATAGAGAAATAGGATTCGTATTTCAAACATTTAATCTTTTACCCCGAGCTACTGCACTAAAAAATATTGAGTTACCCCTTGTTTACTCAGGGATTAAAAAGTATGATAGACTTGATAGGGCAGAAGCAGCTCTAAAAAGTGTTGGTTTAGAAGACAGAATGGAACATAAGCCTAATGAATTATCTGGTGGTCAAAGACAGCGTGTAGCAATAGCCCGTGCTTTAGTAACACATCCCTCAATAATACTTGCGGATGAGCCGACTGGAAATCTAGATACTAAAACGGGTATGGATATTATGAAACTATTTCAGAATCTTTGGGAATCTGGAAATACTATTATTATAGTTACTCACGAGGAAGAAATAGCTCTTCATGCAAAAAGAATAATTAGACTACGAGACGGTTTAGTCGAATCCGATGAAATTAATCAAAATCAAGTTACATTTAGTTAATATATGTTATACGAGATAAAAGAATCCATAATACTCTCATTTGAAGCACTTAGGTCTAATAAGCTAAGAGCATTTTTAGCGTCTTTGGGTGTTGTAATTGGTATCTCAATAGTAATTATGATGGGATGGTTACTTGGTGGTTTAGATAAAGCAATGCAAGATACATTTTCTGTTATCGGCACAGATATGCTTTATGTTGATAAATGGGATTGGACTGGTGGTCGTAATTGGAGAGATTTAAGAAATAGAAAAGATATAACAGTTAAGCAAGCAGAACAACTAAGAGAATTACATGGATCTGCTGAATATGTAATCCCTAATATTAATCAATGGGCTACATCTATAGAGTACAACGGCGAAAAATATGAGGGTATGACTGCTGTTGGAACTACTTCCGAAAATGTACATACTCCTGTTGGGAATCTACAACTAGGTAGATATTTTAATGAATTTGAAGAAGAATATGGTTCTAATGTTATTGTTATAGGTCACTTAGTTTATGCGACTATATTCCAGGGTGAAGATCCAATAGGGAAAACTATTAAGCTAAATGGGAGACCTCTTAGAGTAATTGGTGTAGTCCAGAAAAGAGGGACAATGTTCTTCGACTTTATTGATAGACAAATGTTTCTGCCTTTGAAAAAATATGCCGGTATTTGGAATGTTGATAAAAGATCTATGTCGATAGGTATAAAAGCTGGACTTGAAAAAGATTTAGACGAAGTAAGAAACGAGACTATTGGTCTAATGAGAATTATAAGAAATTTGAAACCAAATGAACCAAATGATTTTGCAATTAATGAAACTAAAGCATTTGAAAAATCTATAGCTGATATTAGACTTCAAGTTTACACTGTTGGTATAGGAATGACATTACTTGCTTTCGTTGTTGGTATTATTGGTATAATGAATATAATGTTTGTCACCGTAACTGAAAGAACTAAAGAAATAGGAATTAGAAAATCATTAGGTGCTAAGAAAAGATCTATTTGGATTCAATTCTTAGTTGAATCCTCATTTCTATGTTTAATCGGTGCATTTCTATCTTTAGTTATCTGTTCAGTTATTGCCTATTTAGCAGCTACTTATCTACCTACATATTTCCCAGAAATTGGATTCTTATTACCCGTTTTACCGACTGAATTATTTGTAATTGCAGCAGTTGTTTCAGTAGTAGTTGGACTATTAGCTGGACTAATACCGGCTGTCAGAGCTGCAAACTTAGACCCTGTTGAAGCATTGAGGTTTGACTAATGAATATCACTGAAAGTATCAGAATGGCAATCGCGTCTATATTCACTCATAAATTAAGATCTTTTCTTACTTTACTTAGTGTTGCTATTGGCGTTTTTGCGATTATGGGATCTGGTTCATTAGTTTCATCTGTTGATAAAACTGTTGAAACTGAAATGGCAAATCTTGGCGAAAATTCATTTAAAGTATCAAGAATGCCATCTGTACAAACTAGCCGTCAATCTATGAGGCAATACAGCAAACGTGAGAGAATAGATTACAAGCAATATTTGCAATTGAAAAAAAGTATTGGTGATATGGCCTATGTTAGTATTGAATCCAGTCAAGGGGCAATGATGGTCAAATATTTAGAATTTCAGACAGACCCTGATGTTACATTACAAGGCACAAATGAAGTATATTTCAATATAAATGATAGAGATGTTCCACTCGGAAGAGCTATAACTGAAGCAGATGTTGAGTTTGATAGAAATGTTGCTGTAATTGGAAATGATGTAAAAAAGAAACTTTTTAAAACTTCGAACCCAATAGGCAAGGAAATAAAGATTGGTAATCAAAGGTTTGAAGTCATAGGTTTACTAGATGAGAAAGGAGCAATATTAGGTCAGAGTCAAGATAATCAGGTCATTATTCCAATTAGTAAGTTTAATAAATACTATAGTAATTGGTGGGAATCACTTGATGTAAAAATAAAAGCTTATAATAAAGAATCATTCGCATATGTTTTAGATGAAACTATTGGCGCTCTTAGAACATTGAGAGGTGATAAGCCATGGGATGAGAATAGTTTTGAAATTGAAACAAATGAATCTATTACTCAACAATTTTCTGGTTTAACTGGCTATTTATCATATTTCGGATTATTAGCTGGATTCTTTGCTTTAGCAGCAGCTGGTGTAGGTATTACGAATATAATGCTGGTTGCAATCAAAGAAAGGACTAGAGAAATTGGCTTAAGAAAAGCTTTAGGAGCAAGAAGATTTTGGATAACAATGCAATTTCTAGTAGAGACAATGACCATTACACTTATTGGTGGTTTGATTGGAATAATTATGGGGTATCTTTTATCTACAATATTAGGACTAGCATTAGGATTAACAGTAACTGTACCAATAGATTGGATTGTTATAAGCTTGACAGTAACTACTTTATTAGGACTTATTTCTGGGTTATATCCAGCATACAAAGCAGCCGGATTAGACCCAATTGAAGCACTTAGATACGAATAATTATTCTGAAAGTAGCTCTTTCAATTTTTTCATATCCTCCCATACAGGTCTTTTAAGATTGGGGTTTCTTAAAAGTGCAGATGGATGATAAGTTATCATTAACTTTTTACCTCTGTAATCCATTACCTCACCTCTGATATCTTTCATTACACATTTTTCTTTGAGTAATGTATCTGCAGCGGTTAAGCCAAGTGCTAAAATGTATTTAGGATTTAAAAGTTCAATCTGTTTGTGCAAATAAACTTCGCAAGTATCAACCTCAGAGGTAGTTGGTCTTCTGTTATTAGGAGGCCGACATTTGAGAATATTTGCTATAAAAACATCATCTCTTGAT
This sequence comes from Bacteroidota bacterium, assembly GCA_048267165.1. Classification (GTDB taxonomy): domain Bacteria; phylum Bacteroidota; class Ignavibacteria; order Kapaibacteriales; family UBA2268; genus PGYR01. Next base: position 13,087 of record JBLWYD010000014.1, read on the forward strand.
AATTGTATAGATTCCAAAATACTAGTGAGTAATTTGCCGGACCTTCCCACAAATGGCTCACCTTGCTGGTCTTCATCCCTTCCAGGTGCTTCACCAATTATTAATAAATCTGCATTGGGATCACCAGAACCAAATACGAATTTATTTCGAGTAGCGCCCAATTCGCATCGCATACAATCATGTATATCGTTGTATAAAACCTCCAATGAAGCTGCTTTCTGCCAGTCCTTACTTACAGAATTCTCATTAGTCTTTATTTTAGTATTAATGACTATTGGCTCTTCCTTTACTTTTTGAATCTTTTCGATTTTAGTTTCTGCTTTATTAGCACTTTCTATTGCTTCAATTTTAGGTGATTGTTTCTTAGCCATATTCTCCCTTATTGCATCCTTATCTATTTTAAATTCAATACCATCACCTTCAAAAAATATATTACTCCCAAATACTTTCTGACTTTCCAAATAGTTCAATATATCTATTTTCAGATTACTCAATGTCCAAATCGCCTACAATTGCTTCAACTGCTTCTAATATTTCATTTGATCTTACTAAGTCTGTAATTGTATTATGATCATTATACAATGGTCTATCTTCATCCAAGTACTCAATATGTTTTCTAATAACTTCAAAAGCTTTAGTAACACCATCACCATATTTGAAATCTCTGAAATCTAAGGCTTGAGCAGCTGCAAAAAATTCTATTCCAATTATACTATGAGCATTTTCTAATATTTGTTTGTTTTTTAATGCTGTATTCATACCCATTGAAACAAAATCTTCTTGGTCAGCAGCAGCTGGTATAGATTGTACAGAAGCAGGAGCAGAAAGCATTCTCTGTTCTACTATTAACGTATCAGCCGTATATTGACTGAGCATTAATCCACTGTAAAGACCAGCTTTATCAGTTAAGAAGCTCGGTAATCCTTGACTTAGAGCAGGGTTCAATAATCTATTAAGTCTTCTTTCAGAAAGTACTGAGACCATAGTGATAGCAGCACCTGCTGAGTCCATTGGTAATGAAACTGGTGAACCTTGGAAGTTGGCACCTGATAAAACTTCATTATCATCTGGGAAGAATATTGGGTTGTCTCCAACTCCGTTTAACTCTATCTCAACTTGTTCTTGTGCCCATCTAATTGCATCTCTAGCAGCACCTATTACTTGTGGACTTGAACGCATAGAATATGCATCTTGCACTTTTGTTTTTATTTTACCTGTTATGAGGTCACTTCCTTCTAGACATTTTCTAATTGAAATTGCACTTTTAACAGCACCTTGGAAACCTCGTACTTCGTGTAATTTTTTACTATATGGTTTCATATTTGCCATTAATGCTTCTAGAGACATCGCAGCGGCAATTTCTGAATGTTTAATTAGCTTTTTGAAGTCATATAAATGTATAGCACTCATTGCAGTCAATAGATTTGAACCGTTAATGAAAGCTAATCCGTCTCTAGCCTTTAATCCAGGAATAGGAATACCTGCTCTTTCGAATGCCTCTTTACCTGGTAATAATTCACCTTGATAATAAGCCTGACCTTCACCTAACATAAGCAATGCAGCTTGTGCCATTGGTGCCAAATCACCACTAGCTCCTACTGAACCTTTCTGACAAACGAAAGGTGTAACACCCTTATTTAGCATATCAACGATTGTTTGAGTTATTTCTAATCTACATCCACTGTTACCGTTAGAATGAACGTTTATACGCCCTGCCAAAGCACCTCGAACATACTCGATTGGAGCAGGAGCACCAATGCCAGCTGAATGATTATATATAAGATTCTTCTGAAATTGCTCTAGTTGTTCATCACTTAGTACAATTTCCGAAAATTCACCAATACCAGTATTTACGCCATACATTACAACATTGGCTTCAATCTTAGATTCTAGAAAAAGGCAGCATTTTTTAATTTTTTCTACACTTTCATCTGCAATTTTAACTTTTGCATTATTTCTTGCAATATCTACAATTACATCAATTGTTAGATTATTCCCATTCAACTCATATACTTTTGACATATTTACCTCTTTTATTCTGCTAATTTAAGAAAACCATCAGTTAACCAATTAGCTATAGCTTGTCTATTATTTTTTTCAACTAATCTTATTTGATCTTGTTCGTTTTGAATATTACCTAACTCAATGTACACAGTCACAGGTACAGTGTTTCTAAGCATATATAAACCCCTAGCAGTTACAGAGCCATTATAACCTCTACCCGGTTGTGCAGCCCTATATTTTTCTTCAATCGTTTCCAATAGTGTGCTAGCTATTACTTTCCCTCTTTCTGAATTCTGATTGTGATAGAAGAATATATCAATTCTACTATTTTTGTTTTCTCTACTATCCACATGAATTGGAACTACAATATGTTCTTTAGCACTATTCTGATTTTTATAATACTCATTATTAATAACTTCAACTCTTTTTCTCAACCGAGCTAGTTGATTTCTAGGTATCTCCTGATTCCCATAATAAACTTCATCAGAACTATTATTGAGATATACATCATCCCTGATACCATCTTCTTTATCTTGGACAATAATCTTTACAGTTGCACCATGTTCCATCAGATTCTTAGCTAATCTAAGAATAATATCGTAAGCATATTCATCTTCATGAAGTTCATTTCCATATCTTCTTCCAACTGCACCAGGGTCAGGTCCACCGTGACCTCCAACTAGATAGTAGATATTGTCTTTTAATTTGTGACTAATCTCCTTTACTTCTTTATACCTTTCACCAAATAGTGGTTCGATATAAGTTTGTAACCCAGATTTCTTAGTTTTAGTTATGGTACTATTATTACTGACAATATTCTCACCTTCCTTCAGATAGAATGTAATCTCAGGAACCCATAACTCTTTATCAATACGATAATTATTACTTTTAATTCCTTTAGAAAAAAGCAAGTCATTATAGTCTTGAATAGTAACAGCATACTCATAGTCTGAATTTCCTATACTTGAACGTATTGACTTCCCATTATAAGCATGTAAACGTATAGGTAATTTATACTTTACACCTAAATATAATGAGTTACTTGACCCAAGCTTAGATTGATTCAAACTATTAAATACAGATAAATTTTGTTCAGTATAGTCTAATCTATAACGTTGAAATATTGTCTTCAAACCGTCACCATTTTGAGGAAGTATTTCAAGATACTCTGTACTCAGCATAGGTAAGAAGTTTATGAATATTACAACTAATACAATTCTAAATATTTTCATTAAATATGGTATTTTATTAACTACTAATTTAAAAAATCAATTAAGTATGAAAGAACAATAAGTTCTTATTTTTCCAATTGTTGATAATTAATACCTTTTCAATTAATAAGTTGTCAATAAATTGCTCTAAATCATTAAAAAATATTATTTTGTGTCTTCAAAAATGTCAAATAAGTAAAATAAAGAATTATCATAATGGATTTGTTAGAAAAAATTATATCGCTCTCTAAAAGAAAAGGATTTGTATTTCAGTCATCGGAAATTTACGGTGGATTAAATGGTTGCTGGGACTTTGGACCATTAGGTGTAGAACTACTAAAAAACATCAAGGATGAATGGTGGAAAGCAATGACTTACAGAGAAAATATTGAGGGATTAGATGCTGCAATATTAATGCATCCTCGTACGTGGGACGCATCAGGTCACACAGTCCAATTCTCTGACCCAATGATAGATAATAAAACTACTAAGAAAAGATTTAGAGCAGACAACCTTATAGAAGAAGAAATCCAAAAACTTCTAAAAAAAGGTAAAACAGATAAGGCTGAAGAACTTGAGAAGAAATTAGAAACCGCTCAGAGTAATGAAGATTACTATAATATAATAATTGAAGCTGATATACACGATAATGGCAGTAGAGAGTGGACTGATGTTAAGAATTTTAATTTAATGTTCAAGACTTTTGTGGGACCTGTTGAAGATACATCTAATACTGTTTTCTTAAGACCAGAGACCGCTCAAGGTATATTTGTGAATTTTAAAAACGTAATGGAATCAGGAAGACAAAAAGTTCCATTTGGTATAGCACAAATAGGTAAGGCCTTCAGAAATGAGATAAATACTAAAAATTTCTTGTTCAGAACTCGTGAATTCGAACAAATGGAAATGCAATATTTTGTAAAACCAGGTACTGAAAAAGAAAGTTTTGAAGAATGGCAAAAAGATAGATGGGATTGGTACGTTAACTTAGGAATGAAAGAAGAAAACCTTCGATGGCATAACCACGAAAAGCTAGCACACTACGCTAACTTTGCGTCTGATATTGAATTCAAATTTCCATTTGGATTTGGTGAAATGGAAGGTGTTCACTCACGTACTGATTTCGACTTACTTAGGCATCAAGAGTATTCTGGTAAAAAATTAGAATACGTAGATACTGTTAATGGTGATAGATTTGTTCCATATGTTATTGAAACTTCAGGAGGAGTATCTCGTTCATTTATGGCTTTCTTATGTAATGCTTACGAAGAAGAAGTAATAAAAGATGGCGAAAAGGAAGATACTAGAACAGTTTTAAGATTCCATAAAAAATTGGCTCCTATCAAAGCAGCAGTATTCCCTTTGGTTAAAAAAGATGGAATGCCAGAAGTTGCTAAAGAGATTTACAATGAAATACAGACTACATTCAAAGCTCAATATGATGAAGCTGGTGCTGTTGGTAGAAGATACAGAAGACAAGATGAAATTGGAACACCTTATTGTATTACAGTAGATGGACAATCAGTTGAAGATGGAACTGTTACGATTAGAGATAGAGATACTATGGAACAAATCAGAATTCACAAAAGTGAAGTCCTATCATATTTAAAAAGCAATATATAATTGAAATTATCTAAATACATAATCTTATTTTTACTTCCTTTGACTTTAATTAGTGCGAAGAAGGATGATAAGTATTTTGATTTATATAACTCGCTTAATACTTTTGGTCGTGCTTACGAACAACTTAATAGTGGATATGTCAGTGATGTAAACCCGAATGAGCTGATAAAGCAATCAATAAAAGGAATGGTTTCAGAATTAGACCCATATACACGCTATGAAGAAAACGAGGGGGAAGCCCAATCTGACTATCTTTCTACAGGGTATTATATTGGTTTCGGCTTTACAGTTGATAAGATAAATTCAAAAAATACAATAGTAAAAGTAATAGAAGGCTATCCTGCCGATAAAGCTGGTATAAGAATAGGCGATGAACTAATCTCAATTGATAGTATCTACGTAGGTAAATTAAATCAGGATTCACTTCGTACAATTCTAGTCGGTAAATCAGGTACTAAGGCATTATTCAGATATTACAGACTAGGTAACAAAGATACTAACCAAGTCGAAATTACTAGGACTGAAGTTGTCGTAAAAGACGTTCCATTCCAAAGAATTATAAAAGATTCGATAGCTTATATTAAGTTAGATCAATTCTCAGTTAAAGCAGATTTTGCTTTCAGAAAAGCTTTACGAGAGCTGGAGTATGAAGGTAAGTTCAACTCATTAATTATAGATTTACGTGATAATCCAGGTGGGGTAATGCAAGCCTCATTAAGGATACTTGAGTTATTTGTTCCTGAAAATACCTTGCTATTGACAACAAGAGGGAAACTAAAAGAAAATTCACAGGACTATTATTCTCGAACTTCTCCATTATATCCTGATTTGAAAGTTGCTGTCCTGATAAATGAAAATAGTGCATCAGCAAGTGAAATTGTTGCAGGAGCATTCCAAGATACAGATAGGGGAGTAGTAGTAGGAAGGAAGTCATTTGGAAAAGGTTTGGTTCAACAAACTCTCCCTCTTGATGAAAATTCAAAATTAAGAATGACAATTGCCAAGTATTATACTCCATCTGGTCGTTGTATTCAGAAATTAGATTATAATATTGAAAAGAATCAGTACGATTTAACAACTTCTACATTATTCAAAACAAAGAACGGAAGAACTGTTAATAAAGAAGATGGCATCAGTCCTGATAAAAATGTAAAAAAGAAAGATTACCCCGAAATCATTAATAATTTGATAAAGAGTGATATCATCTTTAATTTTGCAGTTGAGCATACTGCCAAATATGAAAAAACTATAGAAGAATACAAGTTTAAGGCAGATGAGTTTAGTACTTTTTTAAAATTCTTAGATCAAGAGAAAAGATATTATAAATTTGATGAATTGAAACCAATAGAGGATTTATCAAATAGAAAATATAAAGATGTTATTTCGTCGCAGACACAAGATAATATAACAGTATTAGAAATTTCATTAAAATCAGATATTAAAAAAAGTATAATAGACAATAAAGATCAAATAACTGATTTGATAAATGAAATGTCAACTTATATACTAAAAGGAAGAGAGTTTTCCTTTTTTGAGAGTATAGATACTGATGAATATGTATTAGAAGCTATTAATTCATTATCAGATAAATATGAAAACATATTGAATGCTAATGTCTTAATCAAAATAGAAAACTAATCTTTAAGATTAGAAAAAAAATAGAAAACAATTTAATTACTTAATTGAAGTAGTATGAGAATAACCAAACAATATACGAATCGTGAATCCCAATCACTTGATAAATACCTTCAAGAGATTGGTAAAGTCGATTTGATTACAGCAGAAGAAGAAATAGAATTAGCACAACTTATTAAAAAAGGAGGCGTACCTGGTATGCGTGCTTTGGAAAAAATGGTTAAAGCTAATCTTCGTTTCGTAGTTTCTGTAGCAAAACAATATCAAAATCAAGGTTTATCTTTAGGTGACTTGATAAATGAAGGTAACTTAGGTCTAATAAAAGCGGCTAAGAGATTTGATGAAACTCGTGGATTCAAATTTATTTCTTATGCTGTTTGGTGGATTAGACAATCTATACTTCAAGCTTTAGCTGAGCAATCTAGAATCGTAAGATTACCTCTCAATAGAGTAGGTGCTTTGAATAAAATTGGGAAAAAATTCTCTGAGCTAGAACAAGAATTTGAAAGAGAGCCAACTGCAACTGAATTAGCAGATGAACTTGAAATGAGTATATCTGAGATTACTGAAACTATTAAAATTTCTGGTAGACACTTATCTGTTGATGCTCCATTTGTTCAAGGTGAAGACAATAGTTTATTGGATGTACTTCCTAACGAACAACAACCACCACCAGATACTGATTTGATGCAAGAATCACTAAGAACTGAAGTAAAACAAGTTCTTACTACTCTTTCTGAAAGAGAAGCTGAAGTAATAAAGCTTTATTTCGGCATAGATGGTAATAGTCTTACATTAGAAGAGATTGGTGAGAAATTTAATTTGACAAGAGAAAGAGTCAGACAAATAAAAGAAAAAGCAATTCGAAGACTTAGACATCAGTCTAGATCAAAATCACTAAGGGCATTTTTAGGCCAGTAGAAAATATTTAGGATAGATATGCAGCAAATTGATATTCCGGTTTTAAAAAAACCGAAGTTAGAAGATAAAGTTAAAATTCCTCAGTTTAAGAATAATAATAGAAATAACCCTGAGTTAAAAACAACTCGTGGTAAACGACCAGAATGGTTAAAAGTGCAAGCTCCTGGTGGAGATAGTTTCGCAAATATTAAAAAGATGATGAGATCAAAATCACTTCATACTGTTTGCGAAGAAGCAAGATGTCCTAATATAGGGGAGTGCTGGGGTAGTGGTACTGCTACTTTTATGATACTTGGTGATACTTGTACTCGTGCTTGTAGTTTCTGCGCTATAAAAACTGGAAGACCTGGTACACTTAACTGGCAAGAACCAAATGATGTTGCTAGATCAGTTAAAGAAATGCAATTAAAACATGCAGTTGTAACTTCTGTAAATAGAGATGAATTAAAAGACCAAGGCTCAACACTTTGGGCTAAAACAATTGAAAGAATTAAAGAAGAAAATCCTACTACAACTGTAGAAGTTCTTATCCCAGATTTCAAAGGGGATATGGAATGTTTGAAAAGGGTTACGGATGCTAAACCAGATGTACTAAATCACAATATAGAAACTGTACCTCGTCTTTATAGAATAGTCAGACCTCAAGCTAGATACCAAAGATCACTTGACCTTCTTGAAGAAGCAAAGAGATTAGGTATGCGTACCAAAACAGGTATCATGGTTGGAATTGGTGAAACAGATGAAGAAATTTATGAATTGATGAAAGATTTGGTTAAAATCAAAGTTAATGTATTTACAATTGGTCAATACTTGCAACCTTCTGTAAAGCATTCTCCAGTTGATAGATTCGTTCATCCAGATACTTTCAAAAAATATAAGGAAGTAGGTGAAGAGATGGGTATTGAGTATGTAGAATCTGGTCCATTGGTTCGTTCTTCCTATCATTCTGAAAGACATGTCTAGTGATAATACATTCGAGATAAAATTATTAGGTACTGGGACTTCTACAGGAGTCCCAACTATCTCTTGTAATTGCCCAACCTGTGTTTCTGATGACCCCAAAGATAAGCGACTCCGCTGCTCTGCTCTAATTACATATAAAAACAAAAATATTATAATTGATACTGGTCCTGATTTCAGACAACAATTTTTGAAATATAAAATCAACCATTTGGATGCTGTAGTTTATACTCATCATCATTTCGATCATATTGGTGGTTTTGATGATATTCGTGGAATTAACTTCACTATAAATAGAGCTCTACCTATTTATTTGAATTCTGAAACTTTAGATAATCTATCTAGAATCTTTTCTTATGCATTCCGAGATTATAACGAAACTGGTGGTGGAATACCTATGGTCGAAGTTAATATGATTTCCGAAGGAGAATTTGAAGTTAATGGATTAAAATTCACTATTCTACCGCTTTTGCATGGCTCACTTGAAGTATTAGGATTCCGAATAGGTAATATAGCTTATTGCACCGATACTAATTATATTTCAGAAATTACACTTGAACTTATGCAAGATTTAGATATACTTATATTAGATGGTTTGAGACCAAAAATACATAGAACTCATTTTAATATAGAACAGGCAATAAAACAAGCAACAATTATAAATGCAAAACAAACTTACCTCACTCATATAGCACATCAGATTAAACATTCGGATGTTGAAGACACACTTCCGGATGGGATTAATTTGGCGTATGATGGTTTAACTATTTCAGGAAAATTATAATGATAAAAATAAGTGTTGACTATTTGGGTGACCTATATTGCAATGTAGTACATACACCATCTGGTAATTCATTCAAAACAAGTGCACCAGTTGACAATAAGGGTAAGGGGGACTATATTTCACCTACAGACTTAGTAGCAGCTTCTATCGCTTCTTGTGTATCTACTATAATGGGTATAAAAGCTCAAGACAAAGGAATAGATTTAAAAGGTATGAATATAACAGCATCTAAGATAATGACTGAAATCCCTTTTAGAAGAATTGAAAAACTAATATTAGATATTACTTTTCCACACCAATTAAATGACGAAGATTTCAAACTATTATCTAATGTTGTTAAGACTTGCCCCGTTACTAGAAGTTTAACTTCTGAGATAAATTTGGAATATAATTTCAATTTTGCTGAATAAGATTATCTAATCTGTTTTAGTTTTTTTATATTTGTTACTTATTATAATACCAATGTTAATATTTGGAATAAAACTATGAAAACCAAAGAAGTATTGAGCTCGGATCAATCAATTGAGAAAACAGTTGAGATTGCTGAGAGATTAAGAGCAGATTTTATAGAAGAGACAATTAAGTTTGTACCTCATTGGTATGAAAGTATTGTAAATAAATTTATTCTTACTTTCCCTCCTGCTGCAGAAAAGTTAACTGCAGAACACAAAAAGAATATAAAAAATGAACTTAAAGTCTTACAAGACTCTATTCATATTGAATTGAATAATATCCTAACAAGAGACCAATACTGGTGGCATTCTGGACAGATAACTGATGCTCCACGTGATTTCTATAAGAATATAGACAATATATTAGATTTCGATATGAGAGTCCTTTTTGGAAAAGTTGGGTTCATTCTTGAAGAATATGGATTCATCAAGAAAAACCATTACGATGGAGATAAAGGGTTTATTGCACACAAAGATGGTAGCAATAGATATTATTTTGAATACTCTTATCCTATCTATTGGTCTGATATGATGAAAAGAAGAATGGATAATTACTGGGAAAATTATAAATACTATCTATTAGTAAAATAGTTAATTACATACAAAAATAAGTTACTAAAATGAAGAAAGTTCCACTGCATGTCCAGATATTATTAGCTTTAATACTCGGAGCAGCATTCGGAGCTTTTTTTAGTGTTGATAAAGACAAGCTAGAAATAACCTACAAAAAGAATTCAGATCAAGTTGTAGAATCAATTAGTAATTGGTCAACAGCTTCAATTAGTATAAATGATAGTACTGTTTCTAGTTTCAATTCGAATGATCAAATAGCTATAATTAACAAGTTCAAACATTACTATAAATCGTCTAATAACTCTATAACATTAGTATTCGAAAAAGAGAAAAGAAAACTCGAATACTCTGAAGTAATTGCCGTTCGGAAAGAACATACTCTTGCTACATATATCAAACCTGTAGGTGATTTATTCATCAGACTTCTTAGCTTTTTAGCTATACCATTGGTCATATCAACGCTTATAGTTGGTGCTGCTAGTCTCTCTGACTTCAAAAAACTAGGTCGTATTGGTATAAAAACTTTTTCACTTTATATAGTAACCACTATAATTGCAATAACTATAGGTCTTGGATTAGCAAATGTGATTTCGCCTGGTACTCGAATTGATTCGAGTTCAAAAGAAAGGTTAATGTCTTCATTTCAAGAAGAATCTGCTGAAAAGGCAGTTGAAACCCTTGATATAAGTATAGTTGATTTCTTTGTGGAGATAGTACCTAAGAATCCATTTGATGCAATTAGTAATGGCAATATGTTGCAAATCGTTTTCTTAGCAGTTATATTTGGAATAACTCTTACTCTGATTGAAAAGAAAAAGAGAGATACAGTTTTAGAATTCTTTGATGGCGTAAGTGATACAATGATAAAAATGGTTGACATTTTTATGTTGATAGCACCGTTTGGAGTATTTGCTTTAATAGCAGCAACAATTGCTGATTTTGGATTTGAGATACTTACAACTCTTATTTGGTATATTGCTGCAGTGGTATTAGGTCTATTTATTCAGACTTATGTAGTTTATGGGACAATGTTAAAATTGATAGGAAAAGTTTCTCTAAAAGACTTCTTTCTAAATATACGAAATGCTCAAGCAATTGGATTTTCTACTAGTTCTAGTGCGGCCACTTTGCCTATAACTCTTGATTGCGTAGAAAACAAAATGAAAACTAATAAGGAAATAGCAGGGTTTGTACTACCTTTAGGCGCTACAATTAATATGGACGGAACTGCTCTTTATCAAGGTGTAGCTGCAGTATTTATAGCTCAAGTTTATGGTTTTGATTTGACTTTAGTTGAACAATTGACAATTGTAATAACTGCCGTTCTAGCTTCTATTGGAACTGCACCGGTACCTGGAGTTGGAATTATAATGCTTGTTATGATATTGAATGCAATAAATATTCCAGCTCAAGGGATTGCACTAATTTTAGGTGTAGATAGGATATTAGACATGCTTCGTACTATTACAAATGTTACTGGGGACGCTGCTGTAGCTGTGACAATTGCCAATACAGAAGAAAGAGCGAAATTATCATCATGAGAGCAATCTTTATAGTATTATTAGTTTTGTTTATTTCTTGTAGTGAAGATAAAAAAGAAGTCAAGACTTTATTTGCTATTGATGAAATAAAGGATAGTCCCGACCAAATAAGTTACGATTTCAGTGTTTACTTTATGGATTCTTCTCTTGTGAAAGCTTATCTGAAAGCAGATAGAGCTAGAATATATGAGAAACAAAAAGAAACAAAGCTTGATAGTCATGTTGTAGTTGACTTTTATTCTAAAGAAAATGGTAAAAAGGTTAGTAACCTTAGAGCAGATAGTGTTACAATAGATGATGTTACTAAGAATATGATAGCTATGGGAAATGTAGTAGTCGTATCTGATAGTAATAAAACAACTGTAAGTACTTCAATTTTAGAATGGCACAATGACACGAGAAAACTTACTTCTGATAAGTATGTAAAGATAATATCTCCAGATCAAGAAATTGAGGGTATTGGTTTTGAATCAGATGAAACATTAAAAAATTACACTATTTATAAAGTGAAAGGAGTTAAATATAAATGAGTAAGTATTTAATAGCCGGAAATTGGAAAATGAACACCAATTTAGATGAAGCAAAGTTAATTACAGATAAATTACATAGCTTCAAGGATTATGACAGAGATGTCGAGATGTTGATTTGTCCGCCATTTACTCACCTAGGTTTTTTATCTGAATTGGTTGATTTAAGTAGAATATCCTTAGGAGCTCAGAATGTACATTATGAAGAGAAAGGTGCCTTCACTGGTGAAATATCGAATGATATGTTGCTAAGCGTGGGATGTGAGTATGTAATAGTAGGTCACTCTGAAAGACGTACTATATTTGGTGAAACTGATGAAATGATAAATAAAAAAGTTGTCAATTCACTAAAAGCTGGTCTTAGAGTCATACTTTGTATTGGAGAAACTTTAGAAGATAGAGAAAATGGTAATACTAATGCTGTATTGGAGAATCAATTAGAGAAGGGGTTAATAGGTGTAGTAGAGACTGTTAATCTTAAAATAGCATATGAACCAATTTGGGCAATAGGTACTGGTAAAACTGCTACTTCGGAACAAATCGCAGATACACATGCCTTTATATCCGATTATCTTAACAATAGATTTGGTAATAATTATATTAAAATACTATATGGTGGCAGTATGAATGCAGAAAATGCTAAAGAAATACTTTCCATTGAGAATGTAAATGGTGGGTTAATTGGTGGTGCATCACTTGTCGCTGAAAGTTTTTTAGCCATATATAATTCAGCTATTGAACTCTGTTGATGCTATTCAGTGTACCAAATATTATTTCTTTTTTCAGAATATTGGTTGCACCTTTTTTCTTGTTTTTCTTTATTTCTGAGAATAGAACACTAATTCTAATATCTATACTACTTTTTGTTCTTGGTGCAATTAGTGACTGGCTAGATGGTTGGTATGCTCGACGGTTCAATCAATCATCAAAATGGGGTGTCTTTATCGACCCATTAGCAGATAAAATTCTGAACTCAACTGCTTTTCTCGCCTTTGTATTTGTAGATATTATCCCCTTCTGGATGGTTCTAATAATTATACTACGAGACTCATTCATGACTTTTCTTCGTTTATTTGCAGATTCACATAAATTACCAATTAAAACGAAGAATATAGCTAAAATAAAAACAGTGTTACAGTTTGCATTAATTATTTATGTTATTTCAGTATATTTTGCTAGTTTGTTACTAAATGATGCTACAATTACGGAATTAGTAACAAAAGAATATGTATATTATTCTATGCTTTTTCTAACCGTTTTTACCGTCTGGACTGTATTTGATTACATAAAAGACAACAAAAGAGTAGTACAAATACTTTTCGGTTATGAAAAAAAATAGTTACAAAATGGTAGTGATAGTAACAAAAAGGGTGCTAAAACGCCTAATCGACGATTTATTAGGCCTTATAGCAACTTATTTTTCCAAAATAGTTTGGAAATTATAAATAAATTTTTAAATTGCATTTAACGGTATTATTCTTTAACCTAACATACTAAGGAGTTAACAAGTATGAACAAATCAGAACTAATTGACGCAGTTGCAAAATCAACTGACATGACAAAAGCTGCTGCAGAAAGAGCTATCAATAGCACTATCGCAGAAATCTCTAAAGAGCTAAAAGGTGGCGGAGATGTACGTCTAATCGGTTTCGGAACTTTTTCAGTAGCTCAAAGAGCTGCTCGTAAAGGTGTAAACCTACAGACTGGTAAGCCAATGAAAATTGCAGCTAAAAAAGTTGCTAAATTCAAACCTGGTAAAGCACTTGCAGAATCTGTTAACGGTAAAAAGAAATAATCTTTTTTCTACAGAGCAAATAATAGCCGTTCATTTGAACGGCTTTTTTTTTATATTTGATTTTAAAGAATAGGTTGATTTTTGAAAGATTTATTTTCAATTGAACAGCTCAATAAAAACGAAATAAATGAGATTCTTCAGATTGCTTCGAAATATGATTTGAAATATGTCTCTGATGAATTTAATCATAAAAAACTCGTTTTAGCTTTTTTCGAAACTTCTACTAGAACTAAATTATCTTTTGAGATAGCAGCAATGAATTTAGGCATTCAAGTTATTGATTTCATGCCTGAACTGAGCAGTATTCAAAAAGGTGAATCATTAGTCGAAACCTTGCGTACTCTAGAGGCTATGGGTGTGGATCTTGCCGTGGTTAGGCATAGGGAAGAGGGTACTGCTAAAATGCTTTCCAATCAATTAGATATGTCTATACTTAATGCAGGAGATGGTGTAAATCAACATCCCAGTCAAGCATTGTTAGATGCATTTACATTAAAGGAAGTTTTCGGTGAACTAGAAGATTTTAAGATAACAATTTGTGGTGATATACTTCATAGTAGAGTAGCAAGGTCTAATATTGAGTTACTTTCAAAATTTGATGTAGATATATCCTTATGTGCACCAAAAAATTTATTAGGTGATACTTTTTCATCTCTAAATTATCATGAGACTATTGATGTAGCAGTACAAAAATCTGATGTAGTTATGTGTCTAAGAATACAGAAAGAAAGAATGGAACAAACAGATGTTCCAAATACTAGTGAATATTTCGAGAAATATGGGTTTAAGAAAAAGCATTTTGAAATGAATAATGATATTCTTTTGATGCATCCTGGTCCAGTGAACTATGGAGTCGATATTGAAAATGGACTTCAAAATCACAATAGATGTCTTATCAATAATCAAGTGAAAAATGGTGTACTTACTAGAATGGCAATTTTAAAGAAAATATTGAATGGCATTGGATAACAAAGTTTGGCGTATAATAGATATTATCAATTGGTCTAAGGATTATCTTGAGAAAAATAATATAGATTCTCCAAGATTAACAATAGAATTGATGCTTACTCATGTACTAGAAATTGAGAGAATAAAACTTTACACAGACTATGACAAACCACTTTCTGATAGTGAACTATCTACCATCAAGTCTATGATTCAGCAAAGAATAAAGAGATTTCCTCTGCAATATATTCTAGGTCAGGTTGAGTTTATGGGTAGAAAGTTTATAGTTAATCAAAATGTGTTAATACCAAGACCTGAAACAGAAGAAATAGTTGCTAGAATAATAAAGGAAAATGACAATAAGTCAGATTTTAAAATCCTAGATATAGGTACTGGTTCAGGATGTATAGCCATAAGTCTCGCAAAGGAATTTAATCACTCGACAATTACAGCAATTGATAATTCAACATCAGCACTGAAAGTTGCAAAACAGAATTCTATAGACTTAGAAGTAGAGAATGTAAAGTTCGTTTATGCAGATATACTTACCACAGAACCTAAATTAAAATATGATATAATTGTATCAAATCCTCCTTATGTTTCAACAAGTGAAATGGATGAGATAGAGCCAGAATTGAGCTTTGAACCGAATTCTGCACTGACTGATAGTTCAGATGGATTGGAATTTTATCGAAGATTTGTAACTATTTTCAAGAATATACTGTCTATAGAGGGAGTATTTTATTTAGAGTTGAATAGTTTTTTAGCTGAGGAGATTCAAGAGCTTTTTTCAAAGGAATATCGAGTAGAGTTGATTAATGACTTATTTGATAAACCACGCATACTAAAAGGAAGATTGAGTTAATATTCTGTTAATTTACTTATTAACTTATCCACCTGATGGGATTTTCAGCAAATAAAATAGTTTTTTTCATAATAAATAAATAAATTGCGTAATGCTTAAGAAGTGTGTTTGCAAATAATTCTCATTCAATAATGACTCAAATATTAGTAGAAAAAGAAGAAAATATTGTATTTCTTCGATTAGGTGGGAGATTTATTGGGGGAGATGAGACAGATGCACTTAGATCAAAGTTATCTCAATTATCAACTAATAGTCTGATAATTGACTTAAGTAATGTTACATTTATGAACTCGACTGCTTTGGGTATATTAATTTCAGCACAGTCGGATTTTATAACAAAAAGTAACAAAATAGTGTTAGTTAATGCATCTGATTCTGTCAGAGATTTATTGAATCTAACACAATTAAACTTAGTTTTTAAAGTACTTAGTACTTATGAAGAAGCAAAAAATATTATTAATAATTAATCAAATTTAGTAGGAGTATTATGAAGAACTTGTTCAATATCATAGTAATTGTTCTTGCACTAGTAGTCTCATTTGCGTTTTATTACGGTGTAATGGGTGATCCAAGTGGTTTTAACGATCCGGCAACAAAACATGAGCCAATAGCTGGTAATATAATGGCAACAATATATACTGGTGGTCCACTAGTAGCACTATTGATGTCTTTTATTTTAATTGGTATTACATTTAGTATCGAAAGATTCCTTTCTATTACTAAAGCGCAAGGAAAAAATGATCCTGAAAAATTCGTAAAAGAATTATCTGGTTTACTTTCTCAAGGTAATCTTGATGGTGCTGTTGCTTTATGCGATACACAAAGAGGAAGTATTGGTAATGTAATGAGAGCAGGTATTGAAAGATTCAAAGAAGTACAAAATGATCCTGAATACTCAGCACCAGCTAAGATTTCTGAAGTTCAAAGAGCAATTGATGAACAAATGAATTTGGAAACTCCTTTGCTTGAGAAAAACCTAGTTATATTATCTACAGTAGCTTCTATCTCAACGATGGTTGGTCTATTAGGTACTACACTTGGTATGATTAGAGCATTCCAAGCTCTTGCAGAAAGTGGAACTGTCTCAGCTACTCAATTATCTATTGGTATCTCTGAGGCACTTTACAATACTGCTGGTGGTTTACTAGGTGCGATTGTTGCAATCGTAGCTTATAACTTCTTTACTACAAAAGTAGATAATTTCGTGTATGTAATTGATGAAGGTATCCTTAGTGTAACTGAAATCTTTACAAGTATGGTCAGAAAATAAACCTTTAAAGGGGAATTAATATGCCAAAAGTTAAAAAGAAAAGAGTCGGTTTTGTGATTGATATGACACCATTGGTGGATATCACTTTCCTATTACTTACATTCTTTATGTTTACAGCTAAGTTCAAATCTGAAGCTGAAGCTGAGCAAAAGTTCTTTATTGAAAGACCTTTAGCATCTGCAGATACTTCAAAGCTCCCTGAGCAAGATTTAGCAATTGTAAAGATAGCATTTCCTGATTCGACTAAACAAGACACTTCATATTTTTATGAAATGACTAACGAAGCCGATTGGGTATCTGTAAAATCTGGGATAGAAGGATTGTCACCTGAACAAATGCAAGGTGCACAATTACAAGTCTCAATTGAGACTCTTGAAGCATTGATAAAGCGTACTTATATAGTGAACCCTGAGACTTCTATGGCAATTGATGCTGATAAGAGTATTAGGTTCAAATGGGTATCTGATGCTATGGAAGTGTTAAGTACAAATAGGTTTACAAAGTTTAATTACGTAACTAAGAAAAGATAAAAGAATTTAGTATTTATACTAAACCTTAAGGAGTAATATTATGGCTGGTGGTGGTTCTTTAGGCGGCGGAGGTCGCTCAAAAAGAGGAAAATCGTCCAAAAGGAAAGCTAAGAAAAGAGTCGGTTTCGTATTAGATATGACACCTTTGGTGGATATCACGTTCCTTCTTCTTACATTCTTTATGTTTACGACTACTATGGCAACTCCTCAGGTAATGGAAATGAAAGTTCCACCTGAGATTGATGTTCCAGTAGAAGTAAAAGAATCTCAATTACTAAGTATCCTTGTTGATGAAGATGGAGATTTATTCTATTTCAGAGGACAAGGTGAAGCTGAAGAATTGAAGATGAAGGATTTAAGAAACTTAGCAATTAAAGAGAATTTGAATCAAATTAATGATTTAATTATAGTATTGAAAGTATCTGATAACGTTGGATATGGTATTGTAGTTGAAGCTTTAGATGAGCTAAACCTAGCTGAAGCTGGTATAGTTGATGAGATGAGAGTAAAACGTAATCAAACTGATTTCAAAAGAAGCAGAAAGTTTACAATTGCCGATCTAACTGAAGATGATTTGGTAAAGATTGCAGTATTTAAGCCGCAATCTGGGGGTAGTCAATAATGTCTGTAAAAGTAGTTCCAATCCCTCAACGTAACGAATACGGTGCGTTAGAGCTAAAAACATACATTAATAAATCTACAGTTCGTGGGTTTATAGTAACTGCATCACTACTATTGTTATTCTTGGTTTATCATTTGATAAGTGGTTCAATAGCAAGTAATGTAACAGCACCGCCTTTGGCACCTATTGCAAAATTAGATTTAATTAGTCTAGATGCACCTGCTGAAGAAGTAGAAGCTCCACCTCCACCAGCACCTGAACAAATTGTTGCTGGGCCTGCTGCAAGAGCTGGTACTCCAACTCCAATTCCAGATGCAGAAATTGCACCAGATTTGCAAGATTTTGCTGACATGGATGTTCTAGATAGAGCATCTGCAGCTGGTGGCGATGGTATAGATATGGGTAACTTTGCCAATAATATTGATTGGGAAGGCGATGGTGTAAAAGTAGAAACTAGAGAAGCTGAACCAGATCCTGATGAATTTGTTCCAGTTGAGAAACAACCAGGTATGGATATAGCTGAACTTCAAAAATTGGTAGAATATCCAAAGTTAGCAAAAGAAGCTGGTGTAGAAGGTAGAGTAATCGTTAAAGCATTAATAGATGCAAATGGAAAAGTAAGAAAGACATTAGTAGAATATACTGATAACTCATTATTGAACCAAGCTGCGATAGATGCTATTAAGAATTATAAGAACTTTACACCTGCTATTCAGAATAATAAACCAGTTATGGTTTGGATTTCTATACCATTAAGATTTAAACTTAGATAAAAGTTCTACATTAGTGTAACTTTATTGATGAAAAATGCCTCTATATACTACAGAGGCATTTTTAAATTTATATAAAGAGGTACACAAAATGAAAAAGTTAAATAATCACCCTTATGGGGCGCTAGAGTTAAAAGGTCAGATAAAAAACTCTACATTGAAAGGATTTGTCCTTAGCTTGATGTTCTTTATAGTAATTGGATTTGTTGGTTCATCTTTACAATCTTTTATAAAAGATGAAATACCACCCATATTAATAGATATTGAAACTACTGTAGTAACTAATTACAGTATTGAAAATAATATTGAACAAGCTACTAGTGGTGAAGGTGCTAAAGCCGAAAAATCAGTTAGAAATGATATTGGTTTGAATCAGAAGTTTACTGAAGAGATAGATCTACCAGTAATTAAAACCTCTATATTAGATGTTGGAATTAATCCAGATGAGATATTGAAAAATATTGGTAATGCTTTAGGAATCAATGGGAGTTCTGGTGTAGGAAACGGAAACCTAACAGTTGAAACTAATAATACTAACAACATTAAATCGGATTTACCTTCAGACATTACTAAAGAATTTGTTCATCAAGATTTACAAAAATTTCCAAGTATGGATTATGATAAAATAAAGAGTTTTGTTCATTATCCTCAACAAGCGAAAGTATTAAATTTAAGTGGTGTTGTTCACATTGCAGCATTGATTGATAAATCTGGAAAACTTACAAAGAGTTATATTTATAGTTCTACTAATTCGTTATTTGATGAAGAAGCATTGCAAGCGGTAAGAAATTATAATGATTTTTCACCAGCTGTTCACAATGAAAGAACAGTAGATTGTTGGATAATTATCCCAATTAAATTCAAATTAAAATGATAAATGACGTAATAAATTACGGTATCCGAATACTAATTATCCTTTTAGGATTATTATTTGTTAGTGGATATATTATGCCTGAAGACTCTGATCCTACTATGATGAGAGTCTTTGGTGCTGTCTTTGTACTTTTTGGTTTTTACAGATTAGCATTATACAGAGCAAATAAAAAACGATATAAATCGAAGAATGATGAAAATTAGAATATTACTACTAACAATTGCTATTGTATTAGCAAGTTGTGATAATAAGTATGAAGCAAAAGACCCCAATGATGTAGAAACACTCAATTCAGGTAAATTGACCGTCTATTGTGATGAACTGATTCAACCAGTTTTAGATTCTGCATTTATATTATATACTCATGAATATAACAAAGTTGAATTAAAAGTTGAGTATGCTAATTCAAGAAATGTAATGTCTCAACTTCTGTCGAAGGAAGCAAGAGTTGTTGTCAATGCACGTGACTATTTATCAGATGAAGACTCACTGATGACGGCATACAAATTGGAAAAGCATAATAGATTTGTGATTGCTTATGATGCTTTGGTATTTTTTACTCATAAAGATTTTCCCTCCGACACTCTTAATGCAAATCAAATAAAAAATGCAATTGTAAAAGGTGATGATTTAAGTAAATCTACAAATGGACTAAATTTTGAGCCAACTTATGCTATTCTTGATCAGTATTCTTCATTGTATGCAAACTTTAATTCTATGATTGTTAAAGACAATCCACTCAAACGAAAAGTAGAATTATTTGATAATATTAATGATTTGAAGAAACAAGTTGCCTCCAATAGTAGTATTATAGGCATAGCGTTTCTTTCACAAATCGTAAAAGATAAAAATTTCAAGATGATAAGGTTAGGTTTTGATAGTGATTCACTTAATAAATATATTACACCAAAACCAGTTCATCAGGGATATTTAGTACAGGACTTATATCCTTTTAAAGTTCCATATTATGCTTATCTTTTAGAGGATAGACAAAATTTACCGTTTTGGTTTGGAACTTATTTAGCAAAACAAGAAAAAGTACAAAAATTATTTTTAGATAAAGGTATAGTTCCTGCATTTGCAAGAATAAAACTTAAATATGAGGAGTAAGATGAGTTTTTATAGAATAATAGCAATTATATTTTTAACAATTTCATTCAATCTATATTCGCAATCAGTAGATGAATTGCAAGCTTTAATTAATAAGGGTAAATACCCTGAAGCAGAATTATTAGCAAAAAATATTAATAATAATTCTGATAATCAGAAATTATTAATACTGAAAGGTGATATATACTTTGAACTAGAAAACTTTGAAGAAGCAAAAAAAGCTTATGAAAAGGCTTATGATATAGATGATAATGAAACTGCAATTGTAAAATATGGTAGAATTTTATCTGTAACTAAGGATTACGTTAAAGCAGAAAAGCTATTAAAAAATGGTATTGATGATTTAGAGAAAAGTATTCCAATTAGATTAGAACACGCTAGTAATTATATTAGAGCTGGTAAACTCACTGATGCTGAAGTTCAGATAAAACGTGCACGTGATATCAATGAGAATGATCCTCGTATCTATATCACAGAAGGGGATATGTACTTTGATCAAAGAGTATATGAGCTATCTAAGAAATCTTATGAAAAAGCATTAGCTTTAGACGATAATCAAAAAGAAGCACGTTCTAAATTGGCAACTTCTTACTATTGGTTAGCTAATAGAGAAGCAGATCAAGATTTGTCAAATGAGTTATTTACTATGTCTTTAAAAGAATGGGATAGAGTAACAAAACAAGACACTATGGACGCAAGTGCATTCTTTAATAAAGGGAAAATTCTTTTTTTCGCTAAGCAGTACAAAGATGCTGTACCAGCACTATTCAGATATTACGAGTTAAGACCAGAAGGTAACTTAGGTAGATGGTATTTAGGTCAATCATTATATGAGCTAGGTCTGTGTGATTCTGCTGCTCCTCAGCTGAAGTACGTGTCTGAGAATATAGATTCAGTTAAGTTTAAAGCTAATTTGTTAATGGCGCGTTGCTATTATGATAATAAAGATTATCCTAATTCTAAAGCTGCTTATAAATCTATTCTGGCAATGGATAAAGATAATCCTGAAATAGAAGAAGCTGATATCAGAAGATATGGTACTGCGGAACTATTCACAGGTGATACTACTGCAGCTTTAACTATATACAAAGACTTGGTTAACAAAAACCCCGATGCATCTTGTAATCTGATGAATATGGTTGGACGATTAATGTTTTCAGCAAAAAAATATGATGAAGCATTATTCTTCTTTGATAAGAGATTAAATACTGCTGCATGTAATGATAGCACAGATTCTAAAATTATATACTATAAAGGTCTATCTTACTTATTCATGGATCAGAGAGATACTGCTATAGTTTACTTAGAAAAATCGGCAGGAATGGACAGTACTGATGCTGGTGCTAATGTTTATTTGGGAGATGCTTATGCTGGTAAAGAAGATGATAAAAAGGCAATTGAGAATTTTGAAAAGGCAATTGATATATCGAAAGCTTATCCTGAGATAAATAAGAATAACATTAGATCAGCTTATGGAAAACTTTCTGGACTTTATTATAAGGCAAAAGAGTGGAAAAAATTATTAAATGTTGCTGTTAGTTGGTCAGAAGAACAACCTGAAATAGAATATGGATATCTATATGCAGCAATAGCTTATCAAGGTATGGGTGATGTAAAAAATGCTTGTCTTTGGTACAAAAAAGTGTTGAAAGTTAATCCTGACAATAAGGCAGCTGCACAAAATAGATCAGCTTTAGGTTGTGATTAATAAAAAAATAAAAGAATATACTTGATAATACTGTAATCAGTTAGTATATTTGTAGCTTGTATTTAAACGTTTGTTTGAAATGTTATTATTAAATGTCCTAGGCTTATCAAACGGTAAGCAAAATATTGAAATCAGTGGATTAGCTGATGGAGATTATAAATCTGAATTTATAGACTCGGAAGTCTTCGTAGAAGGTTTGTTAAGAGTTCATAATGATAGGTTAATATTGAAAGGAAAAACTTGGACCTCTGCTGTATTCATATGTGATATATCGCTCGAAGAATATAGAGAAGTCATAGAAGCAGACATTGATATTAATATTATCAAAGGTATGAAAGAAGAATACCGTACAGAAAAAGACGAGAATACTATATATATTAGCGAAGAAGAAAAATCAGCTAATATTACTGAAATAGTTGTTCAAGAGCTTTTAGTTAAAGTACCAATGAAAAAAGTAGCTCCAAAGTATAGGGGAAAGGATATTGAAGAAATATATCCTGAAATAAAAGAGATTAAAAAGGAAGGGCTTAGCCCATTTGATATATTAAAGAATTTGAAGAATAATTAAATTTAAAGGTTAATACAATGGCACATCCGAAGCGAAAGATATCGAAATCTAGAAGAGATAAGAGAAGAACTCATTATAAAATTGATGCACCAACTCTATCTACTTGTGAGCAAACTGGTGAGATAAAGAGATCACACAGAGCTACATTAGTTGTCGAAGACGGAAAAAAAGTTTACTATTACAATGGCAGAAAATTCGATTAATTTTCTGAGGTAGTATCATGTCAGGAGCAAAACAAAATATTAGTATCGCTATAGATATAATGGGTAGTGATTTTGCTCCTGAAAGTGAGATTAAAGGTGCTTTAGAGTTCTTGAATGAACATACTGATAAAAGTATAAAACTATATTTTGTTGGTGAAGAAGAACTTATAAAATCTGAAGTTGAAAAAAACCCATCTCTAAATAACTTCAATTACGAAATTGTAAATGCAACTCAAGTAATTACAATGAAAGATGATGCCACTGCAGGTATTAAATCAAAAAAAGACTCCTCAATATCAATTGGCCTGGATTTATTAAAAGATAATAAAGTTGATGCGTTTATATCCGCTGGTAATACTGGCGCTATGCTGTCTACTGCTACTCTCAAGTTAGGTAGAATAAAAGGCGTAAGCAGACCAACTATCGGTTCTTTTTTCCCTACTCTCAAAGACAGCCCCACATTACTATTAGACGTTGGAGCTAACTCAGAAGTTAAACCTCAATTTCTATATGAATTTGCAGTAATGGGGCAAATATACCTTTCCGAAATGTATGGTATTAAGAATCCATCTATTGGCTTGCTCAATATAGGAGAAGAAGAGAAGAAAGGAACTGAGACTGTTCAAGAAGCATACAAACTACTTAAAGACTCAAAATTGAATTTTATTGGAAACATTGAAGGTCGAGATATTTTCCCGGGTATAGCAGATATTGTTGTTTGTGACGGATTCGTTGGAAATATAATCCTAAAATTTGCAGAAAGTTTCATGGGGTTTTTCAAAGAAACGTTGAAAATGTATGCTAATCAGAGTACTTTAAAAAAGTTAAAAGTTGGATTAATGGCCCCTACTATCAAAGATGTTTTTCGTGGCTTTGATTACCAAGACCATGGGGGAGTGCCACTACTAGGGGTTAATGGGGTAGTTATCATTGGTCACGGCAAGTCATCACCTAAAGCAATCAAGAATATGCTTAATACAGCGTTGATAACTTATACTAAAGAAATCAACAAGAAAATTGAAATTTCTTTACAATCTTCTTAATTTCCAAAATAGATTTTATAAAATTGAGAAATAAACATGCCAGCAACTATTACTGCGATTGCTCATTATTATCCTGAAGATAAACTTACGAATAAGCATTTTGAGTCTTATTTGGATACAAGCGATGAGTGGATAAAAACGCGTACTGGTATTAACGAAAGAAGAATAATGAAAAATGGTGCTACATCCGATATGATAGTACCTGCAGCATTGAAATGTATAGAAAATGCTGGTATTGATAAACAAGAAATAGATTGTATCATAGTAGCTACTGTTACACCCGACCACATGTACCCATCTACAGCAGCAGTAGTTCAACATAAACTTGGAATAAAGAACGTCTGGGGATTTGATATTTCCGCAGCTTGTTCCGGATTTCTTTTTGCTCTGAAAACGGCAGCTAGTTTAGTAGAGTCTGGTGCCGCAAACAAAGTTCTACTTTGTGGGGCTGATAAGATGTCATCTATTCTAAATATGAACGATAGAAATACCGCGATTCTTTTCGGAGATGCAGCTGGTGTTTGCCTTATAGAAAAATCAAATGATGAAAATTCTGGAATATTAGACGCTATTCTACATATAGACGGTATTGGTGGTCAATATTTAAATCAGAAGGCTGGCGGAAGCGCTCATCCTGCGACTATAGAAACAGTCGAAAATATGGAACATACTGTTTTTCAAGATGGTAAAACAGTATTCAAATATGCTGTAAAAGGTATGGCGGATGTATCTAAGGAGATCATGGATAAGAATAATCTTACAAGTGATGATATATCCTATCTTGTACCACATCAAGCAAATCTTAGAATTATAAGTGCTACAGCTGATAGAATGGGTGTAGGTATGGATAAAGTAATGGTTAATATTGAAAAATATGGTAATACCACTGCAGCTACAATACCTCTTTGTATTTCTGAATGGCTTATAGATGGAAAAATTAAAAAAGGTGATAATTTAATATTATCAAGTTTTGGTGCTGGATTTACTTGGGGTTCTATTTACCTAAAATGGAATATGAATAAATGAAAAAAGTAGCATTATTTTCAGGTCAAGGCTCACAATATGTGGGTATGCTTAAAGATTATTATGAAAATAATAGTAAAGCAAAATCTTTAATAGATAAAGCAGATCAAATATTAGGTTATTCTTTAAGCGATATATGCTTTAATGGTCCTATTGAGAAATTAAAAGAAACTAGATATACTCAACCAGCTTTATTTCTACATAGTGCCGTAGTCAATAATTTGACAAAAGATAATATAAATATTGATGCTGTTGCTGGACATTCTGTTGGCGAATATGCCGCATTATATTCAGCTGGAGTTATATCATTTGAAGATGCTATCAGATTAGTATCTTTGAGAGGTGAACTAATGTTTACAGCAGGGGAGAACGAACCTGGAACAATGTATGCTGTTATAGGAATGGAAGACGACGTTCTTATAGAGCTATGCAAAGAATTAAATACGAATGGAAATGTTGTTGTTCCTGCAAATTTCAATAGCCCAGGTCAGATTGTAATATCTGGCTCTAGAGACTATTTAAGAGAAAATGCTGGGATTTTCAAGGAAAGAGGTGCAAGAATGGCTATGGAGCTACCTGTTAGTGGGGCATTCCATTCTCCTTTGATGAAACCTGCACAAGATAAACTAGCGGAAGCGATTAATAATATAGAATTTAATAATGCTGATATTCCAGTTTACACAAATGTGGATGCAAATCCTGAACTAAATTCTGAGTCCCTGAAATCAAAGTTAATAGAACAATTAACTGCTCCAGTGCTTTGGACTCAAATACTAAGTAATTTACAAAAGGATGGTTTTACTGATTTTGTAGAAATGGGACCAGGTAATGTACTTCAAGGTCTTTGTAAAAGAACTTTAAAAGATATAAATATTAGTGGGTTTGATAAGTTACAAGACATAGAAA
Organism: Bacteroidota bacterium; assembly: GCA_048267165.1. Taxonomy (GTDB): domain Bacteria; phylum Bacteroidota; class Ignavibacteria; order Kapaibacteriales; family UBA2268; genus PGYR01. The sequence continues at coordinate 39,550 of JBLWYD010000014.1, forward strand.
ATGTTTAACTTTAAGTTAAATAATTGTTAAATTGTAGCTTTTAAAATTCCAAAAAATTGAAATATGGGTTTAAAATTAGAAAATAAAGTAGCTGTAGTGACTGGCGGAGCAAAAGGAATAGGTTTATCTATTTCTGAGAAATTAGCTGAAGCAGGGGCAACAGTTTATGCTTTGGGACGTTCTTCTAACCAAGAACTGGCCTCAAAGCAGACCATAAATTATAGACAATGTGATGTTTCTGATTTTGAATCGGTAACTAACACATTTAATGAGATACAAAAAGAAGCTGGCTCAATTGATATACTAGTTAATAACGCTGGTATTACTAAAGACAATCTGATACTTAGAATGTCAGAAAGTGATTTTGATGATGTTATAAGTATCAATTTAAAAGGTGTATTCAATACTTGTAAAGTAGTAAGCAGATTTATGCTTTCACAAAAACAAGGTAGAATAATCAATATCGGTTCTATTGTAGGTACTACGGGAAATGCCGGACAATCTAATTACGCAGCTTCAAAAGCAGGTTTAATTGGATTTACTAAGTCATTAGCAAAAGAACTTGCAGCAAGAAATATATTAGTGAATTTGATTGCACCGGGTTATGTTCTAACAGACATGACTGACAAGTTGACAGAAGATCAAGTAAACGCATTTAAAAATAATATTCCGCTGAAACGTGCGGCTGATCCTAGTGATATATCTGATGTTGTAGCATTTTTTGCTTCAAATGAATCAAGATATATAACTGGTCAAGTACTTCACGTCGATGGTGGATTAGCGATATAGAAACAACAATTATTTATTATAAACAATATTTTAGAGGTACAACATGGCTGATATCAACGGTAAAGTAACTGAGATAGTAGTTAACAAATTAGGTGTTGAAGAATCACAAGTCACTCCTGAGGCATCATTTACTAAAGATTTAGGTGCTGATTCATTGGATACAGTTGAGTTAATCATGGAATTCGAAAAAGAATTCGATTTAACTATTGACGATAGCGACGCTGAAAAAATCCTTACTGTAGGCGACGTAATAAATTATCTTCAAGGAAAAGTTAGTTAATTAAAAAAACTAAACGGTAAGTCAATGCCTAAATATGATTATCCAAAGATTGTAATTACTGGTATGGGAGCTGTTACTCCCATCGGTAATAATCTTGATGAATATTGGAACGGATTATTAGCTGGTAAAGGTGGCTCAGCCCCCATTACAAGGTTTGATGCTTCTGAATTCAAAACACATTTTGCTTGTGAAGTTAAGGATTACGATCCTGAATTACACATGACTAGAAAAGAAATCCAAAGAATGGATTTATTCACTCAGTTTGCTATGTCATCGGCCGTTATGGCTGTTGAGGATTCTGGAATCGATTTTGAAAAGACCGACAAAGATAGAGTCGGTGTTATAATTGGTTCAGGTATAGGTGGTATGTGGACATATCATCATCAACAAGAGAATCTTTACAAAAGAGATGGTAAACCTGATAGAATTTCTCCTTTCTTCGTACCTATGTTAATCTCAGACATTGCGGCTGGTCAAGTAGCTATTAGATGGGGCTTAAGAGGTCCTAACTATGCAACTGTTTCTGCATGTGCTACATCTTCTCACTCTCTTGCTGATGCGCTTATGCTTTTGCAAAGAGGCGATGCTGATGTAATGGTAACAGGTGGAGCTGAGGCTGTTATTTGTCCAATGGGCGTAGGTGGTTTCAATGCTATGAAAGCACTTTCAGAGAATAATGAAGGATATGCTACTGCATCAAGACCATTTGACAAAGCTAGAGATGGTTTTGTAATTGGTGAAGGTGGTGGAGTTCTAATACTTGAAACTGAAGAGCATGCAAAGAATAGGGGTGCAAAGATTTATGCTGAAATAGCTGGTATGGGATTAACTGATGATGCATTTCATATTACTCAACCTGCTCCAGGTGGAGAAGGTGCAGTTAGATCAATGAAAATTGCTATTAAGGATGCTGGTTTAGTTCCTAATGATATTGATTATATCAATGCACATGGGACTTCTACTTTCTTCAATGATAAAAATGAATCTAATGCTATTGAAACTGTATTCGAAGAACACGCAAAAAAATTATTGGTGAGTTCGTCAAAATCAATGACTGGTCACTTATTAGGTGCAGCTGGTGCAATTGAGGCAATAGCCGCTGTCAAAGCTATTAAAGAGGGAATCGTACCTCCGACAATTAATTATGATACTCCTGACCCAGAATGTGCTGACTTGAATTTTGTTCCGAATACCCCAATTAAGAAAGATGTAAAGGCTGCAATCAGCAATACATTTGGATTTGGTGGGCATAATGCAACTTTATGTTTCAAAGCATACGAAGAGTAAATATTAATGAGAACAAAGCTTAATAGACTTATTAGCTCTATTTTCTCTGATGATAAGAACTTAAAGAAATCCAACTTCGAAAAATATTTCGTAGAAGTTGGATTTTTTTCTAAAGAACAAAAAAAGTCAATAGAAGAACAAATTGGTGTCAAAATATCTAATTTTGCTTTTTTTGAACAAGCTTTAACACATAGATCTTATTTGCAGATTTCTGAGGAAAAAATCTATTCGAATGAAAGATTAGAATTCTTCGGTGATTCGATATTAGGAATGGTTGTAGCGGAATATTTGTTCTTAGAACATGATGTACTAGAAGGGGATCTTACTAAAATGAGATCTTCAATTGTGAATAAACAATCCCTAGCTTATTGTGCTGAAAGAATGGGACTCGATAAGTTTATTTTACTAAGCTTTAGTGCTCAGAAAGCATTGCAAAGTGGTAGTAACTCGTTACTTGCTGATAGTGTTGAAGCTATTATAGGAGCTATTTATTTGGACAGTGGATTAGAAAATGCTCGTTATTTCATTACGAAAAAATTTATTCCACTCTTAAACGACAATGAGTTTGAACACGAAAAAAACTTTAAAAGTAAATTACTTGAATTAATACAAAGTCAAGGTAAAGAAGCACCAACCTACAAAGTCCTTTCAGAAGAGGGACCTGATCACATGAAAAAATTTGATGTTGGTGTATATTCTGAAGAAGAGTTATTAGGTCAAGGATCAGGAAAGAATAAAAAATCGGCTGAACAAAAAGCAGCCAAATCAGCTTTAAAACAACTAACCGTTTAAAAGGATATGGAAAAATTAATATTTGAAAAGTCGTCACCTGGAAGAATAGGTTATTCTCTTCCTAAACTAGGAATTGATACAAAGAGTATATCTGAGTCTATTCCAGAAAAATTCTTAAGAAAAGAAGCTGCAGAGCTTCCCGAAATTAGTGAGATTGAAATTGCTAGACATTTTCAGCACTTATCTCATCTTAATTTTAATATTGAAAAAGGTATGTATCCACTTGGATCTTGTACTATGAAATACAATCCTAAAGTGAATGAGAAAGTTGCAGCTATGGATGGATTTGCAAATTTACACCCATTTAGCCGTGATGAAAATGCACAAGGTGCTTTAAAGTTGATGTTTGAATTAGGTGAGTGTTTAAAGAAGATAACTGGTTTACCAGGTGTTTCATTACAACCTGCAGCAGGTTCACAAGGTGAATTAACAGGTATTCTAACTTTCAAAAAATACTTTGAGAATAGGGGAGAAACTAACAAAACAGTAATCCTTATTCCAGATTCTGCTCACGGTACTAACCCTGCATCAGCAGCAATGGCTGGATTTGATATAGTTAGTGTTAAATCAGGACCAGATGGTAGAATTGATTTAGATGATTTGAGATCTAAATGTGTTGACAATGTAGCTGGTCTGATGTTAACTAATCCTAATACACTTGGATTATTTGAAACAGATGTTATTGAAATTGAAAAATTAGTTCACGGTTGTGGTGGTCTTATTTATATGGACGGTGCAAATCTGAATGCACTTCTTACAATTGCTAGAGCTGGTGATATGAAGTTTGATTGTGTTCACATCAACTTACATAAAACATTCTCTACTCCACACGGTGGCGGTGGACCTGGTGCTGGACCAATATGTGTTAGTGAAAAACTAATTGAATTTTTACCAGTCCCTAACATTGAAAAACATGGTGATGAGTATAAACTAAACTATAATTTCCCAAATTCTGTAGGTAAAGTACATACTTTCGGTGGGAACTTTGGAGTTTTAGTTCGTGCATATACTTATATTAGAATGCTCGGTGAGGTTGGACTTAAGCGTGTTAGCGAAAATGCTGTTATCAATGCTAATTATATTCTAAGTCAAATAAAAGATTATTATGAAGTACCTTACCCAGGTTATTGTCTTCATGAATGTATAATCAGTGGTAATCTACAGAAAAAAGATGGTGTTACAACACGTGACGTAGCTAAAAGATTATTAGACTTAGGTTTTCATGCACCTACTATTTACTTCCCTTTGGTTGTAAAAGAGGCAATGCTTATTGAACCAACAGAAACTGAAAATCTAGAAAACTTAGATGGATTCATCAAAGCTATGATACAAATAGCAATTGAAGCTAAAGAGGAACCAGATACTGTTCTTCAAGCTCCTACAACTACGCCACTAAGAAGATTAGACGAAGCAACAGCAAATAGAAATCTAGATATTAGATGGAGAAAGGAAGCAGTTACAGCTTAATTTTTGCTAAACTTGAATATTAATTTAAAACCGATTATAGATTATGTAGTCGGTTTTTTTGTGGTTTGAATAGTACTAATTTAAATAATAAAAACGAAATGCATAAATTCAAAGCTGAAATTAAATTAATTGGAATCAATCCTTATGTATTTGTTCCTGACAAAATACTAAAAATCCTGTTTGAAGCAAATGGAAAAGATAAGGGCCCAATACCTATTATGGGAACAATTAACAATCTATCTTATAGACAAACTTTAGTGAAATATAGTGGTGTTTGGAGATTGTATATTAATAATAAAATGCTAAATAATTCCCCTAAACGAATTGGAGAGACTATAGATATAACTATTGAATATGATATTAGTGATAGATCCATTAAAGTTCATTCTAAGCTGATAAAGGGATTGGACGATAACCATGAAGCAAAAGTAAAGTTTGATTCACTACCACCTTCATTACAAAAAGAAATAGTAAGATATATTTCTAATCTAAAAACAGAATCAAGCATTGATAGAAATGTTGATAAAGCAATAGACTTTCTTTTAGGAAAAGGCTCTTTTATTGGTAGAAAGCCATTGAAGTAATTGAAATTATAATTACTTGCATCTAATATGTATCAGACATTTGTAGCAAAAATATTATAAAAAAAGCTCTCATTTCTGAGAGCTTAACTTAAAATATATTTTTTCAGTAAAACTTACTTTTTAGTAGCTACTGATTTACCTTGCATAAATAATTGTAAGTAATCGCGGCTACCAGCTTTACTATCAGTACCACTCATGTTGAATCCACCAAATGGATGAACATCAACAAGAGCACCAGTACATTTTCTATTTAGGTACAAGTTACCACAGTGTAGTTCTTTCTTTCCACGAGCTAACTTCTCAGGATTGTTAGTAATTAAACCACCAGTAAGTCCATAGATAGTATCATTAAATATTCTAATACCATCGTCGAAGTTTTTTGATTTGATAACAGCTAGTACAGGGCCGAAGATTTCTTCTTTCGCAATTCTTGCTGTATCAGCTACATCTACTATTAAAGTAGGGGAGATAAAGTAACCTTTATCAGAATCTGGAGTAGTTCCACCGACTAACAATCTACCTTCACTTTTACCAATTTCAATGTATTCTTTTATAGATTTATAAGCACTTTCGCTTACTACTGGTCCAGCTGCTGCGTTATCACGAGGGTCACCCATTTGGATTGCTTTTACTTTAGCTTCTAATTTCTCTACAAATTCATCATATACTTTTTCATCAACTATAGCTCTAGAGCAAGCTGAACATTTTTGTCCTTGGAAACCGAACGCAGCTTTTGCGACTTCACTTGCTGCATAATCAACATCTACTTCACTATCTATAAGCATAGCATCTTTACCACCCATTTCAGCAACTACTCTTTTCAACCAGATTTGACCTGGGTTTACTTTTGCAGCTCTTTCATAGATACGTGTACCTACTTCCATTGAGCCAGTAAATGAGATATAACGAGTTCTAGGATGATCAACCATATAATCACCTGCCTCAGCGCCACTAGCTACTAGGTAGTTGAATACACCATCAGGAAGTCCAACCTCTCTCATCAATTCATCAAATAATTTTGCCATCATAGGAGCGTCTGAAGAAGGTTTCAATACAACGGTGTTACCAGTTACAACTGAAGCAGCTACAGTTCCAGCCATTATAGCAAATGGGAAATTCCAAGGTGGAATCACAATACCAACACCTAATGGAATATAGAAATATTCGTTTATTTCATCGGCTTGTTGTGTTAATGGTTGATTCTCAGATAAGCGAATCATTTCACGACCATAAAATTCTAGGAAGTCAATTGCTTCACAAGTATCAGCATCTGCTTCTAAGTAGTTTTTTCCTACTTCTGTTATCATCCAAGCATTGATATCTAATCTTCTTTGTTTGATTAGTTCACTTGCTTTGAATAAATACTCAGCTCTTTCTACAGCTGGAACATATTTCCATGTTTCGAATGCTTTTTCAGCGGCGTTGATTGCTTTCTCAGCATCTTCTTTTCCAGATTTCTGGAATACACCTACAACTTCTGATTTATTAGCAGGATTGTAAGATGTAGTCTTTTTATCAGTATAAACTTCTTTACCATCTATAATATTAGGGTACTCTTTCCCTAATTGAGCTTTTACTTTTTCAATTGCTGCTTTTTGTTGTTGTGCTATTACTGGATCATTGAAATCCAAATACTCCATGGGCTTGTAAGCTACCATCTTTAACTCCAATTTTTGGGGATTGTTTTAAATATAATTAGCAAATATAAGGATAATCTTTTCAACTATGTAACTTGCTGAAAGGTAAAGAAGAATAACTACGATTTATAGTGTTATTGGGTGATGGTTTCGAGTCGAATACTAACTTTTACACGTCTCTTTAGGTCATTGGGTCTTTTGGTATTATCGTCTATTCCACCAGTCAACATATTGATAACAATATTACTATTGTCGGTGACTTTATCTTTGATGTAAGCCCCTGTGTAATATGCTCTGATGAAGGACAACAGTTGATTATCAATGACTGCTCCGTTTTTAACAGCTACATTACCTTTTTCATCATAAATATCTGGGCCAGGGTATATCTTATTCGTAGTTATATCGCGAGGGTCAGAGTATCCGGTTATATCGAGTACTATTTTAGTATTGTTCAATACACAATCATTTTTAAGATTATTTAATCTATCATTTATGTACTTTATTGCTTCACCGAATGCAGAGTCAATCGTATATGAGTATTCATGATACTTATCATCAGGATACTCTATATATGAAGTATTTCCTTTTCCTGTTATCACACCTAATTTGAATAAGCTTTTTAGTTCTTTTAAGTTATCAGAAGTGTTTGGTCTGTAATATCCTGTTACAAAGAATGGAATATCATATTCTTCAAAATTGAATTCAACAGTATAGTTGGGCAAGAAAATATCTTGTTGTATTATAACTTCAGCATTTTCATTGCATTCTGCAAAGAATAAATCAGTACTCTTTATTGAATTATAACAATCATTTCTATACGTTAAGTAATAATAATTATTAGCTGATAAATCGAATTCGAAGTAGGAATTATTTGGTATTATATATTGATTAATTAGCACACTATCTGATGAATATAACTCAACAATCCCTTTTAGTGGTACATTTTCAAATTCACTTATCACATTACCGGATAACATGACATTGCTGCAAAAATCAAATTTATAAATATCAAATTGGCCACATCCACCAGGTCTATCCGAAGACAAATACAAATCATTTCCTAGAATTGTAGGGGAGATATCATTGAATTTAGAATTATATTCATTATTCAGTTGATACGGTTCAATCTTATCTTCATCTTTACGATCAAAAGTAAAAATGTTGAATTTTCCGTTTACTTTTCTAGAAAATAATGATTTGTGATAAGACTCAGAGTAAAAGCCTTCATCAACTTTAGAATTTATTTCCGAAACAGGGATTGGATTAGTCCAATTACTATTCGTATAATCTGAGTAATAAATATCCCATTGGCCACCAATTTCTTTTGTAAAATATAATCGATTACCAACGAAGTAAGGATGACCTTCAAAGCCTATACTATTCAGTGATTTAATATCAATAACTCTAGCATATTCTCCTCGTACATACATAAATGAAAATAGATCTCTATTCAAAGAATCTGTAGTGAGTCCAGAAACTACATAAAGTATTTTCTCATTATCCATCGAATATGATGTAGGTAAGCCAGGTGAAACTAAGTTGTTGTATTTTATAATATTATCGAGTTTAGTTAAGATGCTATTGCGGTCTTTTATTTGGAAAGTATTATATAGTTTATCATCAATAGTTAGATAAACTAATTCATTATCAACTACTTTTACGAGTGGTTCATTATCAACTGAGTTTATTACATTACCCAAATTTCCATTCGTACTTACACTCTTACATTCTTCTTTTTTGGGAGCTGAAGCGCAAGAAATAAAAGAGATTATTATTAAAATTATAGCAAATTGTTTTTTCATTAAAAAATATCTTAGTAATTTCGAAAATCTAAATACTTCACTCTTATTCTCGGCATAAAGGACATCAATTATTAATGAATAGATCAAAAGCAATCATAAATACCAAAAATATAAGGCACAATTTAAGAATAATAAGAGAAATATCCGGTACAAAGATTATTGGAATTGTAAAAGCTAACGGTTACGGAACTGGAATTAATGAAATTTCTAAAGTATTGCGTGATGAAGGTGTGGAGATGCTTGGTGTACCATATGTCCATGAAGCAGAAGGACTACGAGAACAAGGCGATACTGGTGAGATACTATTAACTGGTACTCTTTCAGAAGAGGAAGTTAAAAGTGTGATTAGTTTAAAATTACAAGTTTGTACTGTTAATATTAATGTATTAAATGCACTTAATAATGCGGCCAAAGAAGAAAATACGAAAGCACTAATTCATATATTTGTTGATACTGGTATGAATAGGGAAGGCGTTAAACCTAATAAGTTAGATGATTTTATAAACGTCTTGCGAACTTTTGATAATCTAAAAGTTGTTGGATGTTTGACTCATCTCATTGCCTCTGATGATAAAGATAAAACTCAAACTAATGAACAGATAAGAGAATTTACAATTGCTCTGAACAAAATTGAATTAGCTTTCGGAAAACTTGAATATATACATACTCATAATTCTGCAGCATTATTTAATGATATTGCAAGTCCAAGTAATTATTCTAGACCTGGTATCGCCATATACGGATTCCTCCCAACTCGTGAGCTACAAGAGAGAAGTGGACTTATACCAAGTCTCAAATTAGTTTCAGAAGTTAGTCTAATAAAACAAGTTAGCAAGGGCGAAACTGTTGGATATAGTAATAAGTATGTTGCAGAAAAAGATATCACAATTGCACTAATACCATTCGGATATGGTCATGGTTTCCCGTGGGCTTTGTCTAATTGCGGCTCATTTAGTATTAACAATAATAGATGTCAAATAGTCGGCTCAGTATGTATGGATTTCACGATGGTTGATATATCAGGACTGAATATCTCAGTTGGAGATGAAGTGATTATAATGGGTGATGGAATAACTGGCGATTCAATTTTCGACATTTCTGATAAGGCAAATACTATTCCTTATGAAATTATTACTCACTTATTACCTCGATTAGACCGCGAGTATATATAGATGTTGAAAAATTAATTCCCACTACTCCATATAATACTTTACTTTTGTTAAAAATGTAAACAACTATGTACAGAATTCACCTCCCAAATTTCGAAGGTCCTTTTGATTTGCTCCTCTATTTTATTAGAAGAGACGAATTAGATATCTATGATATACCTATTTCAAGAATAACGGAAGAATTTCTTAGTTATGTAAGAGTTATGAAACTGCTTGATTTGGAGCTAGCTGGTGAGTTTATACTTATGGCTTCTACTCTTATGTATATCAAGGCGAGATTGCTTCTACCAAAGCCAAAAGATGAAAATGGTGACGAAATAGAAGATCCTCGTACTGAGTTAGTACAGAAATTATTAGAATATAAGCAGATAAAAGAAGCGACGGAAGATATGCGTATATCGGAAGAAAACAATCTTAATTATCACGAACGTAATTATTTTGGTAATGATGAGTCTGCTGAAGTTATTTATACTAATACAACTATGTTTGATTTGCTAACTGCTTTCAAAACTGCAGTTGATAGATTAGACAATGCCGTCCAAGAACACGTTGTTGAGTTAATTCCGATATCAGTTGAAGAGCAAAAAGAAGAATTAATAAAAATAGTAAGTATGAAAGGAAGGATAAAATTCCTAGATTTTATGAAAGACAAGCCTAGAGCTTTTATAGTTGTTACTTTTCTTGCTTTGCTGGAGCTTATACGTTCTCAAGAATTGTTTATTACGCAAGAAGACTTATTCGAAGACATTATTATATCACCAACACTTAACTTGAATTAGATGGAACTAAAAGATTTACCATATTTTTTCTCTTTGCCTAAGCAAGAACAGAAGATTGCATTGGAAGCACTGCTTTTCACAATGGAAGAGTCGCTTGATATCAACAGATTGATGAAGATACTTGCGTCGAATGAGTCTAATAGCGCTGATGCACAGGATATAATAGAATATGAATTGCTTGATAAAATTGGATTCAACCGAGAATATGTACGTGATTTGATTAACGATGTCAATAATGAAAACTCAGACAATGACCGACCTTTCCGTATTATAGAAAGTGGGGGAGGATACTCTCTAGTTACTTCTCGTAAATACGGTAAAATCGTTGGTAAAATCAATAAGAACATTGTAAGAAGACGATTGAGCAATGCAAACTTGGAAACTATTGCGATTATAGCTTATAGACAGCCTATTTCTAGACCTGGGGTTGAGTCTATCAGGGGGGTTAACTCTAAAGAAATTATAAACGGACTTATCGACAAAGGTTATGTTCGTATTATTGGGAAAAGTGATGCCCCCGGTAATCCTTACTTATATGGAACGACCGTTGATTTCTTAAAAGCATTCGGTTTGAACACTCTAGAAGACTTACCTAAGTTAAAAGAATTGAAAGAACTTGCATTCACAGAGGCAGAGGAGTCTGGTTTTACTCTTAGAATAGAGATGGACGAAGAGCCAAAACAAATTGAAGAACAAAACGTATCTGATGATAATGAATACGAAGATTAAAATATTACTTTTTATGGCTGTTGGAGCAGTATTGGGATACACTTATTTCCATTTTTTTGGTTGTGACACAAATTGTACACTCAAATCTGATTGGCGTATCACTACTCTTTACGGTTCGGTTATTGGACTAGTACTTGCGTTCCCTACTAAAAGAAAATCGCCCAAAGAATGAGAGCTAAGCTTAAAGAGTTAGCTGGGCAAACCGTCACGTATGGTATTTTCAATATCGTTGGACGCTTTCTCACATTCATTCTCTTTCCTCTTTATATAAATTATTTACCTAAGGCTGAGTATGCAGACATTGTCTTAATCTATGCATATATTGCCATATTCAATGCATTCTACGCTACTGCCTTGGAAAGCTCTTTCTTTCGCTATTATGACAAAACTGATATCCAGAAATCGCGTGCCGTATTCACTCACGCCTTTATCCCAATATTTATATTCGGCCTCGTCGTCTCGTCGATCATTTTCGCCTTTGCGGATAGCCTGACCTTCGTCCTTTCAGGAGAAATCGAGAACTCGGCGGAGCTTATCATGCTCGCGGCTTTTGTTCCCTTAATTGATGCTATCCAATTCATTCCATTTGGGTTGCTTAGGATGAATAACAAAGCCCGTACCTTCGTTATGATAAGATTCGTCCATGTCATTGTGTACGTTACCCTTAACTATATAGCCATCACATTCTTTGGGATGGGAGTTTTCGCCGTCTTGGTAATCCAACTCGTTGCCTCGCTGACCACTCTCGCTATCCAGTCAAGGCAAATCATCGCCAATTTGGTCTTTCGCTACGACTCGAAGCTCTTTAGCACAATGCTTAAATACGGAATCCCTACATTGCCGGCCGCTCTCTCGACCATTTTCCTAAACGTCGCAGACAAGCCAATAGTAAAGGAGTTCGCGGGGTCCGATGCCCAAGCCGTTTACTCGGCAAACTACAAGCTCGGAATCCCTATGCTCCTATTTATAACAGCATTCGACTACGCGTGGCGTCCTTTTTTCCTTAATAATTACAAAAACGAAGGCTCGAACGAGCTTTTCTCCAAGATTTTAACATATTTCACGCTCATAGGAGCCGCTATCTTCCTCTCGTTCAGCTTTTTCGTCTCCTATATAGTCCAAACCCCCTTCATCGGAGGCAGAAAACTACTCCCGAACGACTACACCGAAGGCCTTGTTATCATTCCCATCATCCTTTTAGCATATTGGTTCAACGGAATGTACAATAACTTCTCCGCGTCGCTCCATATCGCTAAAAAGACAAAGTACCTCGCTTACTCGATAGTCACTGGCACCGCCGTTTATTTCGTCGCACTTTACACTCTAGTTCCAAACGTCGGCTATATAGGCGCTGCGTGGGCCACTTTGATCGGATTCGCTACCAATGCCGTCCTTATCTATTACTTTGCACGAAAATCGTACGCTATCGGATATGATTGGCCTAAAATTTCAATAATTGCGGTGCTTACTGCAGCAATTTATTTTGCAAATAACGCACTAAACCTTAACTTTGGAACAATCACGGACGTCATCACAAAGATTTCGCTCCTAATTGCGTTCCTAGTGCTGCTCAAATTGTTCGGTTTCTTCACCAAACAAGAAATTGCAGCCCTCAAAAGACTAATACGAAGAAAATAAATGCCTCCGTAGCTTAACTGGATAGAGCATCAGATTTCGGCTCTGAGGGTTAGGGGTTCGACTCCCTTCGGGGGTACTTATTTTTAATCAATAAAAATGGCTAGAACACCGTTCTCGCCTTATAGTTGATTGTTTTCGTTCCCTCGTAGACCTGTCATCCTGAGCGAAGCGCGCTTGTCAAGCCGAAGGCATGAGTAATCTCTCTCACTTTGCTTTTTCACTATAGATTGCCACGTCCTTACAGTCCTCGCAATGACAACTTCGCACACCTTTCACCCATAAAAAAAGGCAAGAACACCGTCCTCGCCTTATAGTTAATCTCTTTCGCTATCTAGACAATCATATCCAATCTATTCTTATTCTACAGGTGTATTCCAATTCTCGAAATAGCCAATAATAATATTATTGTTGATACATTCATCTTCTATTCGAGTAAATTGTACACTATTAAATTCGAACTCAAACTTATATTTTCCTTCTATATTATCACATTTACTATTTACAATTGTTAAAACATCGTTTGATAAAGTATAAGTTCCGTGATCATTGACAATTTCCTCTTCCGGCTCTTCATTAATCATCTTAAAAGTTCCATTATTAAAAAACTCTAAGATTAATAACACTTGAATTGATTCATTAGAACCATCCTTAATAATAGTAAAATCCTTATACCATTTACCAACAAGATTTGTTTCCACTGGATTAGTCCCATCATCACTGCATCCAAAAGCAAAAACCAACATTATTATCACTAATATCTTTTTCATACTCTTTTCCTTGTTTTTATTATTGTTTAAATTAAAACAATATTCTTAAATCGACAAAAAATAATTCACTAGAAAAACAGTGCAAACCCCAAAACACCGATAAAATCTATTTCGAGAGGGTCTTACGCTCTTTCGAATGGACTTTACGCCCTTTCAAATGGGTTCTACGCCATTTCGAATGGGTCTTACGCCCTTTCAAATGGACTTTACGCCCTTTCAAATAGGTTCTACGCCATCTTCCCAGTCCCATACGCCATCTTCTTAG
>JBLWYD010000014.1:53544-75685 GCA_048267165.1 Bacteroidota bacterium
TTACGGTCTTACGCCAGCGAAATAGCAATTCTAGTAAGCGGAAATGATTGGCGAGGGAAGAAAAAAGATTTAATAGTTAATTACATCAATAAATAAATTATATAATTAAGTAATTCATTGATAATACTTTGAGATAAAGTATTAGATTCTTATTTTAAACAAATTAAAAATATTAGAAAGGAAAAGAAATGAAGAAATACATAATAGCAGTACTTTGGCTAGTAGCAGTATGGGGGTGTAGTGATGACAAAGTAACTACTCCCGTGGGCAATGAATTCCCATTAATAGAATCTATAATTATATTAGCTACGCAAGGGGGATTAAACGATACCGTAGGTAATATAGCAAAATATGGAGAGCTATGCAATAAAGACGATGATGATGATATAATAGCTCCATGGAATTTTAAAGCCAACCAATTTGAAATAGAATTCAGAGTAAAAACTCAGCAAGAAGTCCGTATCGTATTAGAAACTGCTGAAGGAAGTCAGGAGTTGAAAGATAGCATATTGGTACGTTATAATAGTAAAGTTCTAAATCACGAAAAATATTGGTCATCAACTATAAAAACTGTTGTATTGGAACAAGGACAACATACGATCATCATGAAAACAGAGGAATACAATAAAGGTTTTTATTTAATCAAAGTGATTCGTGAAGATGTGGGAGAGAGATGTTTTCCAATAATCGTAGAAAAGCGAGAAGTAGTAGAAATAGAATAATACTAGTAGGTAAAGCCTCAACTAAGGAGCAATTAGGGTCGACTAGTGGGCGACTCTTTGGCTCCGCACAGCGACCGCCTTTAATGAGTGGGCGAAGAGAGTTAAGAAACAAACGAGCATAAAAAAAGAGTGACTGGAAATTCCAATCACTCTTTTCTTTTGGTACAGGAGGGGGGACTTGAACCCCCACGTCATTGCTAACACTGGATTTTGAATCCAGCGCGTCTACCAGTTCCGCCACTCCTGCCTGTTAGACAAAAAAAGCAAAAACCGAAATAGCTTTTGCTTCTTTTTATATCTTAAATGTGTGGGCGATGAGAGACTCGAACTCCCGACCCTCTGCTTGTAAGGCAGATGCTCTGAACCAACTGAGCTAATCGCCCCGATTAACGAGTACAAAAATAAGACAATTTTTCTAATCTGCAAACTAAATTTTAATTTATTTTCTCTATTCTTCGTACTTCCTTGATTTTACTCAATATAATTTTTTCAATTCCACCACGAAAAGTGTTCATTGCCATCGGATCATGCTTGAAAATGCCTAATAATCTGAAAACAGCAGTTCTTGTTTCCTCTTCAAAGGCCACAAATTCAAGAAAACCGTCATCTTTTTGTAAGATTTCATTGATTTCTTTGACTATGATTTCTATTCTTTCTTCGATTGAAGGCATTATAAACTAATCTCGACTTCAGGAGTAAGTGATTTTTCATAGTTTATCTTACGAACTTTCGCCACTATTTTATCAGTGATAGATAATAGCTCTTTAGATTGTTCTGAATCTTCATCGCGGATAACTTCGGGCATTCCACCATCGTTTCCTTCTCTCATCTGAATACTAAGAGGAACTTGACCTAGCAGATCAACGTTCATTTCTTCGCTTATCAATTTACCGCCATCTTTTCCGAATATATAGTATTTCTCATCATGACCAGCAGGGGAGAACCAGCTCATGTTTTCTATGATACCTATATTCTCTACATTAACTTTATTGAACATAGCTATACTACGGCGAACGTCAGCAAGAGCTATTTCTTGTGGAGTAGTTACAGTAACTGCACCAGTAAGAGGGATTTTCTGTGTAAGTGTTAATTGAACGTCACCAGTACCGGGAGGTAAATCGAATATTAGGAAATCTAGATTACCCCATACTATTTGTTCAAATAGCATAGAAAAGTATCCAGCTAACATTGGACCACGAACTATAGCAGCATCTTCTTGCTTCATCAAAAAACCCATAGAAGCTATTTGGATTCCATATTTAGTAGATGGACGAGCTTTAACTTTACCGTCAGGCATTTTCACAGATTCCATCTGAGCGTTCTTGAGTCCAAACATTGTTGGTTGACTTGGTCCATATATATCTGCATCTATTATCCCAACTCTTGCACCTCTTTTAGAAAGAGCTGCGGCTATATTCGAAGCAATAGAAGATTTCCCTACACCACCTTTACCAGATGATACAGCAATCAAATTCTTCACTCCAGGTAAAACTTCTCTATCTTGGGTATTGAAAGGTTGCTCAGTAATTAATATTTCAAATTTAACTTTGCTATCTAATTTGCGAAGTTCAGCTATTAATAAATCATTAATTCTATTTACGACCCAATATATAGGTTGTATTAGTTTTAATTTGATTTGGACAGTATCTTCACTAATCTCTATTTTGTCTATAGCGTCTAGTTCTGTTAGTGATACACCTAAATCAGGGTCTTGTATATTGCTAATATTATTTAATATATCTTTTTCTAATAACATTCGAAGTTCCAATACTTTTTTGAAAATAATCTGTTCGTAAAACGAAAATTAACTATTAATCGTGTAAAAATGTAACTAATAGATACAGTAGTGTGTCTTTAGTAATAGTTGAGAGGTGTAAAATTAGATTTGCAAATATTTAAAAATGCACTTATCTTTGCTTAAGTAAGAATGAATATATTTTAAGTTTAACTAAATGAGGTTTTAGAATGAATAAATTATTAACCATACTAATATTTATAGGAATGACAGGGTTAGTCGTTGCTAAGGATATTAATCCACCCCAACATAATCCGCAAATTCCTTTTAGTATAGAAGGCAATGAAAAGCCAGCGGAATTTGTTTTACCTTCTTATAGTGGGAAAAACAATTCTACTCAGGATTTAGAAGGAACACAAATAACTTACTTCCAAAGATTTTGGTGGTCACATTTTGCTGCAACAACTCCTATTTCTTATGATCCAACTACTGATGCAGTAGGTGTATTAGTATCGGATTTAGTTTTTAATCCAACTTTAGCTGGTTCTAAAGTATTTATGCTTAGAACAACTAATAAAGGTACTAGTTGGGATAGTTTAAATGTATTTAGAAATCCATTAAAGACAGTATTGTACGGGTCATTAGCATTTAATAACCCTACTAAATCAACTGATGTAAGTGATGTAAGTTATGTTGCTTCATTCCAAAAAGTATGGAAAGATACAACTTACGACCAAGATGATGGTGCAATATTTGCAGTATATGAAAAAAGTTTTGGTGAGCCTGTCCCTATAGAGGAATTATCACCTGTTGTTGGTAACCCTCCTGATACTGAGTATTGGGCAAATGTAAAAATGAATACTAATACTGCTACTAATACTATTTATGGTACAGGTACCTTATCTAATGCTTCAGATAATGATCGTTATGGTTATTATGGATTTTGGAGATTTGATTATACTAAGGGATTGAATTATAGCTCTACTCCAACTCAGTGGTGGGCTAACAAATTCAAAGTTGAAGATGAGAAAAGAGTGTCTTCAAATAGTACTATGAATACGATCCATGATGAAGCTGGTACATTATATTCAGTTGTAAATAATAATCATTTCGAAAATCAAGAAACAAGATTGATGGGAGTTTCTAAGTCAACTGACAATGGAACTACTTGGAGTGATTTCGAAATTATGCCAGAAGAAATTCTTAACAGTCTATTAGATAATCACATAGGTTATACTTCAATTGGAATAAGTTATCCTTTCGGTAACCACGCTCTATTTTCTAGAGGAGTTGGGAAATTATCTTACTTAACTAATGTAGTTATTTCTGGTCAAGATGTGGAAGTTTTAAGATTTCTTTGTGAATTAACTTATGATAATGGAATCTTTGGAATTAAAGATATAACTAACTTATATTCAGCTGGACCCCCTACAACTAGTAAAGAACCTACAACTCCATTTAATCCTGATGTATATACAATTAGATATAGACTATCAAGTTATGGAAACAACATACAAACTGCTAAAACAGTAGATGGTGATAAAGTAGTAGCTATGTGGATTGATGCTGACCCAGAGAAATTAATTCCTATGGAGCCAACCCCCATATTAGTTAACCAAAGAAATTCTTTGACTGGTGCATTTGAAGATGTAACAATTACTCTAGACACTATCTTGAAATATGATATCTATTCTTCAATTTATGATATGAATGACGGTACTTGGTCCGATCCAGTTAATATAAGTGATGATGACAGTGTTGATACTTATTTTAATATGCCTTCTATTATACCTAGTGTAAAGCGTGTTCCTTTTTTAAGTTATGAAGCAGTTAGAACCAATAGAACTAATGCATTTAACTTTCCTAAACCTATCATCCACATGTTAGTAGATGATGTTTCTGTTGTTAAATATGTTGAATTAGATGCTACGATCACACAACCTAAAGGCCCTGTAAACTCTGTTAAAGAAGTATTAGACTTTAATGTTGAATTAGGTGATGCTTATCCGAACCCAGCAGTTAATGCTAATCAGGTTGGTATTACGTTTACTGTTGATGAATTAGCAGTAGTTACATTAGAATTATTTGATAATATGGGTAACAAAGTAGAAACTATTTATAATGATAAATCTACTATTGGTTACAAAGCAATCAATGCTAATATTTCAAACTTGACTTCTGGTACTTATTACTATCAATTATCTGTAAATGGTGTATCATTTACTAAGAAACTAGTTGTAGTTAAGTAATCGTAACAAGAATATAAAATTAAAAAAGGGCTGAAATTCAGCCCTTTTTTTTTGTTTAATTTTTAATATTAAGAATTTATCGAATTTGTTTTTCGCATTTGGATTGGAAAATATTCAAAATATTATCTAAATCAGTTGTATTTACATCAGGGTTAGCCAGTATAAAGCGTATAGAGAGCATTTCATCTATATAACAATAGTTGAACAAGGCTATACCTTCTTTATACATCTCTTCGCGTGCAATTAGATTAATACTGTTAATTTCTTTTAGAGATGAATCACTTTCAGGTTTGAACCTAAAATTAACATTACAATATGTTGTTGGAGCTAATAACTCAAATGATGAATTTGATTTTACTTTTTGAGTTAGGTAATCAGCTAGTGATACCATCTTATCTATTCTTCCCTCGTATCCTTTCATACCATAGTATTTAAAAGAAAGCCATAATTTTAATGAATCAACTCTTCTACCACATTGGATAGACTTTTTACCTAAATCCAAATAATCGTATTCATGTTCATGGAAAAGATAATCAGAGGTTTGTTCGCAAACAGCTGGTAATAGTTGATTATTGTCTTTTAGAAGTATAACAGAGCAAATTAATGGAATTCCCATTAGTTTGTGTGCATCCCACGAGATAGAATCAGAATTTTCTATACCTTTCAATAGATGCTTATGTTTATTACTAAATATAAGTGCACCACCCCAAGCTCCATCTGTATGAAACCAAAGATTGTGTTTCTTAGCAATTGCTTGAAGTTCTAATAATGGATCGAATGCTCCAACTTCTGTAGTACCAGCAGTACCACAAACGTAAAATGGCTTCTTACCTTGTACAATAGCATTTCTAATACTCAATTCTAATTCTGCCGGAATCATTCTATGATTCTCATCTGCTTTTACTTTTATTACATTCTCTTCACCGAATCCAAGAACATTTGCTGCTTTCTCAAATGAATAATGCGAATGTTCAGACACGAAAAAACATAATTCAGGTAATGAACTTAATCCTTTACTTTTAATTTCAGGGAATAGTGTATTTCTTGCTACTAATAATGATATTAAGTTAGCATTGCTACTTCCGGTCAAAAATGTACCATCACCGCTATTATAGCCCATTTTCTTACATAGCATATCAATCATATAGGTTTCGATGATTGTAGCCGCAGGTGCAGTCTCATAGGTATAAACAGAAGTGTTTCTGAGAGTAGTAACAAACTCAGAGACTAAAGCCGGGTAATTTCTACCAGCCCAAAGCTGATTGCTAAATAGGGGGTGGGCAGTATCAACGGAACCTGATAAGTATTTATATACCGAATTTAAAAAATCGGTATCGCCATTAGATTCATCTTTTATATCTAAATCGAGATGTTTTATCATCTCATCAGGTGATTTATATTCTAGTACTTTTGTTTTCGAAAAATCTTTATTTATCTCTGATTCTATTAACTCAAATAGCTTTGATAAGTTCATATTATTTTGTGATGTTTTTACAGACTAAAACGTAGTAATGTTCAAAAAATTATAAAAAAAAAGCCCCACAAATAATTGTGGAGCTTTGGCGGGACCGACGAGATTCGAACTCGCGACCTCCAGTGTGACAGACTGGCATTCTAACCAACTGAACTACGATCCCTTTTTTCGATTTCGTAACGAAATCAAGACTCAAACATAACACATAGATTTGAATTAACAAAACATTTTTTAATATTTTAATTCAAAATCATCACTTTTTTTGTGACTCGTTTTTCGTCATATATTGCTGTTATAAAGTAAGCTCCTGAAATAACATTATTAAGCTCTATTTGTCTATTTAGAACCCCTGGACCAAAGTTTATATTTTCTTGATAAATATTTCGTCCTTGTACGTCGGAAATAGTAATATCGATAGAATAATTATCAATTAAATTAAGTGCTAAATTAACATTTCCATAATTTTGAATGAAAGTAGGGTAAATATCGAAGCCTGAAATTGGGGAATATACAGCTTCTGGAAGTATTTCATTCCTATTTACACCACATTGAACCAAATCACTTTCAAGTTTAACTTTAAAATAATCACTGATTTTAGGAAAATAATAGTCTCTCAAATACGATTTTACTTTAATTCTAGCTAAAGCTGAATCTGCCTCAAATTCCTGTTTTGGAATATCTATATAATATTGATTATCGAATCCTTTCTTTACTAAAGGGTATGTTTTTATTTTATATTCAGAGTAATTGACAATTATTTCAGCATCTAATATTTGATTATCAGGAAAAATATAGAAAACTAATCTTTTGAAATCACCATTATCCAATTGATTTTCAGGTGAAATGGCAACCCCTGAACTATTTACTGCTTTAAAAACATCAGGTAAACCAAAACCAAATCTATTATCCGGATTATCATATTTATCTGCACTTCTATACATATTTGATTTTAATGAATATGAATCAGTATTTATAAAAGCCGATTTTAACAAACCGAAACTACCTGCAATCAGAGGTGATGAAAGAGATGTGCCCGATGCTCGTGAATACCTGTCTTCACTATTTGGACTAATACTTGGTACACCTCCACCTTGAGCTACAAGGTTTGGTTTCATTACTCCCTTAGCGTTTGGTCCGTTAGAACTAAAACTAGACAATTCAACTCCATCTGGATTAAGTGCACCAATAGAGACACTGCTATCTGCATCTGCAGGAGAAATTAATGACATTGGTTCATCCCCACTATTTCCCATAGCTATTACACAAATCATCCCCATTGCAGATGCATCGTTAATTGCTTTAGAAGCAATCGTATAATTTCCATCCATATTTTCATAAGTTAATGAAATTGAGTCAAGAGTTTTATAACCAAGAGAAGCATTAATAACATCAACACCATTATTTTCCATCCATATTATAGCTTCTGCAAAATTATCCATTTCTAAATAGCTTTCACTCCGATTATCTTCTGTCTTAGCTAAATAGAATTCTGCATTTGGTGCTATCCCTATAAAATTTCCATTATCAAAACCACCAACGGTAGAGAATACTACAGAACCATGGTCATCTTGAGAGCTGATGTCTCCTTCTTCATTATATACAATTGAGTCGCGAAAAATAAAGTCATATGCTTTTACTACATTTGCATTTTTTACAGCTATATGAGTTCGTAAATCAAAACCATTATCCAGAAAACCAATTCTTACACCCTTACCTGTAAATCCGTATCTATGCAAGTTAGGTATGTTAAGCATATCTAGTTGATTGAAGGAATCACCATATTCAAACAAATCACAACTTTCATATTCTAATGTATTAACATCATTTTTATAATGTTTTACAATTGGTTGTACTTCATTTACGAATTCCAGAGAACTTATCTCATCTATATTCATAGAATCAATATCTGCAATTATATAATTATACCATTTTAATTTAGAATGGATACTTATCCCTTTGCTAATAAGAGAATCCAAATAGTTTTCGTAAATTGGTATGTCTTTCTCGGAAATTATGTCATCTGATTTTAGATTTATTTTCCGTCTTTCTAGTGCTCTTTTATCTAAATTGTTAAGTATTTCATTATACAAATCATTGTTGTATTCAAGTACTTGATTTCCTTTGTCCTTTAGGTAAATCCGATAAAGGTTCTGAGCATTTAGTGAAATATTTAGGATCACTAAACTTATTATTAGAATAATTATTTTCATAAAGTATAGACAATTTAATTTTATTCAAGTTACAAAATAGTAAAAAAATATGAGTGTAGTTTTTATAACTGGTGCAGGCAGAAGAATAGGGAAGACATTAGCGATTAATTTTGCCCAAAAGGGTTGGGATGTAGCTATAAACTATAATTCATCCGAAATTGCGGCTCTTGAAACTGCTGAGATATGTAAATCCTATGGTGTAAGTGCAAAAATATATAAAGCTGATGTCTCTAAAAAAGATGAAATAATTGAAGCTATTGATAAGTCAATAATAGAGCTTGGGTTACCTGATGTATTAGTTAATAATGCTGGAATATTTCCAGAAAGGACAAAAGTAGCGGATATAGATGAATCTTTAATTGATGACACATTTGGAATTAATCTGAAAGGAGAATTCTTCACAAGTCAGTACTTCTCGCAACTTGCTAAGCCTAACAGTCGTATTATTAATATTGCTTCGCTTGGTGCATTTGAAATATGGAAAGGTAGATTACCCTATCATATATCAAAAGCTGCATTAATTCAGATGACAAGAGCACTATCAGTCGAATTAGCACCAAATATTTCCGTGAATAGTGTTAGTCCAGGTGCAATTGAGGTAATAGACGATCCGGCAACTGATTCGTCACTAATCTCAATTGAAAAGATACCCATGAAAAGGTATGGTACCCCTGAAGATATATTCGATGCAGTTTACTTTTTTGCTACTACAAATAGCTACATAACCGGTCAGAACTTAACTGTTGATGGTGGTTATCATTACTCGAGATAAATTATGAAATATGAAAAAGAAATAATAAAAGCTTACGAAGACCCTAGTTTTATGCATAGTAAAGAAGGGAGGACAATAAGAATCCTTTCCGAGTACTATCACCCTCAAGCATCTTTAAAAAAGAATCGTATTTACAATACAATTGTTTTCTTCGGCTCTGCTCGCTCAATTTCAACTGAAGATTATAAAAAAAAGATGGATAATCTTTTAGCAATGCAAAGCAATGGAGAAGATGTAGAAGAACAAATCAGATTACTAAAAAAATTAGAATTTACTTCTAAGTACTACGATGCAGCTGTTGAATTTGCTAAAAAGATATCAGAATGGTCGAAATCATTATCTACTGATAACAAGGTCTATGTATGTACTGGAGGTGGTCCTGGAATGATGGAAGCCGCTAATAAAGGTGCTTTTGAAGCTGAATTTCAAAATATTGGTTTCAATATCGAATTGCCTTTTGAACAGCACCCGAACCCTTATATTACACCGGAATTAAACTTTGAGTTCCATTATTTCTTTATGCGTAAATTTTGGTTTGTTTATCATGCAAAAGCGATAGTAGTAATGCCGGGTGGTTTTGGTACTATGGATGAGCTAATGGAAATGCTTACTTTAGAGCAAACAAATGTAATTAGTAAAAAAGTACCTATAGTTTTGTTTGGCAAAGAATTCTGGAATAATCTTATAAATTTTGATTATTTGCTTGAAGTAGGTATGATTAGTAAAAAAGATTTAGACCTATTTATCATTCTAGATGATGTAGATGAAGCGTTTGATTATGTTGTTAATGGAATTTCAAAATTAATTAGAGTCGAAGAGTAATGAATAAGTGTATATTAATTATAGTTTTAGTATTGTTTACTTTGCCGTCTTTTGCAGGTAATCTTGTTTTTAATAATGATAAACCTGAGATAGGTGGTAGAGTATTAATTACTTATGAAACGGATGCGAGTGTCCTCGATTCTCACTTTCTAATAGTCTATCATTTTAGGGATAATCAAAGATTTCCAACTGCTGAAGCTAGTCTTTTGAGTGGAGGAGTTAGACTGTTTATTGATTCACGTGATAATTTTCTATTGCTAAAAGTTATAAATAAGTATGGAATGGTTGATGACAATAATGGAAAATATTGGGATTTTATTATTCATAGTGAAGGGAAGCCAGTAAAAAATGCATATCTGAATAAAGCATTAAGTTATCTAGGTACTACTGGAGAGAACTACACTCGAATTCCTAATTATGACAGTATCAAGGTAGCATTAGAACAAGAATTGAAATTATATCCGTCTAATTTTAGAGCAAAAATTGCTTATGAAACATTGAAACTAGATTTTAAGCTTATAAAATACGAAGAATACAGTGATAATATAAGTGAAATACTAAATACTAAATTAGATATTGACGATGAACTATCAATATCTGCAGCAATAAAAGCATTAAACTCACTAAACGAGCAAGATAAAGCGAACGAATTAGAACAGAAGTTCATAAAAGAACATCCGAAAAGTGAGATGGCAAAAGATCAACGATTAGAAGCGCTTGCAGATGTTAATAGTTTTGAAGAATTTATAAATAATCTATCTACTTATCTGAATGATAATTATAATGATAGAGATATTGAGTCTGTTTATAATTCCTTTGTTTTTGCTCATTCGCAATCAAAGGACTTAATGAATAATCTTGATAATAATCTTAATAAATTAAAGCTTATACCTTCGTATCTGTATAATGAGATGGCTTTAACTTATTTAGAAGATGAAGATATAAAGGGTGAATTCAGTCAGAAAGAGATAGAAGATAACTCCAATAAATACTTGAAATTAGGACTCATCAAATTAGACAGTTTGTATGAACTAAAGCCAATAGATGTTTCGTATCCGGAATGGAAAAAGTATATTTCTAAAACTGAATCTGATTTATATTTAACCCAATACAAACTAAATCTACAATCAAATGATTCAGTAAGTGCAACAGAAAGCGTTATAAAAGCTATAGAAGCTGCACCGTATCAAATGAACTCAGTACTATATACCGAAGCCCTGGAGCTAGCAAGTAAGTATAATAAAACAACACATATCAAGAGTTTAATTGAGAAAGCATACAAGAATAGTATTGTTGATATGGAGTTTGAAAAATATGTTCTTAACTTAATCTCTAGTAACAGAAGTATTGATATAAGTTTTCTAAATGATGTAATAGAATCGAATAAGAAAAGCAAAATAGAAAAGTTGAAAAACTCACTTACTAAAGAAACTCATCTCAGTGGATTTGTGCAAAATCTTGATGGTACGTTCGCTGATTTGGATAAGCTAAAGGGCAAGATTAAAGTTGTTCTGATTGGCTCTAGCTGGTGCGATGTATGTACGGAAGTATATCCTATTTTCAATCAACTGCATACTCAGTTCAAAACTGACGCAAAGGTAGATATTCTTGGTATTTCTATCTGGGAAGATGAGAAAGCGAAAGAGAGCATTAAAGAAATGATAAAAGAGTTCGATATAGAATATCCAAACTACATAGATAATACAGATCTAATCCCAAGAAAAATGAATGTATTTGGCTTCCCGACTATACTAATAGTAGATAAGGATAACTATGTTCGTTACACAATCAGAGGGTTCAAGAATAGGGAAGAGCTATTAGATTTGGTTAACGACTTTGTTAGATTATTGGAGTGAGGGTGGTTAGATTTAAATTAAGGCTGGTAAATAATTATTGACTTACTCTCTTCTCACCCTCCTTTAACTCTTTACTAAATAAAATATAACTAATTATCTTCTGTATTGTAAGTAAAATAGTTTGGATTTTATGAGACGTTTTTGTTGTTCATGTGTCTATATAAGTATAGAAGAGACAAATTTTGAAAAACAAAAATATTTCAATTATTATTAGGGGATTAGGTATGACTGTAATTAATAAATTAACAATTCTATTATTTATTTTATTATTCAGCATTTCTTTGTGCAATGCTGATGATTTTTGGAAAGATGCTACTGGTGTAGTTTCGCCAGCAGAGATTCGTAGCTTAGAAGTTGATTCTAAAGGGACTGTCTATGCCTTATCAAATGGGACAATAAATAGAAGTATTGATGGTGGTGAAAATTGGAGTGTAATTGCATTAGAACTACCTTCTGTTTTTTCTAATTCAGCAAATCTTATAAAATGTGATAATGAGGATAATCTTGTTATATTTAATGGTCAAGGCATTTTTATTCTTGAACCAGATTCAGATACTGCAAGATTTGCTTTAGGAGCAACAAATATTTCTATTATAATTGCTGTGACTAAGGAAAACGAAATAATATGTTCTAATTATTCAGGTGCCTTATTTGTATTAAATAGAGCTAGAACGGAGTTAACAGAAATAAATCTTACAAAGGAATACCATCCAGACCTTGCTGATATTCGTTTTCAATATGATGATAATTATGGGATTATTAAAATATTAGAATTTCGTTGGAGAATTAAAGAGCGAAGTCCAATAGCCTACCATACTTTAGATTATGGAAAAACTTGGCAGCTACTAGAATTCTTACCTAATTCGAACATTAAGTTTGAAGGCTTAAGAATATTAGATTCTAAATATTGGTTATATCTACCTGAAAATGCGTACAATCAGTGGGAATTATGGGATATATCTAATGGGCTAAGTGTAGAAATAGATGAAGATATTATTGATGATAGTAGATTTATAGATTATTCACGTGATGGTGAATACTTCTTACGCAACAGTAAAAACCTTTATAAATATTCGATTAATGATATGAAATGGAATAAATATTTCGTTGATTCTCTTAATCTCTTTGGAAGTTTCAATGTTTGGGGATTTGCTACTGATAATGATGATAATATCTATGTTGGAGATACAGATAGAAGATTTATGAAATATTCTAAAAAGAATGAACTATGGACAGAAATAAATTTAGAGACAAATGTAAATATTTCAAATGGATTTAAAAAAGTTGGTAGTGACTTATTTGCATCCGATAATAATAAATATATATTTCGATCTAGCAATAAAGGTCAGACTTGGGATAGGATACAATTTCCTAATATAGATTATTACAGTGATTATGATATAAATATAAAGGGAGAAATCATTGCAGTAGGTAGAAATAATATATTTTATTCTTCTGATTTTGGTGATACTTGGATTGAGATAGATACAAGTGTTATAATGCCAAGGAATTACCCGAACAAAGTTAGAATCTTTGATGACAGTTCTATTTATTTCAACGGTTTTTATATGAAAAATATAAACTCAAATTCAGTAAGAATTAACCTTGAAATAGATAATGTAGTAAGACTAACAGATGGTCGTAATTTTGGAATAAGCTCTAATCATATTTTTTTAGCAAACAATGATTTTTCAAAAATAGAATTTATTGATAGCACAATAAGTGAATTATATCCGAAGTATATTAATCTTATTTCGTTTGCACTTGGAACAAACGACTCTATATATCTTGCCACTTCAAGAGGACTATTTGTATCACCTGGGTTTGTTGATAAATGGACTTTTGTAGATTTTCCAAGATTAGTTTCTTCAGTTTCTATTGACGATAATGACATTATATATTTAACGATTCCTGTCAGTACTAGTAAAGATAGTATCATCTATTCTGATGATAATGCAAAAACTTGGAAGACTATTGGAATATCTAATGCATTTTCTTTCTTAGCATTTGGAGACGGAGACTTAGTAATATCGCAAGGAAGAATTAGTTATGCTAAAGTAGATCAAGAAGAGTATTTGTATGTTGAAACTAAAGTTGAACAAGATGTTTGGTATGATAAGAATGGTATATTTAGTTGTCAAGTAAGGAATGAAGATAATATTGGAATAGAATCTGCTGCAATTATATTCTATAAGCCTTGGATAAATGAATATGATACTTTGTACACAGATAAATATGGTAAAGCTAAACTAGAAATTGAAAGTGCATCCTTTAATTCAAATGTTAATACTTATAAACAATTAATTGTTTGGGTTAAAAAAGATGGTTATCAGACTACTAACACTTTGTCACAAAACATTTTTTACATAGCAGAGAGTAAAGATTTAACTTTAACACATATTAACTCTTATTATCCTATTAACTTCGACAAACATTATTATTTATGCACTGTAGATTCTACTGTAAACTATGAAATGGTAATTTACAATGAAGAGGGGAATGTAGTCAAAGGAAATTTCAATGTTGAGAATCAATTACTTGGTATAAACGATTCATTTGAACAAAAAGATGATGATTTTGCTTCTTATAACTTCAATATTCCTTATGATACTCCTTTAGGTATGTACAAACTAAGTTTTTCAGCAAAATCATTGAGTAATAATAAATCTACTTCATTATATGAAACATTTATTATAGTTACTGATTCAATCCCAGATAAATATTTTGGATTGGGATATGAACCTTATCCAACTGAATTGATTTCACCTGTAGATGATTCAATTGTTGGAATTAATCCTACATTGGAATGGTATAGAGTTCAATATGCTGATTCATATTTACTTCGTGTATCAAAAACAAAGATATTCCCCATTTATTATAGTGAACTAGTATTTAATGAACTAGTATATAATAATTCTATAGTTCTTGAAGGATTGGAAGTGAGTACTACTTATTACTGGAAAGTTGCATCTCAAGTTGGATATACTGATTATGATTATAACATGACGGATGTGTGGTCATTCACTACTTCAAACATTAGTGGAGTTGAAAGTGAAATTAAAGATAATATATTTATTTCACCAAATCCGTTTACAGAAAAGGTTACAGTTTCTGGTGAGTTTAGATATTTAGAATTACATGATATGAAAGGTAATGTCTTGTATAGAAAATCATTTGATAATATAAGCACTCATGAATATGAACTAAATACATCAGAACTAGCTTCTGGTACATATTTCATCATAATAGACTCTAAACCATATAAAATAGTTAAAACTCGATAGGTTTAGTTTATAGAAGATAGAAAGGATAAAAAATAGACACAAAAAAAGGTCTTTACAATTAAGTAAAGACCTTTTTATGTACCGGAGGAGGGACTTGAACCCCCGACACCTGGATTATGATTCCAGTGCTCTAACCAGCTGAGCTACTCCGGCAAAAAATAAGAATGCAAAAATAAGAAAATTTTACGAACTTTCAAGCATTCTTTTTATATCATCGCGTAATTTTGCTGCAACTTCGTAATTTTCTTCTTTTATTGCCTTGTCTAGCTTACCTTGAAGTTGTTGCAATTTAGATTGACCAACAAGAGATTCATCAGCAGTATTTTTGACAGTATCATTTGATTCATCATCAAAATCATCAGTCGCTTCTACTGCATTTTCTTCTAATATATAAGAATCTATATAGATAGGGCAGTTGAACCTAACAGCCATTGCTATAGCGTCGCTTGGTCTAGCATCTATTTCTATTCCAGAATTCTTCAATATTAGTTTTGAGAAGAAAGTTCCTTCTTGCAAATCATTAATATATATTTCATCTATTTCGTCGTTCAAATCAACTATAATTCTTTTTATCAAATCATGTGTCATTGGTCTCGGCGTAACAATACCCTCTATTTCCAAAGCAATAGCTTGAGCTTCGAACGCACCAATGATTATAGGTAACCTTCTGTCACCAGAATTTTCCTTTAATATAAGTGCAAAAGCATTGTTACTGGCAGTGCTTGCAGAAATACCTAGTACTGTTAGTTCGATTCTATCCATTAATGACGCGCCTTAAGCTTTTCAGTTAATTTAGGTAATACTTCAAACACATCACCAACTATACCATAGTCAGTAATTTTAAATATTGGTGCATCGGCATCTTTATTTATAGCAACGATGAATTTTGAGCTAGACATACCAGCCAAATGTTGTACTGCACCTGAAATAGCACATGCTACATATAAGCTAGGTGATACTGTTTTACCAGTTTGTCCTACTTGTTCACTATGAGGTCTCCATCCAGCGTCAACTACAGCTCTAGAAGCTCCTACAGCTCCACCAAGAGCGCTTGCCAAATTCTCAACAAGGTTGAAGTGTTCAGGTTCTTTCAAACCACGTCCACCAGAAACAACGATGTCAGCTTCTGCAACATCAAGTTTGCCTTCATTTTTAGATATATTAGTTATCTTTACAGATTTTGATTTATCATCTAATGCAGGTGTGAATTCAGAATAGTTTGCTTCCGTTCCTTCAGCTATTATCTTAGCAGTAAATACGTTAGGACGTAAACTTAATACATTATTTGCAGTGTTTATCTTTACTTTTGCTTGAGCTTTACCAGCATAAACTGGCTTAGTTGCTATAATACTTGAGCCATTAACTTCTAATCCAACACAGTCAGATACATAACCAGCTTCTAATTTAACAGAAACTCTAGGTGCTACTTCTTTACCGATTGAATCAGCAGCAAATAGAACAGTATTGAATGAATTCTGAGTTGCGTAATCAGATACAATTTTTGATAAAGCAGGAGCTTCACCTTTTATTGAACTTTCATTAGCGTTTACTGCATTACTAGCACCATACTTACCAGCAGATTTCAAAGCTGAGTCGCTTGCGTTCAATGCAATTGCTGTAATATTATCAGAAGAAGTAAGCTGATTTGCAGCTGTGATTGCTTCGCAAGAACTTCTTTTTAAACTTCCATTGTGTTCTTCAACTAAAACTAATACTTTCATATTCTTCTCCTTATATTACTTTTGCATCTTCGTGTAACAATCTTACTAATTCATCTATATCTGCGTCGCTTCCTGTCAATATTTTTCCAGCTCTTGCTTTTTCAGGAAGAGTCATTTCTAATATTTCAGTACGAAGTGGAGTTTCAATTGCATCTTTTACTTCAATTGGCTTTTGTTTAGCTTTCATGATTTGTGGTAATTTAGGATATCTTGGTTCCTTAATTCCTTTTTGAACGCTTATAATAGCCGGTAAACTAGTTTCAAATGATTCTTTACCGCCTTCTATATCTTTTTCACCAGTGATTGAACCATCAGCATAGTTTATTGAAGATACTACATCTACTGAAGGTAAATCTAATAGACCACCTAGTAGAGAAGAGATTTGGAATGAATCAAAATCTATACTTTGCTTTCCTAAAAATATAATATCAGGATTAAGCTCTTTTGCTACATTTGCTATATTGTTAGCAACGTAGAATGAATCTTTTTCTAATTGATTTGCTTTTATATGGATAGCTTTATCAGCTCCCATTGCTAATGCAGTTCTAAGTATATCTGTAGCTTCATCGCCAGCAACTGTTAGTACTGTTAACTCACCGCCTTTACTTTCTTGTAGTTGAATTGCTTCTTCCAAAGCATATTCGTCATAGGGGTTTAATATAAATTTTACGCCTGTAGTCTCAACTGACTTATTATCACCAGCTACCTTGATTTTTGCAGCTGTGTCAGGAACTCTTGATACACATACTAATATGTTCATTTGTTATTCTTCCTAATTTTAATTTCATACAGTTACAAATATAATTATTATTCATTATAAATGCAGATTTGTTGTTATTTCTTTTTGAATTCTTCTTTCAAATATTTGCCTGTAAGACTCTTTTTGTCTTTAATTATTTCCTCTGGATTTCCTTCGAATATAATTTCTCCACCTTCATTACCACCCAAAGGACCCATATCTATAATCCAATCAGCTGCATGGACTACATCTAAGTTGTGTTCTATAACAACTATTGTGTTGCCCTTATCTGCTAATTTATTCAATAAAGTTAGAAGTAAGTTAATATCTTCGAAATGTAATCCAGTTGTGGGTTCATCTAATAAATATAAAGTTTTACCAGTACTGTTTTTTGATAGTTCCGTTGCTAATTTCACTCTCTGAGCTTCACCACCAGATAGGGTGGGGGATTGCTGTCCTAATGTTAGATAACCTAATCCAACATCATTTAATACAGAAAGTTTTCTTTTCAGTTTTGGAATTTCATTGAAGAAAGCCAATGATTCGGTTATAGGCATTGCAAGTACTTCAGCTATAGATTTCCCTTTGTATTTCACTTGTAGAGTTTCGCTGTTGTATCTATCTCCATTACAAACATCGCAAGTAACAAAGACATCTGGCAAGAAATTCATCTCTATTTTTCTCATACCAGCTCCCTGACATTCCTCACATCTTCCGCCTTCTACATTGAATGAGAAGCGACCAGCGCTATATCCTCTTATCTTTGCTTCTGGTAATTGAGTGAAGAAGTCCCTCACTAATGTGAAAATACCCGTATAAGTTGCAGGATTAGAACGTGGAGTCTTACCTATAGGCGTTTGATCTATTTCAATCACCTTATCTATATTTTCAATTCCTTCTAGTCTATCGAACTCTAAAGATTTTTCAGTAGAATTATAGAAGTATCTTTTTAATTTAGGAACAAGTGTGTCATTTATTAATGATGATTTCCCAGAACCACTCATACCTGTGATTGCTATAAACTTTCCTAAAGGAAGTACTAAATCAACATTTCTTAAGTTATTACCTTTTGCTCCTAATAGCTTTAATGACAAGCCACTACCATCTCGTCTTGAATTAATTTTAGTAAGGTAATCTGTATTATTTAGATAGTTAACAGTGTGAGACCCTTCTATTTTCTTACCTATTAACTTACTTGGTTTATCACTTGCTAGTATGTGCCCACCATTAACACCAGCTCCTGGGCCAATGTCTATAAGGTGGTCGGCCTCAAGAATCATTTGTTTATCATGCTCGACTACAATAAGTGTATTACCCAAATCTCTTAATTTCTTAAGTGAGTTTATAAGCTTATTATTATCGTGTTGATGTAACCCAATTGATGGCTCATCCAGTACATACATGATACCAACTAGTTTTGAGCCAATCTGAGAAGCTAGCCTAATACGTTGAGATTCTCCACCAGATAGAGACTTAGATGACCTTGAAAGAGTAAGATAATTCAACCCAACTTCTTCAAGAAACTCTAATCTATCAGCTATTTCGGTAATAACTACTTTCGCAATTATCGAATCTCTTTTCTTTAATTTTTTTAATAAAGAGTTGAAAAATATTCGACATTCAGTTATGTTCATAGAACTGATATCGTATATATTCTTTCCTTCTATTCTTACATTTAAACTTCTTTTCTTTAATCTACCACCACAGCATACATCGCATTCTCTTTCCGCCATATACTTTTCCATACGGCGTTGCTTAGGCTTATTAGCAGTTTGATACTGATGATTAAGAATGGGAATTAGCCCTGAAAATGAGTGTTTATAGCTTATCTTTTCATTACCAAAACTATAATCAGAATTGATTTCTAAATCTTCAGTACCATATAGAATTATATCAAGTATCTTCTCATCAACCTTAGATACAGGAATGCCCATATCCAAACCTATCTTCTCAGCTATCTTGTCTATTTGTTTGTATATTATTGAATTAGTCTTATCTACGAATGCTAATCCACGTCTTTTTATAGACTTTTCTGGGTCTTCAATCAATAAAGCTTTATCAAAGTCTTGTAAGAATCCAAGTCCATTACATTTCTCACAAGCACCATAAGATGAATTGAATGAGAACATATTTGGTGCTAATTTACTATAAGCTTCACCTGAAATAGGACAAGTATAGTGAATACTATAAGTTTCTTCTTTCCATTTACCCTTAACTTCGTGAAGAATGAATATAACACCATCACCTTTTTTAAGAGCTAATTCTACGGATTCGTTTATTCGATTTTCGTGTTCTTTATCAGGGATTAAACGATCGAGAACTAATTCAATATCGTGAATTTTGTATCTTGATAGTTGCATACCAGGTTCAATGTCTTTAACTATACCATCTACACGGACTTTCGTAAAACCTTGTTTTGCAAATTGCTCAAATAATTCTCTATAGTGACCTTTTCTTCCTCTAACTACAGGAGCAAGAATCATTATTTTCTTACCGTTAAAGTCTTCTATTATTTCGTTAAGTATCTGATCTTTACTTTTCTGAATTACAGGTACATCATGTTCAAGAGAATATTGAACTCCAATTTTGGTAAAAAGTAATCTTAAGTAGTCATATATTTCAGTTACTGTTCCAACTGTAGAACGAGGACTATTGCTTAAAGTCTTTTGTTCTATGGATATAGCCGGGGAGAGACCTTCTATCTTATCTACATCAGGTTTTTTCATCATACCTAGAAACTGTTTTGCATTCGCTGACAAACATTCTATGTATCTTCTCTGTCCTTCTGCAAATAAGGTATCAAAAGCTAAACTAGATTTACCAGACCCTGATAGTCCTGTAATTACAGTAAGTTTATCACGAGGAATAACTACATCTATATTCTTTAGATTATGCTCCTTAGCACCGTAGATTTTAATATATTCTAATTCTGAGTCTGTTGTTTTTGACATTAACTTATTGGAAAGATAAAAGGAATAATTAACTTATAACGTACGAGTAAACAAATAATTTAATACTCTGTAATGTTTAACTTTCAAACTATGAAAATAAATGTCAAATAAAAAAGAACGTTTCGGTTGGTATATGTTTGATTGGGCTATATCTGCCTTTTCAGCTACGGTTATAACAGTTTTTCTTGGCCCTTACTTATCCACAATTGCAGAAAATGCAGCAATTAATGGAAAAATAAGCTTTTTGGGATTATGGATTAATCCAGCCTCTTACTTTGGATATGTTATATCCGCCTCTGTTTTATTCCAAGTACTTCTACTTCCATTGTTAGGAGCATACTCGGATAGAACAAATAGAAAAAAATCTATTTTGATTCTTCTTTCGACCCTTGGAGCAATTTCTACAACAATGCTTTATTTTCTAGAAGGGACTAACTATCATCTAGGAGGAATTCTATTATTTATGGCTAATCTTTCTTTTGGTGGAGCAATGGTGATTTATAATTCATTCCTAAATGATATAGCTCAGGAACATGAGAGAGATAAAATTTCATCAATTGGTTGGGGAGTTGGATTTCTAGGTGGGGGAGTATTACTTCTTATAAATCTGATTATATTTTCTAATTTCGACTCATTAGGAATAACAGAAGGTCACGCTGTAAGGATTTCATTAGGAAGTGCAGGACTCTGGTGGGTAGGATTTTCATTGATTACTTTCAAGTATCTAAGAACAGATAAAGCCGGAATAGAATTACATAATAATGCGGTTATTAGTAGTTTCAAACAACTGAAGAAAACTTTAAAAGATATAAGAAAAGAGAAGAAAGCATTTAATTTTCTAATAGCTTATTTATTCTACAATGATGGTGTGCAGGCAGTTATTACTTTTTCGGCACTATTTGGAGCTAAGGAATTAGGATTGGAACAAAGTACGCTAATTAGTGCAATTCTAATGGTTCAATTCGTTGCTTTCTTTGGATCAATTATTTTTAATAAAGGGGCTGAGAAATTCTCTGCGAAATCAGTAATACTATTTAGTTTGGTGATTTGGATATTATGTCTCGTATATGCTTTCCAATTCCTATATACGGCGATAGATTTCTATATACTAGCATTTGTAATAGCATTAGTATTGGGTGGGACTCAAGCTCTAAGCCGTTCATTGTTCTCAAAACTAATCCCTAAAGAAAAGGAAACTGAGTATTTCAGTTTCTATGAAATATCGGAGCGAGGTACATCTTGGATTGGCTACTTCCTGTTTAGCTTTGCATTGGATATGACGGACTCTTACAGAGTCGCTATCCTATCTTTAGTAGTACTTTTCGTAATTGGAGGAATACTTCTAAAAAGAGCTAAAGTATAAGTATAATTATTACCTAAGTACATCAAATATAACAATAATAACCATTAGAGTTAATAATAGTAGCATACCTACATTTTGGATTGCCATTTTGACTTTTATAGGAAGTTCTTTTCTGTAAATAGCTTCAATTAGAACTATTAATAAATGACCACCATCTAAAGCAGGTATTGGTAAAATATTAAGTAATGCTAATGAGAGTGAAAGTGCAGCAATAAATATTAAGAATGAATCTATACCTCTTTC
>JBLWYD010000015.1:0-68872 GCA_048267165.1 Bacteroidota bacterium
ACTAATTCAACTGCTTGTCTTTTATAATCTTCAGTGTATTTTTTTGTGCTTGACATTTCTTAATTTATCCTATTATGATTGACTAATTTATTAATTATATTTTTGTCAACCTAAATGGGGACACTCCACTCCTTCGAACACACCACTTGTACACCATAACCCAATATCATGATTAAAACAACATTCTGATAAATCTGGTTCAAAATGTCCAACGCAAGGAGTTAATAAACTAATTTTACCAGTTTCACGAATAATAGGTACAGAACATTTCATATCGTGATTGATACACATACAATCGCCATCAATTCCATATTCCTCTTTGCAATCTGAGACTTCTGGCATCAATGGCATGAGTTTTGGTGTTTCTTCATCACTTTGAGCCTTATTTGTTTTTTTATCACTTTTATAGTATAAATTTTGAATTGCTAACCATCTTGCTAGAATAATAATAGAAACTGATTCTTCATATTTTTTTAAATTTGTTTCTGTTATTTTAAAATTTAATGTTTGATCTAAATATTTTCTATTTTTATCAACATCAATTATATTGATATTTATACTATTAGTTTTTTCATCCATTCTCGAAACAACATCTAATTTTAAATTAGGATTGAGCAGTTTTGCTTTTACTTCATTATCATTGTAATTCTGGTAAGTATTTTTTGAACCCTCTTCAAATATCTCTAAATACTCATTTAATCTTATTGTTCCATTAGATACAAGATTATCAAATTCATTTTTAAATGAATTAATTTCTGCCTCAGTATATTTAGTTTTTTGAAGTGAATTATTTATCTGATTTGGTTTAAAATTAGACTTTTTAGAAGTACATGATTTTTTACTACATGATTTTTCTTCTTGTTTATTATTTGAGCAACAAGAATTTTTAGTTGGGTTACTAATTCCATTTGATGAAGTAACTAAATTATAATTCCTTCTTTTAGTTTGGCAACACCCACGTTTATTAGGTGAGTCAACAACTATTGAATTAGGACTTACAATTAAGTTATTATTACTTGTAAAGGCAATATTTGATTGATAAGTTAACATTTATCTAATACTATTTGGTGGCAGTATTACAAGTTTTAATTCAAAAATAGATGATTGATTAGTTGTACTCTCCAATCTAATACCTAGATTAACTGGACCCATATTTTCTGATAATACTAGTTGTATTGTTTGAATACCTGTAAACGGACCAGTCCCAAAGTCAACTACCTCGATATTTCCATGCATATCTCCTTGCGTACCTACATTTTCAAGGACACTGATTTGAAATAGATCATAATTAGAAAGACCTAAATCAATAGGTAGATTACACAAAAATCGTAATTTCTCACTAAAGTTTCCATATAAGTAAACTAGGTTTTTAAGTGGTGGTGCAACATTAGGAGCGATATTGGCCATCATAGTTTGCATATTCATTGAATCTGCAACTATTTGCTGGGTAACATCATTAGGAGCATCCACTGCAATTACAGTTGGTTCGCTTGCAATAGCTATTGGACTATTAACCCAAGTTCCACCCGTTGGTTCATTGTACACACTTGACATTTCAATTTGTCCTTTCGTTGTAGAAGAACCATTGAAAAGTGCTACATAAGTAATAAAGTCTGAAATTGGCATCGGATTAGAATTTGCTAATGATAGCCACCCACCTGGAAATTTCATTTTAACACCTCTAAATTATTTAATAAAAATTCTAATGAAGTCTAAATTAAATTAAATTAAATTGCAAGTTTTATTTAATAAACAAGTTTTATTTATCAACATTGCTTATAAAGTGATGAGACTGCGTAACTTCGTTCGCAGTGACATTAACTTCATTTTTAAAGGTTCCATTAATCATCTTCCATTATTTTTATCCTCAATCTCCTATTACTTTATAATATTTAGTAAATTTGTAATTGTATTAGAACATAACAAAATTACAGTTAAATGAAGCAAATCACATTATTAGTTATATTTATATCCCTGCTACTCGCGGCTTGTACGGAAGAGAACTCATTAGTAGATAATGAGACAGCTAAGTTAACGGGTCTATCTAGGGCAAACACATTCCTATTCGATACGGTTTCGGTGAACGGAATCGCTTTGGGGAGCTCTACCGAATCAACGAAAGTCTTGATAAATGACTCAGAGGCGAGCATTGATATAATCAGCGCTAACCCTACTGAAGTTATATTCGTACCTAAGCAGAGCTTTACTAATGCAAATATTAGCTTAAAAGTGAATGGAGTGAAGACTAATACAATTCCTATAAATATTGCACTAACTCCTAAATATGATACAGTCAGAGTCAACGCAAGTAAGTTTATGATGGGTGCTCTTAGTGGTTTTTCTGATGAGACTCCAATACACGAAGTAACTCTAACTAGAGATTTATATGTTTTCTCTTATGAAGTTACCAAAGAGCTTTGGTCACAGGTTATGGATACTTTGATTCTTCCAGCAGATGAATTTAGATTCCCAGCTGATAGTATTACTTGGCTACAAGCTATTGAGTTTTGCAACAAAATGTCTGATGTATATGGACTTGATAAAGCTTATAATCTAGTCGGCCCAAATGTAACTTTCGATTATAATGCAAATGGCTGGAGATTGCCAACAGAAGCTGAGTGGGAATTTATATGTGCGGCAGGGACTGATGAAGATTTCTCAGGTAATGGCGATATAAACCAGATGGGCTATTTCGATAGTAATTCGGGACTAAACAGCCACAAAGTGGGTGAAAAACTAATAAATCAGTACGGTTTGTATGACATTCACGGTAATATGTGGGAATGGTGTTGGGATAAGTACGAAGAAAACTACTATACAACAAATCCTGTAACTGACCCAACTGGGCCGGTAACAGGTGGCAGACACGTAATGCGTGGTGGTTCGTACCAAGATGGATTCAACTTTGCCAGAGTGAGTAACCGCTCTATCAATAAAATAGATTACAAATCAATAGGGCTGAGACTAGTTAGAAATGCTCAATAAGCTATTAATCATATCGATTTCTATACTACTAGTATCTTGTGGGAACGACGGTACGAAAGATTTTGGTAATATATTTGGCAATAAAGGTCACAGTTCATCTTTTGAGAATATAGAATCTTTCCATGCTCAGCAATACTCACAAAAAGTGATTGATAGCAGTTCAGGAGCTACTTCTCCCCCACTTTTACTTAGTAATAGACAATCTGTACTCTCTACGCAGAATGGCAAAATTATCTCAGCTTTAAACCATTTGAAGACTTGGGAATATCAACTAGATTCTGGCTCATTCATCGGTGCTGGGTTCGCTGTGGATTGTAGTGATAATATATATACAATAGATAATTTCGGAAAAATATATTCACTCGACACTGCTGGTAAACTAAGATACAGTAATCAGTTATTCGTACCCTCTAAGTTAGAAATATTCAATACTCCATTGGCACTTAAAAATGCGATAGTATTCAGCTCATCTGACGGTAATCTTGCGATACTTGATAAATCAGGAAATGAGTTACACAAAAAGAAATACAATTCGAGTATTATAGACTATGTATCAGCTATAGATGATGAGAGAATCCTAATAACGCTCTCTAACAATCAATTTGGTGTAACTGACACTTTGGTTTGTATTGGTACTGATGGAGCTGAGAAATGGCGTTATACGGCTAAGGGCTACAGATTTGTAAAAGGGGCAATAAGCAATGGGAAGCAAATAGCAATATCTGGTTCTGTACAAGGTGGGGATAATCCTCTATCAAAAGTATTCTATCTTGATAATAAAGGTAAATTACTTTGGGACAAAGAAATATCGAATATCCCACGTTTCTTAAGTATGTCTAAAGATGGTGATTTATATCTTGTGTCATATAGCTCGGGAATGGGGCAAATGCTGACTGGTATATTCGCTTATAGTCAGAAAGGTGATTTAACTTGGAAAATATATTATGACTATAGTATTCCTATGCCTGTGTATATATCCCAGAATGAATTGATGTTTATAGCATCAAATAGAGAGACTTATGCCTTATTTTACTTACAAAGAACAGATGGAAGATTGATAAAATCACTAGAAATTGGTGGTGTTCATCCTATTATTTTCTACCCTGAAATTGATATAGATGGCTCGATTATCTTCGCTGGTAAGGAAACTTTACGAATGATTAAAGTAGATGAAACAGCAATAAATAAGATATTACCTTATTAATAAATTAGGCGAATAATGAAATTAGAGAACGGTAAAAACGGTAGTATAATAACTTACAAGGGCATAACACCAAAGATTCAC
This sequence comes from Bacteroidota bacterium, assembly GCA_048267165.1. GTDB lineage: Bacteria > Bacteroidota > Ignavibacteria > Kapaibacteriales > UBA2268 > PGYR01. The sequence goes on from JBLWYD010000015.1 coordinate 4,271, forward strand.
GAGAGTGCATTTCTATGCGAAGGAGTAAGAATAATAGGTGATGTGGAAATTGGCGAGAATTGCTCAGTTTGGTATAATAGTGTAATTCGTGGAGATGTTCATTATATTCGCATAGGTAAAGGTACCAATATCCAAGATTTAAGTATGCTACATGTAACAAATAACAAGTATGCACTTAATATTGGTGAGTACGTAACCGTTGGACATTCCGTAACTTTGCACGGATGTACTATAAAAGACCGCTGCTTAATAGGTATAGGAGCTACAGTTTTGGATAATGCAATAGTAAATTCCAATTCGTTAGTTGGTGCCGGAGCAGTGGTAAGAGAAAATTTTGAAGTGCCCGAAGGGGTATTAGTAGCAGGTGTACCTGCTAAGATAGTTAGAGACCTAAGCGACGCGGAGTTGACTTGGGTACGTAAAAACGCAGAAAATTATGTTGGCTATACGATAGAGTACAGACAACAATTAGAAATTTAATAAAGGGTTTATATGATTTTAAGTATGACTGGCTTTAGTAAAGCTGAGATTAACAGAAAGGGTATGAAAGTAACAGTCGAAATCCGTACAGTCAACGGACGTGGTTTGGATGTTAATATGCGTTCTCCTCGTAGTCTTGCTGATAAAGAGTTTGAGATACGCGATAGAGTGAAGAAAATGCTAAAACGTGGTAGTGTTAATATTAATATATACACAGAAGCGGACACAACTAGCAAAGAGTTCAACATCAATTCTGAGTTGGCAAAAGGCGTAAAAGCTGAACTAGACCAATGCAGAAAAGATTTGAAGATAAAAGAAGCTGTGAAGTTCGAGCACGTTCTTCAGTTCTCTAATTTCTTTACACAAAGAGAAGCAGAAGTTGACCCAGCACTAGAGTGGACACTTACAAAAGACGCAATTAGCAAGGGATTGAAATTATTAGTTGATATGCGTAAGAAAGAAGGACAGAACATAGCTAGAGATATGAACGCTAGAATCGGTAATATCCATAAGATATTGAAGACTATAGAAGACGATGAGATAGACAGAATACCACGCGAAAGAGAGAAAATCAGACAAAGAATAGCTCAAGTATTCGACAATGATGAGATAGACGAATCACGCTTACAAATGGAAATGGTTATCTTAGCTGATAAACTAGACATAAGCGAAGAGTGTGTTCGTTTGCAATCGCACATTAAGGTATTCTACGATACTATGAAAGATAAAGAATCAAATGGCCCTAAGCTGAACTTCTTACTACAAGAAATGCTAAGAGAGACTAACACTATAGGCTCTAAGTGTAATGATGCTAGTATAGCTCACAAAGTAGTGAATATGAAAGAAGAGCTAGAGCGAATAAGAGAACAAGTACAGAACGTAGAGTAAAATCTCCACACTAAGTATAAAATTTAGAATTAAGACTTTTTTGGAATACCGAAAGGGTCTTTTTTTTTGATTCTATACAGTAAGTTTTAATATTTTCTTTATATTTATTTTTTAGAATTTAATACATGAATATAATAATTGAAGACAACTAATGCTCGTATATAGTGGTAGCAATGGTTATTCTGGGCACGGAGTACATTAATGGAATTAATATGACTAAAAAACAGATTATTTGGATTTTGATGCTTTGTCCTGTTTTCGGATTTGGACAAATAGTTAATGAAGTTAATATGAACCTCGGCTTTAATGGTAATTCATATAAAATTATAGATAAAACAGGGTTTTCAAACACTACATATTCAAGTGATCTTTCATTATTTATTGAAGTTAATGCCAGAAAATATTTAAACAAACAATTTTCTTATAGTGTTGGTATAGGGCTCTGTAAAGAATTTTTAGGTTTCGATCCTTTTATTAATATTGGTGAGATTAATAGAAATGAACTCTCGAATTTTGGAAAATTAACTGTTGCAGAAGTGGCTAATTGGGATTGGCAGTTACAAATACCAATAAGTATATCTTTTGAGTTATTTGGTCAATCTGATAATTTACCTATAATTCTTCCTGGTATGAGATTAACAGCAGGATTGATAAATAAAATAACATTTAATAGAATAAACACAGATAATATAATCCTGAGTGAATTTGATGAATTAAAAGGTTATGGTTACGAATATTACGATGAAAACTTAAATAATTTCATTAGTAATTATTATTCAGAACAAATTAAGCATTATAGATTAATGATGAATTTAGGTATAGAGTTTTTTTCTAAAGTCAATACGATTGGTTTTCTTGGCGGAATGAAATACAATCGGCATTTAACGTCTCCAATAAATAGTGAAATTAAAAATAATTTCTCGATGATTGGATATATTGGGATTTATTATGAAATCAATTAGATAAAAATCACCGAACAAAAAAAAGCTCCCGAGGGAGCTATTTTTTGTGTAATTCTATTCCGTAATTAATATTTTACGAGTAATTGATTTATAAGGATTAGAAACTCGAAGTAAATAAACCCCAGTTGAGAGTTGCTTCGTTTCTATTTGCTTCTCATATTCTAACTGAGTTATATTTTCCGTTTGAGTTATCAATAAACTACCTTCTAGAGAATATATTTCAAATTTATACTCACTAGGTTCTACAGATTTTAGAAGTATATTCACATTCCCATTAGTTGTATTTGCGACTATTTCAACATCGTTGATATTTACAATATTTCTAAAATCAAAAACACAAATTGAATCGACTGTAATTTTACCTGGTATAGTTTTGAACTCTACATACTTATTATCTGATGTAATAGATTTATAATCAATTGGACTAGTAACCACATCCGTTAGTAACAAAGTACCCGGCATAGTATAGAATTGAGTTATATCACGTGTTATCGTCATATTAGCCGATATATCTAACCCACTAGGAGGATAGAATAATGAACTAAGAATGTCAGTTTCAACGTTAAAATTTAGGTTTCCTATCTCAGATGGACCTTTAATATAGAAAGGAATATTAATCCTATCCCCAATTTTAGATCTTATATTTGCTGTTGAAATTGTTGCTATTGCATATACTTCTGCTTTCTTAGTAATGAAGAAAGTGGAATCGCAAGGATAAGTAATATTGAACCAAATTGTATCTTGATATTCACCTAATTTACGTGCTTCAAAATATTCTTTAATTATAAACTCATCTTTTAGCACTATGTTTTTATTCTGTAAGTATTCAAATCTGATTTCTTGGGCTAAGTTATTATATATAGTAACATTGTCCAGCTTAGAGTCACCTATGTATAACTTCCCAAAATCAAATGAATTTTTAGATAGTGAGATATTAATAAGATGCTGAGTAATCTCATATTCGGCATTTGCTTTACATCCGTTAATATCAGTTACCTCTACTGTATAAATACCCGGTTTATCAACTTCAATTGATTCTGAAGTCTCACCAGTTGACCATAGGTATTTATCGAATTTTGTTTTAGTTGATAATAGAGACTTTTCACCAGAACATATTTCAGTATCTCCCTGAATAGAAACTGATGGCGAAGGATATTCGTTAATTACAATCTCGGCAGTATCACTACAAGTGCCATTTGTTGCAATTACAGTATATTTGCCTGCCATACTGACAGTTATACTGGGTGATGATTCACCAGTTGACCATTTATAAGTTAGAGCCGGATCGTATGGATCCACACTAAGAACAGCTTCATCACCTTTACAAATATCATTACCTATTATGGATACTTCCATTTGTTCCGCAAATTCCACAGTTATAGAAGCTGAGTCTTTGCAACCAGTAAATTCATTTACAATTAGCAGGTTATAAGTACCCGTCTTCAGAACTACTAAGCTATCGTTCCCTAAATCTCCATTCCAATAGTAGCTATACGATTTATCTAAATATCTAGATCTAAGAACTAAAGGTTTACCCGAACAAGGATTTTGGTCACCAATAACTATAATCTTCGCACTCAAATATGGATAGTTATTGAAATTAATCTCTTCTTTTTGGGTGCAACCTGTTATAGTATCTAAAGCAGTTACTTTAAAAGTACCAACTTGCTTGAAATATCTTGATTTAACTTTTTTACCATCGTACCAAGTAAAGACCGTGTTCGCCCTGTCTTTTAGCTCGACAAAACCAGAATCTCCAACACAATAGTAATTTTCCATCGTCTCGAATTCAATTTTAAAACTGTCGTGTATAGTTACATATACAGTATCATAGTGAGGGCAACCATTTTTATCCATTGCTACAACAGTGTATTGACCAGTCTCAGCAAAGTATGTTATACTCCCAAATTTACCATGAGACCAGGCAATAGAGCTGAATAGAGTATCTTTTAGTATTCTGTATTCTGCTAATTCCTCTGGGCAAAAGGAAAGGGAATCGGGTAAAAGGTCATATTCTTCAGTAGTCTCCATAACTATGCTAATAGTATCATAGCCTACACAACCACCCCAAGAAGTAACTTTCACCCAGTAAGTACCACTACTGTAAACTTTTAATTTTTCATCAGTTGAACCATCACTCCATTCATACTTATAGAATTTTTCTTTAGTGTATAGTTCACCAAAACCAAATTCGCAATGCGAGCCACTAGTTGAGATTATTGGTTTAATATTTTTTGTGAATATTTCAATTTCATCTTCTATTACACAACCATTTTTTAGAAATACAGTGAACTTATGTTTGCCTGGCTTATATACATAGAAATTTCTAGAAGTTGAACCATCACCCCAAATTATTCTTTCTACATCATCATTAACTTGAATCAAGACACTATCACCAGGGCATAAATAAATATCCGGAATTGCTTCAACGAATCTGAATAAATCGTTTGAAATATAGTCGAGATGTAATATTAATCTCAATTCTGAATTTTCATCATAGAGATGATAATAGCCAGTATCGAGTTCTGAAAATTTCTTAATTGTTAGTTTAGGACCATTTATAACTCCTTTGTTAGGAGTAATCCAGAATGAACCAGAACCATACTCTGAATCATATTCAAAATCTTCCCCATCACATACAACAGAGTCTATGAAAACATACTTTATGATTGGTTCAACAACCTTAGAAGGTAGACCTAGCATAGACCTTGTAGTTTTTAAGTCCACGGCTTGTTTTTCGTAATTGCAGCTTGGATATTTCAAGTTGGGTGCATTTATACAACTAATATAATTAGTTTCGGGACTAGCAATATATACTTTATTATTAGGAGCTAATTCAACAGCTTCTTTACTTGCAATTCTCCAGTTAAAATTCTCCCAAACAATATTAGATAATTGAGGATTATCCGTTTTGAAGTAATCAATAATATCAAATTGATTAAGTATTGTTATCCAACTTGAACCTTCTCTTTTATTAGAACTAATATATGCGAAACGGTTATTAGGTGAAAAATCTGCACCATGCACTGTTTTACCAAGCCCAGTCGACTTAATCATCATTGATTCATATATAATACCTTCGAATGGATTGAATCTACAAATCTCAAATTCAGGATTATCAGAATTAACGCTTATAATTAGGTTAGAGTTTGGAGAAATCTTTACTACACCGTGGTTATCTTGTTTATTCATAACACCACTATAAGAGCTAAACAAACTAATACCAGAGGGACTAACATCATATATTAAATATTTAGGGTACGCAACGTCATCTAATATTAACCAATAGCCAGGTTTATCGGGCTTTTTAATAACGGCGGCTCTCTCTCCATCATAAGAATCGTTTAGTATTTTATTCTTATCGATAACTTCTGCTTGTGCATAACCTTTAGAATAATCTATTATAGAATAGTAGGCATGCTCGTTACTTCTTTCTGTTGCACCTAAGCAGATTATATACAATTTATCTTTTGCACCCGGTACAGGGAATATGAATGCTCCCTGCGATGCAGTCCAAGAACCTTTAAGTCCATTACCGTTAGTTATTACTTGGTGGCTCTTATTCCAAACAGTCGTTCCATCACTATAGAAAAGTAAGTTTCCATTATCATCAGAGTAAGCTGTGCAACCTTCCACTTGATTGATTGCTGCTCTTTCTACAAAACTAGGGTTTGAGACTGCGTCTGGAAAGTTTATCCATGCTCCTTGACCGAAGACCCAGTTATTGTAATTCTTTTGTGCATTTGAATTAGAGACAACTAATGTAAGTGCTATTAAGACAAGTATAACTTTTTTCATTTAAGAACCTATTCAGATGATTAAGTCTAAAATAAGAAAAAGGGATTAAAATTCAAAATTTTAATCCCTTTAAGTTCTAATCTTTATATAGTTAGGATTATTACTTACACCCAACCACGCATTTTACAAGACTCAACTACACGTTGAATTGCAATTACGTAAGCAGCATCACGCATAGGTAAACCCTTACCATGAGCAACGTGAGCAACTGCTTTATAAGCATCAGTCATTTTCTTGTCTAGTTTTTCGATTACTTCTTCTTTTGGCCAATAGTAGTTAGTGTTGTTTTGAACTTGCTCGAAATAAGAACAAGTAACACCACCAGCGTTTGCTAAGAAGTCAGGAATGCAAAGAATACCTTTTTCATTGATTACTACATCAGCTTCAGGAGTAGTAGGTCCATTTGCACCTTCAACAATTACCTTAACTGTATCTTGTATTTTAGTTACTGTGTCTTTGTTGATTTGGTTTTCCAAAGCAGCAGGTATTAGTATATCTACATTTTGTTCAATCCAAGCTCCACCGTCAAGTACTTCATATCCGTTTTGTTTTGCTTTCTCTACGTCAACTTCACCAAATTTATTAGTTATACTTTCTAAATCTTGGAATGCAATTCCAGTTTCTTTTTTGAAAGTATAAGCTCTTTGTTCAACGTGATTCCAACTAGAAACAGCAATTACTTTACCACCCATTTCAGTATAAAGTTCGATAGCGTATTTTGCAACGTTACCAAAACCTTGTACAGAAGCAGTAGTTTTATTAATATCCAAACCGATTTGGTCAAGTGCTTCACGCAAAGTATAGATAACACCGTATCCCGTAGCTTCCGTTCTACCTAATGAACCGCCCATACCAACTGGCTTACCTGTGATAAAACCAGGGTTCTTCATTCCAGTAATTTTCTCATATTCATCTAACATCCATATCATGTGCTGACCAGTTGTTAGTACATCTGGAGCCGGAACGTCTTGTATAGGACCAACCATTCTTGCCATTTGTCTAACCCAACCACGACAGATTTGTTCTTGTTCGAATGATGATAAGTTTTGTGGGTCACAAATAACTCCACCTTTACCACCACCAAGTGGAATATCAACAACAGAAGTTTTCCATGTCATCCACATCGCAAGTGCGCGTACGGTATCAACTGTTTCTTGGGGATGGAATCTGATACCACCTTTACAAGGTCCTCGTGCATCATTATGATGAACTCTGAAACCTCTGAATACTTTGTAAGTACCATCGTCCATTCTGATTGGAATGTTGAATGAGAACTCTCTTTCAGTATTATTAAGCAAATCTATTGTTGCTTGATCCAATCCTAGTTTATTAGCAATATTTGTAAATTGCTCTTGTGCCATTTTATAGGCGTTGAATGACCCGTGCGACATAAAAAAACCTCTATTTAAAATAATCTATTATAAATTAAAACAAATAATTGTTACTTTGTTATTTGTGTAACTTTCAAAGTTACGAAATGAATTACATCTAAACATATATATTCGGTGGTTTTTGAAACTTATTTACCTGATAACACTCTTTATAACAGTATTCTGTGCAAATATAATTGCGCAAACATCTACCGAATACCTTGACGTAAAGCGGTATGCAATAGGAGTATTCGGAGCTACAGGTCTTAATTCTCATTCTCCTGACTTCGCTAAAATTATTGGTACGCCAAATTGTTGTAGTGGGTTCGAATCTGGTTCTGGAATTGGTCTAAATATAGGTATGATATTGCAATACCCTATAAATCAGAATATGGAATTAGACTTGAGAGCTAGTGTTCTGGATTTAGGTGCTGACCTTTTATCTACTCAGCAAATACCTATTAGTAATCTTGACAATAGTAATAGTGGCGATATAGCTGTAACTGAACATCTAATCTCAACTAGTATCAGCTCTTTTGGGTTGAACGCTGGAATAAACTATTACCCTATTCAATACCTCTATTTACATGGTGGTGGATTTTTAGGGTATAATATTCGAGGTGTATTCGAACAAGAAGAAAGACTCACACAGCCCAGTAAGCGTGGAGTATTCAAAGACACAGGCACTCGTAAACGAAATGAAATACACGGCGATATACCTGAACTAAATAGTTTGAGTGCATTCTTGAACTTTGGTGTGGGTTACTCCCTACTATTGAATGAACGTGGTACTTTTCTTCTTGTACCAGAGATTAGCTTCAATCTGGGGCTAAGCAACATCAACTCCCAACCATGGAAAGTAAATCAGCTAACCTTCGGATTAGCACTAATGTTCAACAGTTTATCCAGAGAATATGACAGCCCTATAAGTCCTGTGAAGTAAGAAAAGTAGTAATTGTTAATTTACTGTGTCATTACGAGGAATTTCAGCTTGCTGAAATGACGTGGTAATCTCGAGAAAGGATTTACTATTTATGAGTCATTCCATGCATTGGTTTGGCAAACAGATTCTGACAGTCCACACTTTAAATCCAGATGGTTCCAGACGTAGTCGATGTACTGAAAATAAGTGAGACAGCCACGTCCTTTCAGTCCTCGCTGTGACATTACTATTCTGTTATAGCTATGAGTATACAAAACACTCTCCCCTACAACTGCTGCAACATCTTCTTAGCTTCTATAACATATTGTGTGGTAGCATATTTGTCTAAGATAGTCTTGTAGGCCTTTTTTGCTTCTTCCCTATCACCTTTTTTCAGATGGATTTTTGCTATTCCGGCTTGGGCTTCAGCTTTTTTCTCGAAATCAATATTTGAGGATAGTACCTTACCGTAGTAGTCTTGTGCTTGAGTATATCTATTCAGCGAAAGGAATGATTTGGCTATTAGATAGCGACATTCTGCTAGTTTAGTAGGGTCGCTTAGCTTTTGTTCTTCTTTTAGTAGCATAAGCACTGCTCCGTTGTAGTCTTGCTTGTCAACCATATCAACTGCCGATTTGAATATCGAACTTTCTTCTTTTTTTGTGTCTGGCTCTACGACTGGGGTTGACTTTCTCTTAGTAATTGGTCTCTTTCTTCCCTGAGCTTTGTGGTCTGGGTATAATACGAATGCTTCTTTTTGTTCTTTTTTCTCAGGAGTGATTCCCGTTGTTGCAGTTTCAGTAGTTGCTGGCTTTTTTGATTTTAGTAGTTCTGTTATTTCTTCTAGCTTATTGCTGATTTTGTTATTTTGAGTTTCTATTTTTGTCAATCGGTTATCGAAATTATCCTGTCTATCAGCTAAGTTGTTCATCTGCTCTTGCAGAGTCGGGATTCTCCTTACCGGAGTTTCATTTATAACTTCTACTGGTTTTTCTTCGTTACCTGTTAAAGCAGTGATTTCATTTTCGTTTTCATACATAGCAAGAAGCAAAGAATCGGAAGGAGCGTTTTTTATTTCCTCGATTTTTTCGGATTTTGCTACTATATATTTTCCATTTCTCACACTACTCATATTGCCACAAGAGCCGAGAAATGCTAAAAGGGATGCTAATAGTAGCCAATGGATAATATTTGACAATTTGATTTTCATAACGAAATCACTAATATATTAATATACTTACACTTAGGTATTATTCACCTATATGTACTAACTAAGAGACAAGATAAATGCCAAAAAACATAAAAATACTAATATTTAATTGGCAAGACATAAAAAATCCACTCGGTGGCGGTGCAGAAGTTCACCTCCACGAGATTTTCAAGCGGATAGCAGCAAAGGGTCACGAAGTTACTCTAGTGTGTTGCGAGATACCCGGTGAGCCGAACGACGTAGTAATTGACGGCATTACTATAATGCGTCGTGGTAGCCGCAATACGTTCAATTTCAAGGTACCAAAGCTCTACAAACACCTTTTTATAGACAAGGGCTATGATGTGATAATAGACGATGTAAATAAAATACCGTTCTATCTGCCGCTATTCATTGGGAAAAAATTATTGGTCCTGTCTCATCACTTTTTCGGGAAAAGTATATTCCACGAGACTAACGTAATAGCTGGGCTTTACGTAGTTATTGCCGAAAAACTAGTCGATTATATTTATAAAAAGCACCCTATAGTCACCGTATCGCAAAGTACAAAGGACGAGTTCATAGCCCGAGGGTTCGACGAGGATAATATAGCTATAGTCCACAACGCCATAGAGCAAGAGATGTACCCGATGGCTGTTGTACCCAAAAATCCAAATTTCACTATTACCTACTTCGGACGATTGAAAAAGTATAAGTCGGTTGATAATATGTTCGATGCATTCGAGATATTGCAAAAGAAATACCCAGACATAAGATTAGAGATAATAGGCCGCGGCGATTACAGACCCAAGCTAGAAGAATTAGCAAGTAAGGGCGGCTACTCAGATAAGGTGAAGTTCCATGGATTCGTGACGGACGAGGAGAAAGTAGATCTATTAGGCAAGTCACACGTAGTCGTGAATACCTCAATGAAAGAGGGCTGGGGAATAACCAACATAGAGGCGAATGCTTGCGGTACACCAATAATCTCGGCGGACTCACCCGGATTGCGTGACTCGGTTAAAGTTGGGTTATCTGGCGATTTGTATGAATACGGGAACGTACCTGAACTAACCCAAAAGCTAGAAGAACTAATAACAAACCCCGAATTGCTCAATCAACTCTCTACTGGCGCTGTCGAATGGGCTAGAGAATTCTCGTGGGACAAATCAGCCGATGAAATGATGTTTGAGATAGATAAGATTGTTTATAGGTGAGAAAATACCTTAGCTGTTTGCTAGAGGATTAATAGATATTATTCTTTAGCTCTTATAGTGCTTTCAGTACCTTTTAATTGTGGCGAATTCGCCATAATTAAATTCAGGATTGTTTATTCTTTCCCAAATACCCATATACTCAAGAGTATTCCTATTTCTTAACCAATCAGCAATGAAAAAATCACCATCTTTGGCTTTTAACATATCTGTTAATGATATATAATTATCTTCAGTTACAGCAATTGTTTTATCCAGAACTGTAATATTATCATACTTTTTTTTCATACAAATAACAATTTATTATTAATCTACAGTAACTAAAATAATTAATTTTTTGATAAAAACTAAATTTAAAATATCCCGAATTGCTCAATCAACTCTCTACTGGAGCGGTCGAATGGGCTAGAGAATTCTCGTGGGATAAATCAGCCAACGAAATGATGCGTGAGATAGATAAGATTGTTTATAGGTGAACCGTTACTCACTTCACGTTTTTGAAGTCAATATAGTAGAGATGAGATAGTCAACAGAGATTATGAATTTGGTTTTTGTATATCCGCATTGGCGATTATTTGAAAGAGTTTAAATTTTCTAAATTTAGATACTCAAAATACATAACTTTGAATAATCAGTCAACAAAAAGATGAAAAATAATATGCAAACAATACTCGGCTCTAGTGGTATAATCGGCATAGAAATAGCCAAAGCACTTCCCAAATACACAGACAAGGTGCGATTAGTAGCTAGAAATCCACAGAAGGTAAACGACTCCGATGAGCTAGTAAAAGCTGATGTCTTAGATTACGGACAGTTGGAAAAAGCAATCGCTGAGTCAGAAGTGGTTTATATAACAGTTGGGTTCGAATATAACACTAAAGTTTGGCAAGAAAACTGGCCGAAATTCATTCGAAACGTGATAGAAATATGCAAAAAGGAAGATTGCAAGCTAGTTTTCTTCGATAATGTATATATGTATGACGAAAATCATATTAGGAAAATGACCGAAAGTACTCCCATAAACCCACCCAGTAAAAAAGGGAAAGTCCGAGCCGAAATAGCTAATTTGATATTGGAAGCTGTGAAAAATGATGGACTAAAAGCGTTGATAGCTCGTTCGGCGGATTTCTATGGCCCAGGAATACCGAAGAATAATAGTTTACTGAATGAGATAGTATTCAAGCCACTCAGCAAAGGTAAAAAAGCGAATTGGCTTTGCAGTCCAGAGCGTAAACACTCTTTCACCTACACGGTGGATGCTGGCAAGGCAACTTCTCTACTCGGCAATACTGACACCGCCTACGGGCAAGTGTGGCATCTACCAACAGCCGCAAACCCACTTACGGGCAAGGAAATAGTAACTCTCGCTGCCAATAAATTGGGAGTATCACCCAAGATACAGAATGCTCCTAGGTTCTTAGTTAAGATAATGGGTATATTTACACCAATTATGAAAGAATCTGTGGAGATGCTATATCAGTATGATAGAGATTATGTATTCGATAGCTCCAAATTCGAGAAAGAGTTTGGCATCACCCCCACTACCTACGAAGATGGTATAAGCGAAGTGATAAATCGAGATTATAAATAATATCTATTTTGTAAATTAGTCTTAGATTTATGAAATTTTCAAAATAATACGAAAACGAATATGACTACGAATCACGAGTTCAATAGTAAAATAGCGAGAGCTGTTTTCATAACACTACTTATGTTATCCGCATTTGCTTTACTTATTTTACAGCCGAATTTTTTCTTGTTAGTATTTGCGGGTATTTTCTTTGCCGTTTTACTCAACTATAGCGCATCGTGGTTTCATAAAAAAATAAAACTATCCTATGGGTTATCGCTTCTATTAGTTATTGTACTTATGTTCTCCGTAGCAACAACACTTGTTTTGCTTATAGGTCCATCAGTAAGTGACCAGATTAGTAAGGTAATAGAGATTATCCCACAATCGATAGATAATCTAAAAGAGACATTAAAACAAACAGATATTGGTAGAAAATTCATTAAAGAGATACCGAAGAACCCCGAGGAATTATTAGTAGGCAAAGGTAGCACGAAAATATACACACAAGTATTAGGGTCATTCGCTACAACAATAGAAGTATTGACAAATGCATTTGTTGTCTTCGTAATAGGTATATTCTTAGCAGTTAATCCGAGTCTATATAGAAAGGGGTTACTCAAACTATTCTCTAGTACATTCCAACCGAGATTAGCAGAAATATTGGATAAAGTACACGAGACATTAAGCTTATGGATGATTGCAAAGCTTATATCTATGACTTTAGTTGCTTTGCTAACGGCTATAGGACTAATTATTTTGGGCGTACCAATGCCAATAGCCTTAGCACTAATTGCAGCCTTATTTACGTTTATTCCTAATATTGGACCTTTCATAGGTTTGATACCAGCAGTTCTCATTGCACTAATGGAAGGAACTGATGTCGCACTATATGTAGTAGGATTATACCTCGCAATTCAAGTAATAGAGACATATCTCATAACCCCTATAGTCGAAAAGAGAATAGTCTCATTACCACCAGCACTTACCCTGCTTTGGTTGATTATATTTGGAATATTGACTGGTATTTTTGGCTTGATACTCGCAGCTCCTATATTAGCTGTGATTATAGTATTCGTAGAGGAGCTATACGTGAAAGATTATTTAGGAAATAAAACATAAGGTCAAGATGCCAATCGGAATAATGAGTGCAATGCACGAGGAGATACACCTACTCCACGAGCAAATGGAAGTAGAGCGGGAAGTAGTATTAGGTATGCGAACCTATTTCGTAGGGAAGCTATACGGTAAAGAAGTTGTCGTAGTTTTCTCGCGTTGGGGTAAGGTTGCAGCGGCCTCCACTGCTACAGCACTTATAATCCAATTTGGAGTTGATGAGATTATATTCTCAGGAGTAGCTGGCGGACTAGATGAACGATTGAACATCGGCGATATAGTAATAGGCAAAAGTCTAATACAACACGATATGGATGCAAGCCCTATTTTCGCCAGATTCGAGATTCCGTTAATAGGTAAAACCTACTTCGAGGCGGACACGCAGATAAGCAAAAAGCTAACCAAAGCAACAGAGAATTTTCTAGCTAATAACAAGCTAGACAGTAAGTTAGTTGCAGAATTTGGCTTGCACTCCCCCACTATTTACAACGGCGATATAGCTAGTGGCGATAGGTTTATTTCTGACAATACAGAGATAGAGAGATTCCGCAACGATTTGCCAGAAGTACTCTGCGTAGAGATGGAAGGTGCAGCAGTCGGTCAGATATGCTATGAGTATAGCGTACCGTTCGGGATTGTGCGTACTATCTCTGATTCAGCGAATGATGATGCTCATATAGATTTCATCCGCTTTGTTGACAAAGTTGCCAGCCACTATACTAGTGGGATAATTGAGGGGTATATGGGGTTGGCTGGGTTAGAGTAACAACCTTAAACCCACCTACCTGTCCAGCTGAAAGCAGGAAATCCTCCCTTGACAGGGAGGACTTGATTGGAAGAATTACAGGATAGGTTGTAGTCGATTTTAATTGATGATTATCACAAAAAAGTAAGTCCGATTTGTTTATTCAAACCTTGTTCAAAGATTCTAATCAGGGTGGAAAGTTGGACATTCGCTTTACCGTTTTCTAATTTTGAGATATAACTTTTCTTAGTTCCAGTTCTATCAGCCAATTCTTCTTGTGTTAGTTTAGCTTCCTTTCTCGCATCTTTTAGCATTTCACTGATAGTAAAAAGCATAGATTTATGTTCAAAATCATTCCTTTTTTCTGTACCAATTTTACCATATTCAACATTTAGTAATTCATCAAATGAAGTTATATTATTATACTTTTTCATGGTTTTCTCTCTTCAAAATATTTATCTTTTAACTCTAAAGCCTTTCTTATTTCTTTGTTAGGAGTTTTTTGTGTCTTTTTTTGGAAACAATTGAATAATACAATCAAATTACCTCTATCAAAGCAACAGAAAACCCTATAAATATTACCTTTACTTTTTATTCTTATTTCATATAGACCGTTCGTACCGGATAGATGTTTTAAGAATTTCTCTGGAACTCGGTCTAGTTGCTGAATTAGAGAGAAGACATACTGTATTTTCTCTTTAACCTCTATATCTTGTTTTGTATAGAAGCTTATAAAATATTCTTTGTAAAATACTATCTTCTTGCCCATTAACAAAGTTAACATAAAAGATAACATTTTGCAAATTAATTTAGAACTTATTTACAATTATATACTAGAAATGTGACTAGAAGTCTTAGGTATTATTTGATGCAAATGTTAACGGTTGGCTAAAGAGAAAGACAATACTTCTTTTTCCTGGATTCTTCACTACATTACGCTACGCTCCATTCCATTTAGAATAATAGCAGACCTAAACTCCTTTTGTTATTGTGGGTTTAGTGATATGAGACGTATGCAATACTTCTCTACAGGCCTGAAGCCCCCTTGATAAAGGGGGTTTGGGGGATTTGAGACAGCCCAAGCCTTCGACTTGGCAAATATGTCCTTTCAGTCCTCGCAGTTGTAAAGGTCAACTAATTCGTGGACAGTTTTCAAAATTATCAAAAAAAAGACGCTTAAATTCTAAGCGTCTCTTGTAAAAATCTTATCTAGTATGTAATACTATTTTTTATCCATTATACTCGGTAAAGCACCTTCGTAAGCTTCTAATAGCTTTTCAACTGGTTCGTTGATAGAATCGTTAATTACGAAATTATCTTCTATTACAGTACCCATTTTCAGAAGTCCAAGATTGTACTCAACTGCTATTTCTGAAATTCGAGTAGCTTGCTCTGGTGAAGCAGAGATTATAATACGAGAATGAGACTCACCGAATAGAGCAGCATTGTCACCATCTATTGTTACTTCACAACCAAGTCCATCTGAAGACATAGCTTTTTCCGCTAGACATATTGCAATCCCACCTTCTGAAGTATCGTGAGCAGAATTGATTACTCCTTCGCCGATTAGTTCTAGGATAGCATCTATTAGGTTAGCTTCCTCGTCTATGTCGATATCTGGCGCATCGCCAACTACTTTGTCGAATATTGTTTTTAAGTACTGGCTACCACCTATTTCCTTTCTGTCAGAGCCAAGTAAGTATATATCGTCGCCTTCATTTTTGAATTCTGATGACATTATCTTAGTCAAATCATCTATTAGGCCTAACATACCGATAGTCGGAGTTGGGTTTATTGCACTTGTTTTCGTTTCGTTGTGGAATGACACATTACCACCAGTAACTGGAGTTTCTAATCGACGGCAAGCGTCGCCCATTCCTTTGATAGCTTCTTTGAATTGGTAGTAAACTTCTGGGTCATAAGGATTACCGAAGTTTAAGCAATTCGTAATAGCCACAGGTCTAGCACCAACGCAAGCTACATTACGAGCAGACTCAGCAACAGCACCCATTGCCCCTTTGTAAGGGTTTAGGTAAACGTGTGTACTATTACAATCTGTTTTTACAGCTATTCCTTTACCAGGTATTTCTTTCAATCTAATTACTGCAGCATCGCCTTTGATATTGACAGTATTAGTTCTTACTTGTGAGTCATATTGCTCATATACCCATCTTTTAGATGCTATAGTTGGGTCAGTCAATAATCTGTAAAGAACTTCCGTCTGAGATAAATCTGTTTTCAAACTATCTAAATCGAAGTTTCTTGTTTCTTGCATATATTTTGGTTCAACAGCTTCACGAACGTAAACAGGAGCACCACCACCAAGTACAAGTGAGTGTGCATCTAATGCAGCTACTTTTCTACCTTGATAGTTTAGGTTGATTCTGTTTTGGTCAGTTACTACTGCCACTTTCTTCATCGTAATATCCCATTTCGCAGCTATGTCAATCGCTTCTTGTTCGCGACCAATTGCTACCACTGCTAACATACGCTCTTGCGATTCAGATAGCATAATTTCGTAAGCACTCATATCAGTCTCGCGAAGTGGAATTTCATCCAGTTCCACATCCATACCAAGACCGTTAGTTGCACTCATCTCAGAAGTAGAGCAAGAAATACCAGCAGCACCCATATCTTGAACGCTGACAATTAGTCCTTTGTCTATCATTTCTAGAGTTGCTTCTAATAATTTTTTCTCTTCGAAAGGATCACCAACTTGAACTGTAGGTCTCATATCTTCAGTATGCTCATCGAATTCACGAGAAGCGAGCAATGAAGCACCGTGAATACCATCACGGCCAGTGCTACTACCAAATATAAATACAGGATTGCCAACACCTTGAGCCGCAGCAGAAGCAGTTTTACCAACTTCTACTATGCCGACTGCCATAGCGTTGACTAGTGGATTTCCTTTATAACTATTATCGAAATAAATCTCGCCACCAACAGTTGGTACACCAAAGCAATTACCATAATGGCTAATTCCTTTGACTACTCCACGTAGCAAGTATTTCGTTCTTTCATCATCTAATTTACCGAAACGAAGTGAGTTAAGAGCTGCTATTGGTCTAGCACCCATTGAGAAAATATCTCTTAGGATCCCACCAACACCAGTTGCTGCACCCTGGAATGGTTCGATAGCTGATGGGTGGTTATGGCTTTCTATTTTGAAAGCAATACCGTAACCATCGCCAATATCTATTAGTCCAGCGTTTTCTTCGCCAGCTTCTACTAGCAAATTCTTACCAGAGCGAGGTAAAGTTTTTAGTTGAAGTATAGAGTTTTTGTAAGAGCAATGTTCGCTCCACATAACCGAATATACACCTAATTCGGTGTAAGTTGGTACTCTACCTAGTACTTCTAATATTTTTTCGTACTCTGCTTCTGTAAGCCCAAGTTCTTTTGCGACGTTAACATTTACGTCTATTTCTGAATATAATTCTTGATTGCTCATGAAATGCTTTTATATTTGGATGAAAGATAATTTTCAAATTTACAATTTTTATATAATTTTTACTACATAGATAATTTATAAGGCAACAAAATGATGCAATTAAATCCAGATGTAAAATCAGTTTGGACAATTTATTACATAAGGCGAACTCTCTTCTTCATTGTTATAACGCTATGTCTAGATTATTTCGCTTTATCCGAAATACCAAAATGGCCCTTATTTATAGGTTTTACACCATTAGTAGTTTTTTTCATCGGATTAGTCACAACTATCGTTATGCCTCGTTTGAAATACAAAAATTGGTTTTTCGAGTTGCGAGACGATGAATTATATCTTAAACGTGGAGTGCTCACAAAAATTGACTCGACTGCACCTTATTGTAGAATTCAACATATAGATATATCCCAAAATGTTGTAGAAAGAATATTCCACCTATCCCGATTGGTCATATATACCGCTGGTACTAAGGGGGCTGATTTGATTATCCCAGGTCTTCCACACTACTATGCACAGGAATTGCAGAACAAGCTGAAGGAATATACAGTTGAGGATGCTGTATGAGCCAGATGGCTGAACAAATATTCGAAAAAAGGTTACACCCCTTTACATTGCTTTATCGCTTAGTAGTAGCCTTGCCTAATGCAGCATTACCAATAGTTTTTGTACTATACAGTGGGAATACTGGCGAATGGGCGTATATATTTATATCCTTGTTTTTAGGTTTTTTCATTTTACCTGGAATACTGCTTAACTATTTCTACTTTGATTATACTATTACCGAACAGGAAGTAGTTATACGATCGGGAATCCTGAGTAAGAAAGAAAGACACATTAAAATAGATAGAATTCAGAATATAACAATTACTCAGAACTTCCTTCATAAGTTGATGCGGATAGCAAAAGTACAATTGGAAACAGCTGGCGACGCAACAACCGAGGGCAACCTAGATAGTGTATCTATTGCAGATAGCGAAAGAATAAGAGAAATTATTCGTAATCATCAGCACGAGAAATCCGCAACGATTATAAATGAAGATGGTGAAAAAGTAGTAGAAGAACTGGAAGAGGAAGAAGAAAATGTAATCTTCTCAATGAGTTTATGGGATACTATCAAATACGGAGCTGTTAGGTTCCGACCGATTGTATTAGTAGCATCCGCTTGGATATTCTCAATGGTGTCGCAGTTCAACCCAAATTGGACAGAAGAACTAGAAGTAATATTAGAATCAGGATACAAAGAATACATAAAACAGCTTGATGTATTTATGCTTGTTGTATATGCAATAGCGGGTGTATTACTAGTTTTATTTCTCTCATGGATTATTGATATATTGCTTACTGTAAACACTTATCACAAATTCATATTGGTGAGTGAGAGAGGTAAACTGCTCACTTCACAAGGATTATTCTCAAGCCAAAAGGGAGCAATTCCACTCAAGAAATTACAGATGATGGTTATCAAATCTAATCCAATAACTAGAAAACTGAACTTCTATAGATTGGATTTACAGACTGCCGGATTTGGCGGTGGTGATGGAACAAAGGCAAAATCTGAAACGGCAATACCTTTCGCTAAGTTTTCACAAGTAAAAGATATAATAAATAAAATTCGAGCCGTTGAGCTACCCGAGGTATTTACTAAAGTTAGTCCTAAGTCTATAAGAAGAGCTGTAGTTAAGTATCTAGTATTCTCAATACCAGTTGGCTTTGCCTTGTATTTCACTTTTGAAAGCTTTTGGATATTACTGATACTCATACCAATAATAGGGTTTGCTGCATATATTAGATACCAGTACCGTGGCTATCACGTTGAGAACAATCAGATAATAGTAAAACAAGGATTCTGGTTTCAAAAAATATCAATTATTCCAATAGAGAAGATACAGACACTTCACAAAAAATCGTCGTATTTCCAAAGAAGACTAGGCTTAGCTACTGTCGAGATTGATACTGCGGCTACTGTATATGGGAATGATGCTTCGATTATTGATATAGATAATGACATAGCAACTGAGATATTCGATGAGCTGAACAGACTGTTTATTGAAGACAAGAATAAAGGAAAAGTAGTTTCGTAATTTGATGAAAATAAAACATAAATCGCTATATTGGAAACAGTATGGATAATATAATTCAAAATAATATTGAGAAAATAAAAGAGCTTTGTCTATTACATAAAGTGAAGTCTCTAAGTATTTTTGGCTCAATTACTAAAAACAATTTCACTAAAGATAGTGATATAGATTTCCTAGTCTCATTTGACAGCATGTCTCATGTTGAATATGCAGATAATTACTTCTTATTGATTGAGAAACTAGACGCTCTATTAAACAGAAAGATTGACCTAATTACTGATAAATCCTTATCAAATCCTTACTTAATAAAATCAATTAACAACTCAAAAGTTCATATTTATGGACAACCAAACTAAAAATTTTAATTTCCTATTAAATTATAAAAACTAACATTCTAGTACGAAAATCATTCTGATGAAGAATAAATAATATTCTTCTCTAATTTGCTTAACAAATATTAATCTAGTTGAGAATTATGAGTTTGGAAACCTTCACTTTAGCTCGTGTTATACATATACTTTCTGTCGTTATTTGGATAGGTGGTGTTTCTATGGTAACAACTGTAATTATACCATCTATAAAGAGATTAGAGAGTAAAGATGACAAGATAAATACTTTCGAAAGAATAGAAGGGAGATTTGCTATCCAAGCCAAAATTACGACTCTTCTTACAGCCATTACCGGTTTCTATATGATATATAGACTAGATGCTTGGGATAGATATTTGGACTTGAGCTATTGGTGGTTACACGCTATGACATTAGTTTGGCTTATATTTTCAGTTATTCTATTTATTCTAGAGCCATATTATCTTCATAAAATATTCAGAAAGTACGCAACCGATAACCCAGAGAAAGCATTCAGGATAATTCAAAGAGCACATTGGGTTTTGTTAACTATTAGTCTAATTACTATTTTAGGAAGTGTAGCAGGTAGTCACGGTTGGCTTCTATTCTAGAATTTGAATCCGTTTTCTTTCCAATCTTTAAGTGAATTAGCGTTCGTATCTCTTTCACTTATAATAGGTTTATGCGACTGCCATTCAATCCCAATATCTGGATCATCGAACTTTATATTAGATTCACCTTCAGAATTCCAATAGTTTGTGACTTTGTATTGCATCTCAACGACATCAGAGAGAGTTAAGAATCCATTTGCAAAGCCAGCAGGAACCCATAGAATACGCATATTCTCTTCGTTAAGCTCATAGCTAGCCCATTGACCAAAAGTAGGAGAATCAACACGGATATCTACCTCTACTACTTGAGCAGCCCCCTTTGTAACTCTGATTAGCTTATCTTGCGGCGGTGAATGTTGGAAATGCATTCCTCTCAATACATCTTTTGTTGACATAGAGTGATTATCTTGTACAAATTCAGCACTTATACCGTGCTTTTCCAAATCATCTTTTCTATAACTTTCAGTAAACCAGCCTCTATTGTCTCCAAATACTTTTGGAGTAAAGAGCTTGATTCCGTTTAACTTTTCTTCAATTAGTTCTAGTGGCATTAATCTTTCTTAGGTGTTGATTTGACAAATGCTTTCAATAGTTTTTCAACTTCACGACTACTACCAATATCGGATATATCGGAATGATTACCGTTTCCTTGATTATTAGATAAATGTTGGTCATCACTTTCTGTACGAGAGTACATAAGTGTAAACGCATATATCATTAGTAATGTGAACTCTAATCCCAAAGCAAATAATACAAGTGATGGTTCATTTGAAGGTATGAATTTTAATCCACGAAGTCCGATAATGATAATCAAACTCGCTGCCCCCATATATACAGCACCAATAATATTGTTAGAATATCTCTCTGTAAAATAGAACCGAAGATATACTTTCAATCCGCTATTGATATTTATAACTTTATGCATATAGCTACCATTAAGCCACTTAATAGCTTTATTTAAGACACGCAAATCTTCCAAACTCATCCGCCAATCTCTTTCAAAATCATGTAAATCTCGAAGATCAGCATTCATAATTTGCTTTCTCAAAACATTTCTTTCTTCTTCGCTGTGGAAACCGTATAACTTTAGACAGATTTCATCTAGTAAACCAGCAGTCTCACGTTCTATTTTTTGTCTAATATAACCTAGACTCTGCGGTAGTAATGCAGAAAGAATAAACGAAAGGAATAGTCCGAATATTAGGCTAGGTATAGAAAGTGAAAGAAAGGGATTAAACCAATATCTTGCTTCTTGAGGAGTACCTCTATATATATCTACTGCCCAGGAGAAATACATATTCGTGGGTTTTTGAGCTGAGCCAGTATCAATAAGATAATGAACCTCAGAACCATCGTAAGTCACTATCCCAAGCAAGTAACCTTCGAACATATATTCAGCTGCCGGTAATAACAAAAAGAAAAAAGCAACCGATATTGCTAAAATCAGAAATGCAAATACTGTTACTTGTAGCGAGTTATGTTCATTCAACTCGAAATAATTTTGTTCTTTATTGTTTTTGATATCCATACCTTCAACTTAATATATTCTAATTTAACTACTCACAAAATTCATTCCAAATTATTAATTGAAAAATATTAATTAGCTTTGAGTGAACAAAAGATACGGATTTATGAAAATACTTGTAATTAGACTAGGTAGAATAGGCGATATGATATTGTCAACTCCCCTATTACATCAACTTAAAAACAGCTCAGAAAATGTAGTTGTAGATGTGCTCGCTAGTATAGATAATAATAATATTCTAAGACATGCTGATTATGTTGATAATGTATTTGTCTGGGATAAAAACCCATTGAAGCTCATCCCATTATTAATGAAGCTTAGAAAAAGGAATTATGATGTTATATTAGAACCCAAAGATCATTATTCAACTGAATCATATTATATAGCTGGATTGGTAAAAGCAGAAAAGAGAATTGGCTTCGTAAATGGAGAATCTTCTATTTTTGATGATGATGTTTCGAATTACAATCAGGACAAAATCCACTTCCAAGATAGAATACTATCTACAATAAAAGCTCTGGATATTGAACCAGATTACTTCTCAAACATTCCACTTATGTATCCTAATTATAAAGAAGATATGCAGAAAGGAAGAGAAGATTATTATATCGTGAATATATCGGCGAGTAACGAATCTAAGAGCTTACAATTCGAAATAGCTAGAGAGATTCTAACTTATTTGAAGAGCAAGAATATCAAAGTATATCTACTCTCTGCACCTATTCATAATGACCTAGCTCAAAAGCTAAGCATAGCAACAAATACAGAAAGAGCGATTACGAAGTCTATTATTGATACTTTCCCAATGATTCATAATGCAAAAGGAGTGATAACAGCCGACACTTCTGTTGTCCATATCGCTGGAACTTACGACACTCCAGTTATGGTACTTAGTAAATCGATTGAAAAGGAACTCTCAAAATTTGCACCTAAATCTGATATTAATCTAGTTGTTAAATCAGATATCGAAGAAAGGATTGAAATTAGCAAAACTAAGTTAATAGAATCAATTGATAAGCTTTTAGAACTAACTAGCTAGTCATTGTACTCAATATATCTTCAGCAATCTCCCTAACAGCATTTGGCCTAGCAAATTCCTTAATCCTTTCAGACATTGCTATTAGCTCACCTTCATTATCTAATAATTGCTTAACGGTATCAAGTAACGAATCTTGAATCCTATCATCATTTATTAAAATAGCTGCATTACTTTCATCTAACATTCTCGCATTCTCGTATTGTTCATTATTAGATGCCGAAGGTAAAGGCACTAATATAGAAGGCTTAGCTAACACAGCTACTTCTGCAACAGTAGTCGCACCTGACCTAGCAACGACCAAATCAGAAGCACTATAAGCAGTCGCCATATCATCTATAAACTCTGTAGCAATGATGTTAGGAGGTATAACAGCTGGTATAACATAGTTCTTCCCAGTTTGCCAGATTATATTAACTTTCATATCAGCAAATTCTTTTAGATTTTTTTCAACTGCTAAGTTGATAGACCTAGCACCTAAACTACCACCAAATATGAATATAGTCTTATACTCTGGATTGAAATTATACTTGGTCAATGCAGCTTCTTTTGTAGACGGATTTAGAATTTCCTCACGGACTGGATTGCCTAAACAATTCAACTTGAATACAGATATTGGGTCGAAGAACTCTGCACTTTTCTCGTAAGAAGTGTAAACCTTTGTAGCATTTTTAGATAGCCAAAGTATACTTTTCCCCGGATTCACATTTGATTCCATCAGAAATAGCTTCTTTCTCAATCTTCTAGCCGCTAAACCTGGTGGGTAACTTATATAAGCACCAGTACAAATAACAGCATCAATATTCTCTTTTTTGATTACACTACGTGCTTTAGATATTGCTTTTATAAAAGTTATCGGATACTTCAACCCTTTCAAGTTTTTCCCAGGAAATGCAGTTATAGGCATTGCATAATATGGGAATCCCATTTGAGGAACTTTTATAGATTCTATTCTGTCTTGAGTCCCAATGAAGAAACAATTGACTTTATCGTTGTAATTCTCTCTTAGATAGTTAGCTACAGCAGTTGCAGGGAATAAATGCCCCCCTGTTCCACCGGCGGCAAATAGTAGATTTATTTTCTTTTCAGACATTAGTTTTCGTTTTTTACTTCATATTTATCTGAAATTTACTCACATATTTTCTTAATACAAATAAAATTTATATTTTAGTATCCAGTAGCATAAATTAAATCTAATACTATAATCTCTCGGGGGAAATGATGAGAAAACTAGTCCTATTACTGTGCCTAATTACGTACATTTCGGCACAAGCAAGCAGTCCTGATATAAATGCATACCTAGAAATGGTTGCAAACGGTAAAATCACAGAAGTAAAATCGCAATTACCAGACCTTATGGTCGAATATCCAGATGATGCTGGTGTAAAGCTATTATTAGCAGTGGTTATTGACGATGCACACAAATCATTAGACATTTACAAAAAGATAGTAGCTAACTATCCTGAAAGTGATTGGGCTGATGATGCTTATTGGAGAATTGTTCAGTTTTACGCTTTAAAAGGTGAAACTAACAAAGCTCAATATGAGTTGAATTACTTCAAAACTAAGTATCCTAAATCGCCTTATATAGTTCCAGCAGCGGAAGTTGTTCGTATGGCAGAAGGTATATTCAGAAAAGAAAATAATATTTTAAAAGCTTCAAACGAGAAGCCAATAGGTCGCGAGAATACGCCTGTTGTTATCGAAGAGCCAGTTTACAAGCCACAACCAATGCAAGACCTAACTAGTGAAGAAGAGCCAGAAAAAATAGGTATGGTAATAGAAAAAGAAAAACCGGCTACACCTGTAATCGAGCCAATACAAGAAGAGCAACCTATTCAAATTAAGAAAGTTGTAGCTACTAACCAAGATAACTTAGCTTTGAATAATAGCGGTCATAAAGTAGTTAGACAAAGAGTAAAAGTTGAAGTTCAAGACATTAACACAGCTCCAGCACCTATACCTTCTGAAATATTAGAAGAACAGAAAAAGAAAATATCTGAAACTGATATTGCAGAAGCTAGAATTGAGCCAGTTGTAGAGAAGAAAGTTGTAGTTCAACCTACTACTGTAGAAATTGAAGAAGTTGGTAACACTGGTTATTATGGACTTCAAGTTGGCTTGTTTGATGACATGAAAAATGCAAATTCAGAAATGAAAAAGTTCCTTCGTAAAAGAATGAGAACTGAAGTAAAAGAAAAATCAATCGATGAAAAACAAAAATTTGCAGTAGTTATTGGCAATTATTCTAGTTTAGAATCTGCTAATGCAGCTAAAATTATCGTTCAACAACAATGTGATTGTGATCCAGTCGTTTTTGAGAAGTAACAAATTTACTAAAGGAAAACGAATGAGAAACTTGAAGTTATTGTCAGCATTTTTATTGCTGGCGTTCTTTTCGATGAATTGCAAATCAGAAGGAAACGATATGTCAGAGAACAAAACTGTGTATGATTTCACAGCAAAGAATATAGATGGTGAAGACGTTAATCTAACAGATTACGAAGGCAAAGTATTGCTAATTGTTAATACTGCTAGTGAATGCGGATTTACTCCTCAGTATGAAGGATTACAAAAAATATATGCTCAATACAAAGATCAAGGATTCGAAGTATTAGCTTTTCCTTGTAATCAATTTGGCGGTCAAGAACCCGGTGAAGGCAGTGATATTAAAGAGTTTTGCTCAACAAAATTCTCTACAACCTTTCCACTATTTGATAAGATTGATGTGAATGGTGACAATGCTCACCCATTATATACATATCTAAAATCAGAACAATCTGGTTTAGTTACTGATGATATCAAATGGAATTTCACTAAGTTTCTAATAGGTAAAGATGGAGTGCCAATCAATAGATATGCACCTCAGACAACTCCTGCTAAAATTGGTCCTGATATAGATAAAGAATTGAAAAAGTAAGTTTGATTCGAAAACTAAGACTATTACCAAAGCAACTCATATATTTTGAGTTGCTTTTTTTGTTAATTTGCGACACTAAAAAATATGAGAAAGAAATGAATACCTACGCTATACTAATAACGGCAATAGTTTTAATCGAATTTTTTATAGATAATACTACCAAATATCTAAACCTTAAAGCATTAGATGCAGAACTACCTGAAGAGTTTGCTGACGTTTATGATAGTGAAACGTATCGTAAGTCCCAAGAATATACCAAGACGAGAACTAAATTTGGGTTTATCAGCTCTGGTTTTGGGTTGGTTTCGTTACTACTATTCTGGTTCTTAGGTGGATTTGAATATGTGAATACATTAGCCGAGAGTTGGAGCAATAGCTTTATATTACGTGGACTATATTTCTTTGGTATTCTAATAGTATTGCAGCAATTAGTATCACTACCATTTTCTATATATTCTACTTTCGTAATAGAAGAGCGATTCGGATTCAACAAGACAACGGCTAAGACTTTCATTATTGATATGCTTAAAGGTATTGTACTATTAGGAGTAATTGGCGGAGCAGTCCTAGCACTTATCCTTTACATATTCAACGAACTAGGTGAGATGAGCTGGCTATATGCTTGGAGTGCTGTAATTGCGTTCACTTTGATAATGCAATACATAGCTCCGAAATGGATTATGCCACTATTCAACAAGTTCAAACCGCTGGAAGATGGTGAATTGAAGCAACGAATAATTGAGTTTGCCGAGAAAGTAGATTTCCAATTGCAAGATATATTCATAATGGATGGCTCAAAGCGTTCATCAAAATCAAATGCGTTCTTCACTGGATTTGGTAAGAATAAGAGAATCGCTCTATTCGATACCTTAGTCGAAAAACATACTACTGGCGAATTAGTTTCCGTATTAGCACACGAGATTGGTCATTACAAGCGTAAGCATATCGTACAGGGCATGTTCATCAGTATATTGCATACAGGAGTGTTATTCTATTTGCTATCCTTGTTCCTATATCAAGAGGGTTTATATACGGCATTCTATATGGATAGCACACCTATATATGCTGGATTCCTTTTCTTCTCATTATTATATAGTCCAATAGAGACATTATTATCTATAGGTATGAACATATTATCTAGGAAAAATGAATACGAAGCAGATGAATTTGCAGTAGTTGGTAGAGCGAATAGAGACGATATGATATCGGCACTTAAAAAGCTTTCAAAAGATAATCTATCTAATCTAACTCCACACAAGTGGTATGTATTTATGAACTACTCTCACCCACCAGTGATAGATAGGATACGAGCTATACAAACAACAAAGATTTAATTACATTTCTATTTCTGTGTGGAGTGCTATCTCTTCCAATACAGCACTTACACGGAGACAAGCAGGCATATCACCTGAGTATGCAACAGCTTTACCAGAATTGTGTACTTGCCAAGTTATTTGCTGAGCTTTGTCGTAATCGCAGTTAGTCGCCTTGATTACTTGATTAATAACTTCGTCGAAAGTATGCCATTCATCATCATATAAGATAACTTTAGTTGGGTTAGCAACTTCTACTTCTACTAGTTCCTCTATCTCAGGAGATTCTTGTTGACCAGCCATATATATGTTGATTGAGTTGATATTCATATCTGACAATTTTTATTAGGATTGCAAAAATACGAAAAAATATATTGATAAGTGAACAATAATGATTTTATAGATTCCGAATATTTGACGATATTTGCAGAGAGATATTTAATTCTAATACAAATTTAAAGGAGCATCATGAAATCATTGAAATTGGTGGCAATATTATTTGCCTTTATTCTAATAGCAAGCTGTAAAGATGACAGTCCCACAGATGGAGGTGACTCATCAGGAATAGCAGCTTCTATAAATGGAGAACAAGGGTCATCTGTAACTTATACAAAACTGGATGGAACAATTGGTAAAACTAATGGTACTTCCGTTCTAGGATGGGATGGTGGTCAACTATTGGGTTCAAGTTTCTTCAGGCAATTAAGATTAAGTTCAGATGTTGGTACCTTTAATATTAGATTCAATATGGAGAAAGGATCTAAATTTAGTGAGATAGCCATAGGAGAGAATCCTATATCTCCTTCTATTTTATTATTACAAGATTCGCAATACTTAAAGGGACATCAAATAGAGGGTTATTTTAGCTTTAGCAGTGAGTTCCCTAAATTAGAACCTTTTTCAGGAACTGTTAAAATATACAAAGACAAAAGCTATGGAGTTTCTACATACAGCATATCTGGTGAAATTGATGCTACTTTAAGTGGCTCAAATCGCACATTCAAAGCATATTTTTGGAAAAAAGAAGCTACTTGGTAAAAGAGATAAAACTTTGAACAACATAAAAGCCATTTGAATTTTAACTCAAATGGCTTTTTTGCTTTAAACTTCTATTTTTTATTGAAGTGCAGATTTGGGTACTTCACCTGTTAGAGTTTTCAGGAAAGCTACTATATCATTCACATCTCCCTCACTAAGCTGTTTATTCAGCTGAACATCAGCCATTATAGCAACTGCGTCCTCTAGTTTCTCTACGCTACCATCATGGAAATAAGGCCATGTTTTCTCTATGTTTCTTAGTCCTGGTACTTTGAAGAAGTATTTATCTGACTAGACTGCAGTTACCTCGAATTTACCTTCATCTTTTTTCTTGCTACCAGTGGCTTCCCAATACGGCTTATGTACACCAAATTTCTGGTACATGTTACCACCTAGTTGAGCACCAGCGTGACAAGTAATACAACCATTATCCATAAACTTCTTCAAACCCTCTTTCTCTTGATCATTAAGTACTTCAGCTTTACCAGCCAAATACTCATCAAATCTAGATGGGGTAATCAATGTTCTTTCGAATGCACCTATTGCCTTAGCCACATCAGTTATAGTTATCTTTTTAGAATCTGGGAATACTGTTTTAAATTCAGACTTGTATTCTGCTATACCGTTCAATCTCTTCTCTAGGAATTCGGGACTCGGCATTGCCATTTCTACTGGATTAACTATTGGACCAGCGGCTTGCTCTTCAACATCTTTAGCACGACCATCCCAGAACTGAACGAAATGGAACGCCGCATTTAACACAGTCGGTGAGTTTCTACCACCGAATTCGCCTTTGTCACCTGGTGAGAATGGTAGATTATCAACTCCGTAAGTTTCCATATTATGACAAGAGTTACAACTATTTTTTCCTTCTTTCGATAAACGAGTATCATAGTATAATTTCTTACCTAATGCCACTTTCTCTGGTGTTACAGGATTGTCGGGGTTGTCTATACTAGTTGGCAATACTGCAAACATAGTCTGTGCTTTTGAAAGCAATTCGCTTTTATCTTGAACTTGCTCTTGTGGTTGATTGTCCTTGTTCTCCTCTCCCCCACACGAGAAAAGAGTAAACATTGCTAACGTACCAAATGCCAGAATGGCAATTCTTTTTTTCATAATAAATCCCTATTTGTAAAAAACTATAGACGATTAATATAGCAATTATTGAGGAATAAATTATACTTTATTATTAGATTATTACTTCACTACATTTATCTTTCTAGTGAGCAGTCGGCTCTCGCTCTTCAGAGTTATTATGTAAGTCCCAGATTTTAGATTGCTAATAGATACCGAATTTCGGTTTTGAATGCTTGCATTCATCTCCTTACTACCCTCTATATTGAATATAGAAAGCTCAGTAAGTCCATCAGCTAATGCTTGTGGTAATATCTGAATGTTCGATTCTGTAACCGTCATATATTCAGCTAGTGTTTGCTCGGGAGTTACTGAGGTAAATATTCCTTCATTTACGAATATAAGTGTGTCGTTACCTGCCTTATCGCAAGCATATATAACAGCAAAAGCATCTAAGTTGGGATTACGTTTGGTCAATACAAACTCTAACTGTACTGGCTCACCCGGTATAAAGCTATTGCCATTGGGGTCGGTTATGAACCCCTCATCTGCTGATATAATCTCAAAATCGAAGTTGCGGCTATACTCTTTGAACATGTTTAGCTGAGCCAATTTGGAAGAATTCTCGATTCCGTCATAAACTATACCATTTACCTTACTACCATCTTTATTATTTGTGAGGGTTACTAAAGGAACTTTGGTATCAGTGGAAGTTAGATCTTTCAAAGAAGTAGCAAGTGGGAAGCCGAAGAAGTCTGTCTTCTCACCTCCTGGACCTGAAACAAATCCATATGTAAGTTTATAGATATAACCAGCAAATTTTGACTTTTCCGAACGAATGAAATAATTACAACTATCTGGAAGACTTATTTCTTTAGTTGCGTATAACTTACCATCTATTTCAACTGAAGAATAACTATCTCCGTAAATATCCTTTATTGATTTCCATTCAATATTTGAGTTATTTGTATCAATTATTGAAAATTCTAAATCGGAAGGAAATTCATTGTTGTTATCTAGTTCAAAATATAACTCCAGCTTTTTTATAGTTTCAGCCCAATCACCCGAATTTTGGTCTATAAATCTTGTTTCATCAAGACTAAAGAGGCTAAAAGAAGCAAAATAAGAGGATTGTTCAAGTGGAGTGATTAAACTCATATTGCTTGAAACTAAAAAATCTGTTGAAGCATCCCTATAATAATCTGGAAACACCATAATTGAAATAAGTTTATCGGAAGTAATTATTGTTGGAGAGATAATTCCAAACTCTTCATCTCGATTTCTATCTGTCCATATTTTACCTTCAAATATTTCATTAGTTGTACTGTTATTAACTGTAGTCCAATAAACACCATTTCGAAAAATCTTAGTATCATCTTCTAAAGCAAAAATCCTTATAGTTGGAAATTCATTAAGTTCTCTAAATGTAGGTATAGAATAAGTTTTCCCCCAAGAATTAGTAGGGAAAATTGTTGATTGAACTTCATTTGATAAACTTCTTCCTGCTGGTTGACTCATTGATAATTGAGAATATTGTAGATTTACTGGTTTATTAGACTTAATCAAACTACCTGATAAATCACCGATACTATCTATTGAAAATATATTCCATACATCACCCTTATTTAATGTTTTTACTAGTGTTCCTCCAGCCATTACTGAATCGCCATTTTCTAATCGTATTTTTAAATCTTTGTTAAAAGAGCTTAGTTTTAATTCAACTCGGGTATTATTATATGGAGAAGTAACGCTTACACTAGGTGGGTTGTTATTTGAGAAATATGTCTGTAACATAAATTCCTTACCTAAACTATTCGTCGGTATTGCCAAAGAAGCATCTTTTACCCCCCCATATGAATTGTAAGTCTGAACGCTAATCGGATATTTAGATACTATCTGGATTCCCGAAGATTGAGATATTCTAGTTATAATTCGTTGTAAATAATCTCTCTCTTGATATTCGGCATATTTATCGCTACTTAACCTGATTACAGTATCTTTCCCTGCTTCAATTTTTATTTTTATATTAATTTGTTTTGATTTACTTAATATTTCAACTTCGTTATCTTCTGAAGAGGTTATAACTATATAGAATGATTCATCAAAAAATTTATAGAACATTTCGGGCATGGCAAACCAAAAGTCTGTGCCCATATTAGTTTGACCCAGCATTGGGGCTAATTCTTCACGAATTTTGTCGGCATCTGATTGGGAGTAGCTATAGGTGAACAAGCTAATAAAGACGATAATTGCAATTGAGAATGCTTTCATTTTATACTCCGTTTTGTTGTTAGATTAGAGACACAGGAAATGCAAGTTTAGTTACAAATAAACAAAAAAATCCCAACCAGCTATACTAATTGGGATTCAATAATTCTATTTTTTACTAAAACTCTACTTAACTATATTTATCTTTCTAGTGAGTATTCGGCTCTCGCTCTTCAGAGTTATAATATATGTACCAGATTTGAGATTGCTAATAGATACCGAATTTTGGTTTTGAATATTAGCATTCATCTCCTTACTACCTTCTATATTGAATATAGAAAGCTCAGTAAACCCATCAGCTAATGCTTGTGGTAATATCTGAATGTTCGATTCTGTAACCGTCATATACTCTGCTAGAGTTTGTTCGGGAGTGACGGTGGTAAATATTCCTTCATTTACGAATATAAGTGTATCGTTCCCTGCCTTATCGCAAGCATAGACTACAGCAAAAGCATCTAAGTTGGGATTACGTTTGGTCAATACAAACTCTAACTTTACTGGCTCACCCGGTATAAAGCTATTGCCATTGGGGTCGGTTATGAACCCCTCATCTGCTGATATAATCTCAAAATCGAAGTTGCGGCTATACTCTTTGAACATGTTTAGCTGAGCCAATTTGGAAGAATTCTCGATTCCGTCATAAACTATACCATTTACCTTACTACCATCTTTATTATTTGTGAGGGTTACTAAAGGAACTTTGGTATCAGTGGAAGTTAGATCTTTCAAAGAAGTAGCAAGTGGGAAGCCGAAGAAGTCTGTCTTCTCACCTCCTGGACCTGAAACAAATCCATATGTAAGTTTATAGATATAACCAGCAAATTTTGACTTTTCCGAACGAATGAAATAATTACAACTATCTGGAAGACTTATTTCTTTAGTTGCGTATAACTTACCATCTATTTCAACTGAAGAATAACTATCTCCGTAAATATCCTTTATTGATTTCCATTCAATATTTGAGTTATTTGTATCAATTATTGAAAATTCTAAATCGGAAGGAAATTCATTGTTGTTATCTAGTTCAAAATATAACTCCAGCTTTTTTATAGTTTCAGCCCAATCACCCGAATTTTGGTCTATAAATCTTGTTTCATCAAGACTAAAGAGGCTAAAAGAAGCAAAATAAGAGGATTGTTCAAGTGGAGTGATTAAACTCATATTGCTTGAAACTAAAAAATCTGTTGAAGCATCCCTATAATAATCTGGAAACACCATAATTGAAATAAGTTTATCGGAAGTAATTATTGTTGGAGAGATAATTCCAAACTCTTCATCTCGATTTCTATCTGTCCATATTTTACCTTCAAATATTTCATTAGTTGTACTGTTATTAACTGTAGTCCAATAAACACCATTTCGAAAAATCTTAGTATCATCTTCTAAAGCAAAAATCCTTATAGTTGGAAATTCATTAAGTTCTCTAAATGTAGGTATAGAATAAGTTTTCCCCCAAGAATTAGTAGGGAAAATTGTTGATTGAACTTCATTTGATAAACTTCTTCCTGCTGGTTGACTCATTGATAATTGAGAATATTGTAGATTTACTGGTTTATTAGACTTAATCAAACTACCTGATAAATCACCGATACTATCTATTGAAAATATATTCCATACATCACCCTTATTTAATGTTTTTACTAGTGTTCCTCCAGCCATTACTGAATCGCCATTTTCTAATCGTATTTTTAAATCTTTGTTAAAAGAGCTTAGTTTTAATTCAACTCGGGTATTATTATATGGAGAAGTAACGCTTACACTAGGTGGGTTGTTATTTGAGAAATATGTCTGTAACATAAATTCCTTACCTAAACTATTCGTCGGTATTGCCAAAGAAGCATCTTTTACCCCCCCATATGAATTGTAAGTCTGAACGCTAATCGGATATTTAGATACTATCTGGATTCCCGAAGATTGAGATATTCTAGTTATAATTCGTTGTAAATAATCTCTCTCTTGATATTCGGCATATTTATCGCTACTTAACCTGATTACAGTATCTTTCCCTGCTTCAATTTTTATTTTTATATTAATTTGTTTTGATTTACTTAATATTTCAACTTCGTTATCTTCTGAAGAGGTTATAACTATATAGAATGATTCATCAAAAAATTTATAGAACATTTCGGGCATGGCAAACCAAAAGTCTGTGCCCATATTAGTTT
Source organism: Bacteroidota bacterium (assembly GCA_048267165.1). Classification (GTDB taxonomy): domain Bacteria; phylum Bacteroidota; class Ignavibacteria; order Kapaibacteriales; family UBA2268; genus PGYR01. The sequence continues at coordinate 38,354 of JBLWYD010000015.1, forward strand.
GACCCAGCATTGGGGCTAATTCTTCACGAATTTTGTCGGCATCTGATTGGGAGTAGCTATAGGTGAACAAGCTAATAAAGACGATAATTGCAATTGAGAATGCTTTCATTTTATACTCCGTTTTGTTGTTAGATTAGAGACACAGGAAATGCAAGTTTAGTTACAAATAAACAAAAAAATCCCAACCAGCTATACTAATTGGGATTCAATAATTCTATTTTTTACTAAAACTCTACTTAACTATATTTATCTTTCTAGTGAGTATTCGGCTCTCGCTCTTCAGAGTTATAATATATGTACCAGATTTGAGATTGCTAATAGATACCGAATTTTGGTTTTGAATATTAGCATTCATCTCCTTACTACCTTCTATATTGAATATAGAAAGCTCAGTAAACCCATCAGCTAATGCTTGTGGTAATATCTGAATGTTCGATTCAGTAACCGTCATATACTCAGCAAATGTTTGCTCGGGAGTGACAGATGTTGTAGTCGTGTTTCCAAAGAAAAGTAGCTCATCATTACCAGATCTATCCGATAAATAGAGTACAGCATAACCTTTTTTATCATTGTCTATTTTTTCCAAACTCCAGTTTAACTTTCTAGTTTGACCAGGTATGAAAGTAGGCTGATTTTTAGAATTCATAGTCATATCTTTATCAACAGAAGTTATTTCAAAAGTATAGTTAGAACTCATAGACTCTAGCATATAGAATTGAGATAATCCAGACGAACCTTTGTGAGAATCATCAACACTACCAGTAATTAAATCTGCATCCTTCATACCTGTGAAAGTTACTTCCGGTGCAATAGGATCATTAGCAAATAAATCATCGAAAGTGGCTGAAGTTGGATAACCATATGAATCATAAAGACCAAAACCATAAGAGTATGCACCGATTAAAGTATTTGTTGATTTTATACCAAAAACACCTTCAGTATTTAACATAAGTGTTTTAGTAGCAAACATCTTTCCATTTGATGGTACTAAGAAATTTTCAAACATTGGACCAAATCTGTCTTTTACTTTTACCCAAGTAGGATTCGGATCTGACAAATCAGCAAAAAGCAAGTCATCAGGTATTTCATTTGAAGTTGATTCGAAAATTAGGTTAATATAATTTTCTGGAAAAAGATTCATCCCATTCGCTGCATTTGGTGATGCAAAATAAATCTGATTTCCGAATTGTTCAACAGGGGTGAAAGTCATCATGAAAGGATCTGTATTAGATGCATTACCGTTATCCTCTTGTCCACCAGTATTATAATACATAACTGCTATTGGTTTATCTGAATGGATAGTCGCAATATGAGGTGCTATTATATTTTTATTTTCATCTTCTTTAGGCCAAACTCTTGTTTCCAAATAGCCAACACCAATTGTAGCACCGCCACCTTTGGCAATATTACCTATTAACTCATTATCTCTGTACACATTAGTATTATCTTCAGAAGCGAATATTCTGATTATACCATTATATTTTCTTCCATGCATAGGTGTTACATAGTATTGCTTACCCCAAGAATAAACAGGTAATTCCATTTCTACAGTATAATCACACCAAAAATTACCTAATGGGAAATTAGCACAGTTTATACCAGACACAATTGAAAATGGCTTATCAGAAGTGAATATACTACCTGATAAATCTTGTCTTGGACCATTAATAGAAAGTAACCATACGTCACCTTGGTCTAATGTTTGACTAGTTGATTCACCAGTATGAATTAATTGACCATTTTTCATTGGTGAAGCATCAATTCCTTCCGGGCCTCCCCCCATTGTGAAATTAACTTCAGTATCATCATATGCTGCTGTTACACCAGTAAATGGTGCAGAAAGTCCATTATTGCTAAAATTAGGTTCTTGATAAACCATATTTATATAGTGAGTCCCTAAAGCAGATGAAGGAATTGCAAGAAAACCATCTGAAGTGTACATGAATCTAGCTATTACATATACTACTATTGGAGCATCAGAAATAACATGAATACCAGCTTGTTTGTAAACTTGAGCAGGAACTGGTCCATCTTTGGTAGCACTATGTAGTCTCACCTGAGCTATATTGGGATCGATTGTAAATTCAATTACATTATTTGGAATAGTCATTTTTGATTGAGTAAATCCTTTTCCTTTTACTTCAACAGTTACATTAGTTTCTACAGGAGAAGCAATAAGTATTTTTAAGGAATTGTCATATCCACCGCTTTCTTCCATATAAACAGGAGGAATAGTGAACCAGTAGTCAGTCCCGGAGTTATTCTGCCCCATTAGCAAAGTAAGTTTTTCTTTTACCTCTTGTTCATCAACACCGGCAACGGAATCGACACTACATAAAGGTAGTATCAGTGATATAATAAGTATAGCGTAAATAAGTTTCATAACAAAACTCCTATAAATTGGTTAAAATTATTTTCTATTTTTTATACTAACAGTTATACTTTCATTTTGTCACATAAAACGCTAAAAAAATATTTATTACCCGTTTCTTACTTAGTAATATTTATCTTTCTTGTTAGTAATCTAGTATTACTTTTAAGAGTGACTAGATATGTTCCAGTTTTAAGAGTGTTGATAGCTACTGAGTTTTGCGCTTGAATATCCGCACTAATTACTTTCAGACCTTCTATATTGTAAATAGACAAGTCAGCGAATCCATCTGCCAATGCTTGTGGTAAAATTAGAATATTTGATTCCTTAACAGTCATATACTCAGCTAGAGTTTGCTCAGCAGTAACCGATGAAGTACCTTTTGCTTTTAATATAGCTTTTTGCTGTGTTTTATAATTGAATTCTAATTCTTCTAATTCATTATTAGCATTCATAACGGAAACACCAATACCTGTGGAATCGATGAGCTCAGTATCGCTATCTCCTTGTTCTACAGACTTCGGATTGAATATTATATCGACAATTACGTCAGAGCTAGGAGGTATAGGTTTAGCTAAATCCCAGCTGAATGGAGTGAAGCCACCTAAACTAAAGCCCTTATCACCATTTTTGAATTCTAACCTAGATATATAAAGAGGTGCAATATCAGATAAATTACTAATAGTCTCTTGTAATTTCTTTGGTTTATCTTCCGATGTAAACTCACCAAAATTGTTATTGCTTTCTAATTCATATATTGGGAAGTCAGCAGATACTCGATAATTAGCTATTGGATAATATTGGCATTCCACTATATCGCCATCTTTTTCTGAACCGATACCTATATATAATGAGTCTGTATAAACATTTCTATTATCTATGTTATCATTAGAGAATTTTAAGTTTACCAATATCTCAGAATTAGGTAGTATTGGCATTTTTATATCCCAGTCATTTGGTTCGAATGAAACTATACTTATTCCACCATTCTTTTTGCTAAGTTCTAATCTACTCAAATATATAAGATTATTACTCGATAAATTTCTAATTGTATCTTGAAAGGTAACTTCTGTTAAGTTAGGGTTTTGCAACGAAATATCGCTAGAAGAAGCTTCAATATCAGTATTTATATATTCAACAACTACAGTTGTATCATTACCTGCCATATCAGAAGCATATATTAGAGCTGATGCAGGTTTCGCTTTGTCAATTACATTCAGTTCCCATTTAATTGAAGGAGTCTCACCAGGAACAAAATCCTTTCCATTCTTTTCTAATGCAAATTCATAATTTTCAGATTCTAACATATAAATTTCTGATAAATTAGTTCTTATGTCTGCATCATCAGGTAAGTCAGTCATTAACCCATCGTCTATTAGAATATCTCCATCACATTGTTGTAAATATGTAATAGTGGGAGCCGAGTTGTCATCTGAATTTTGAAGATTCAAATTGAATGAAGTTGGAAAGCCATAAGATTCATAAGGACTAAAGCCAAAAGATTCAGTTACAAATTTTGAAGAATCTGATTTGATTGAATAAGAGCCTTCAACTCCTAAAGTCAGTTTCATAGAAGCGTAAGATTTACCTTCATATCCAATTTCAAAAGCATCGAAATCTGCACCAAAAACTTCCTTAATTTTGAAGTATTGTGGCACTACACCAGATGTAGATAATTCGGCAAACAACAAATCATCAGGAATTTCATTGTTGACTAGTGGGAAGGTAATTCTAAGATAATTCTCAGTAAAAACATCTCCTCCTCCTAAAGCATTGGGAGAAGAGACTAAAGTATTATTTACAGCTGCCTTTATTGGAGGAATTTGAGACATAAAAGGATCACTTTTTCCTCCTAGGCCATCTTCTTGTGTACCAGTATTGTAATAAGTAACTGCAATTGGTTTATCAGCACTGATATGAGCAATCTTTGGTGTAATTGAATCTCCTGAAGTATCATACTTTGGCCAAAGTCGCATTTCTAAATATGAATCACCAAACCCAGAACCACCACCATCTTTTAAATTACCAATAGTAATTCCGTTTCTTTTAATTGTTGTATTCGGTTCGGAAGCAAATATTCTTACAATTCCATTGTATCCTCTTTCCATTTGAGGAGTTATAAAGTAATTCATTCCCCAATTATCAATTGGTAATTCCATGTTTACTGAATAATCACACCAAAAATTCCCAACTGGGAAATTTGCACAATGCACACCTGAGACAATTGAAAAAGGTTTATTACCAGTAATTAAACTACCAGATAAATCTTGTTCTACGCCATTAACACCTGCAACCCATACATCACCTTTATTCATGTTTATAGTAGTCGATTGACCTGTAGAGAGTAATTCTCCCCCATTTAGTTCAATTTGATCATTGCCTTTGGGTCCACCGCCCATAGTAAAATTTATTATTGTGTTATCATAAGCCGCAGTAATTCCAGTAAAAGGAGAAGCAAGTCCACTATAATTATAATACAGTTTAAAATTTGGTTCTTGATAAACCATATTTACATATTTTTTACCAAATGATTTTGATGGTATTGCAAAGAACCCATCCGAAGTCGCTCTATATTTTACAACAACATACACAATTACAGGTTGTTCCGAAGTTACGTGTATGCCAGCACTTTTATATACTTTAGCTGCTGGTGCTGATTGTGTTCTTGCTTGATGAAGAAAAGCTTGAGCTTCAACTGGTTTCATTGCAATTTCAATTACTCCATTAGCAATAGTTTTTCTAGTTTTATAGAAACCGTTACCTGGTACTTCAACTACAACATTAGATTCCATTGTACTAGTAACTAATATTTTTATGAAATTATCTCCCGTTGTCTCTTCGTAACACGGTGGTATAGTAAACCAGAAATCATTTCCAGAATTCCCAGTATTTTGAATTAGATTAAGTTTTTCTTTAACTTCATCAACATCAATTCCAGAGAAAAGTGAAGAAAAAGCTAGTATCATAATAATGCTAGAAGTAGTTAAAAATTTCATAGTTGCTCCCTAATTTGAATAATAAAATAAAACTTTTTTCAAATTTGTCAAGTTCTATACTAGTAAAGACACATGAACATGAAAAACGTCTAAACAAATCTAAAACTTTTTTCAAAAACAAACAATTCAAATCATCAAATGCACTTGTTTATAATTATATAACAAAGATTAATTGTCTAATCGGTGGGAATTTATTATTTTTGGCTTTATTTAATTTTAACAATAAGTAATTGTACATAAACGACGGGAAAATAGATGCCTGAATTGATTAAGTTCGTACCATTATTACCACTACTTGGGTTCTTTGTTTTAGGACTATTTGGTAAAAAAATAGCGAGCGAAAAACTAATAGGGATAATAGCAACATCAACTGTTGCGATTTCTTTTTTAATCGCTCTATCAATATTTTTCAATTTAGCTGGTGATGCTACTGCTAAGCCCCATATAATCAATTTATTCAATTGGTTCGGAGCTGGTGATTTCACGCTAGATTTTGCCTATCAGGTCGATAGATTATCTATTATATTTGTGCTGATAATCACTGGTATCGGTTCGCTGATACATATATATAGTATTGGGTATATGCACGGCGATAGGAGTTTCTATCGTTTCTTTGCTTACCTCAACCTCTTTATCTTTATGATGCTTAACCTAGTATTAGGTAGTAACTTTTTGGTTACTTTCTTAGGTTGGGAAGGTGTAGGTTTAGCTTCATACTTACTTATTGGTTTCTGGTATGATAGAAAATTCGACGGATTCCGTATCACTTGGACTGGCGATGCTGCTAACAAAGCATTCATCGTAAATAGAATTGGTGATTTCGGTATGTTAGTCGCTATATTTTTGATATATATGAACTTCGGCACATTAGAGTATATCGAAGTATCTAATATAGTAGCTGCTGATTTCTCATTATATGACACAGGATTAATGACTGCAATTGCATTGCTAATATTCCTTGGTTGTACTGGTAAATCTGCACAGATTCCATTGGCAGGCTGGTTACCAGACGCGATGGCTGGGCCTACTTCTGTATCTGCTCTTATCCACGCTGCTACGATGGTAACGGCAGGTATATTCTTAATCGCAAGAAACTCAGTTATTTTTGCTTCTGCTCCTGATGCAATGATGGTAGTTGCTATTATTGGTGCTGCAACTGCACTCCTAGCAGCAAGCATTGGTCTTGTACAAAATGATATTAAAAAAGTATTGGCTTACTCTACAGTCAGTCAATTAGGATTTATGTTTGCGGCTCTTGGCTCTGGTGCTTGGATTGCAGCAATATTCCACGTTATGACTCACGCCTTTTTCAAAGGCCTATTATTCTTAGGTTCTGGTTCTGTGATACACGGTATGCACGATGAGCAAGACATCAAGAAAATGGGTGGCTTGAAAAAGCACATGCCTACTACTTATAAGACATTCCTTATTGGAACTATCGCAATCTCTGGTATTCCTTTCTTTAGTGGTTTCTTCTCGAAAGATGAAATCCTATGGAAATCTTATGTTAGTGGCGGTTGGTTCTTATGGATTACTTTGGCAATTGCTGCTTTCTTTACGGCATTCTATATGTTTAGACTTTTATTCTTGACATTCCACGGTAAAGAAAGATTCGATGCCGATCACGTTCATCCTCACGAATCACCTAAAACAATGACAATACCTTTGATAGTACTAGCTGTATTATCTGCATTGGGTGGATTTATTGGAATTCCTTATGCTTTAGGGTATTTCTTTAGTGACCATCCTAATCTACTAGAGAATTTCTTATCTCCTGTATTTGCTCAAGCTGACCATATATTAGGTGTAGGTGGACATGAAGTTCACGCTATTGAATATATTCTAATGGCTGTTTCAACTGTTGTTGCAATCATTGCAATACTATTAGCAAGAAGTATATACAAGAAAGACGAAAACTGGACTACTGCAAAATCACTTACTAATAGATTTGGATTTGCATATAAAGTTCTTTGGAACAAATGGTATTTAGATAATTTCTACTACGGAGCTTTCGTAACTCCAATATTTAAAACATCTCGTGATTTCCTATGGAAAATCTTTGATTTGAATGTAGTAGATGGTGCTGTAAACGGAGCTGGTTTCCTAACTAATTCTATAGGTAAAGGTGTAAGAAGATTGCAATCAGGTGTTGCTCAAACTTACGCTGCTGTGATGATGTTAGGAGTTTTAATTTTAATTGGTTACATGATATTCTAAAAAATATAGAGAAGAAATGACTATTTTAATAGCAACTTTAATAATCCCTTTGATTGGTGCATTCGGTGTACTTTTCTTAAATAAGGATAACAGAAAACTAATAGAAATGTTCTCTTTGGGAACTTCATTAGTAGCATTTTTAGTTTCATTGGGATTGTATTTCAGTTTCAATAGTAACGCTGAAGGATTTCAATTTGTAACTGACGTTACATGGATTCCTGCAATTGATGCTGGTTTCAGAGTAGGATTGGACGGAATGTCATTGCTTATGGTGATGCTTACAACGTTCATCACCCCTATTGCTTTACTTTCATCTATGAACTCTATTAACAAACGACATAAGGAATACTACTTTATGTTCTTGATGTTGCAGTTCGGTATGTTAGGAGTATTTCTTTCATTAGATTTATTCTTATTCTATATATTCTGGGAGATAATCCTAATTCCAATGTACTTTATTATAGGTATTTGGGGTGGTAAAGACAGAATATATGCAGCTGTGAAGTTCTTCATCTATACTATTGTTGGTTCACTATTTATGTTAGTGGCTATAGTTTGGGTAGGATTACACATCGGAGGTGATGTATTATCATTACCTACTGGCTTCACTTCTGATTACTTATTGATAAAACAACATAGTGCTGCTATTGCTCCAGATGTACAAAACTGGTTATTCATAGCATTTGCACTTTCATTCTTGATTAAAGTACCTTTATTCCCATTACATACATGGTTGCCAGATGCACACACTATGGCACCAACACCCGGTTCAGTTATATTAGCTGGTGTATTACTTAAGATGGGTACTTATGGTCTAATCAGATTCAACTTAGAATTATTCCCAGTATCATCTATTGATTGGGCAGGACCTATTTCCTTCCTTGCTGTAGTTGGTATTATATATGGTGCATTAGTTGCACTAGTACAAACAGATGTAAAGAAGATTATCGCTTACTCATCAGTAGCCCACTTAGGATTCGTAGTCTTAGGTATATTCGCTATGAATGAAACAGGTATCCAAGGCGCTATAATCCAAATGGTAAACCACGGTCTATCAACTGGAGCACTCTTCATCTGTGTTGGTATTATTTATGAAAGAAGACACACAAGAGAAATCTCTGAATTCGGTGGATTGGCTAGAGTTATGCCAATATACACAGTATTCTTCGGTATAGCAATGTTTGCTTCTGTCGGCTTACCTGGGTTGAACGGATTCGTAGGGGAGTTCTTAACTCTATTAGGAGCATTTACTTCTACTGTGTTAGATAATATCTGGTACGCTGTGGTTGCTACAACTGGTGTTATCTTCGCCGCTTGTTACTTACTATGGATGTTCGGTAGAGTTGTATTCGGTACATTGAGTAACAAAGAAAACGAAAATTTAGCTGATTTGAACAAAACTGAATGGGCTATGTTAGTTCCATTGGTTATCTTTATAGTATGGTTAGGAGTTTATCCTAATACATTTATGAGTAAATCAGAAACATCTACTAAGCAATTAGTGAAGAAGATTGAGCAAGTTGAGTTAGATCTCAATAATGGAACAATCAGTATGGAACCTAAAGAAGTCGTTACAGATAATAATTAGAAAATTACTTTAAATACGGAAAGATGAATATGAGTTCAGAATTTATTTTACTTTTACCCTTGATTATAGTTGGCGTTATGTCTGTTATATCAATATTGGTAGATGCAATAAATCCAGATAGCAAAAACAGTGGCTATTATCTATCTATAATAAGTATAGTTGCGGTAGGCGGATTCGCATTGAACAATTTCTATCTGAATATATCGGGTATAAATCTAGATGGTGCTAATCTAATAACATCTAATATGCTTACATTCGGTGGGTTTTCTGCTTTCTTCGATTTACTATTTTGTGTCGGAGCTTTGCTAGTAGTGCTGAATGCACGTAACTATTTGGATTCTGTTAAAACTGAATTAAACGAATTTTATAATTTAGTGCTTTATGCCCTAGCTGGTATGATGATAATAGCACACTCTAATCACCTACTAACACTGTTTATAGGAATTGAGTTAATGTCTATTACATTCTATATTATGGCTGGTTATTTCAGATTTGCATCGCAATCAGTAGAAGCTTCATTGAAGTATTTCTTACTTGGTGCGTTCTCTACTGGATTCCTAGTATATGGTATGGCTATGCTTTATGGTAGTACTGGGAGTATGTTCTTCCCAGAAATCACTGCTGCAATAGTAGATGGAAGTGCTAATAGTGCTTACCTAATGTTCGGAGCTGCACTTATGATAATGGGGCTTAGCTTCAAATCATCAGCATTCCCGTTCCACCAATGGGCACCAGACGTTTACTCTGGAGCACCAACCGTAGTAACTTCATTCATGAGTACTGCTGGTAAAGCTGCTGCATTATCTGCATTCATCATTATCGCAAAAACAATTATCCCAATGGGCTTTGACCCAAGTGGACTAGAATCAGCAATCAACACAGACAAACTAATAACTGCAATTGCAGCAATATCAGCCCTTACTATGCTAGTTGGTAATATCACGGCACTAGTACAGAAGAACGTAAAACGTATGTTAGCTTACTCTTCTGTAGCTCATGCGGGTTATATGTTGATGGGTATAGTAGCTAATACTAATGCTGGTTGGTCTGCATTGATGTTCTACGCTGTTGTATATACTTTTATGCAAATTGGTGCATTTATAATTGTTGGCCTCTTAGAAAGAGATACTGACAAGTATTTGGAATATGATGACTATGCTGGATTAAGCAAAAGACAACCTGCTCTAGCTGCTATAATGGCTATATTTATGTTCTCATTAGCTGGTATCCCTCCAATGGCTGGGTTCTTTGGTAAATACTACTTATTTATGTCTGTGATTAACACTGGTCATTTGTGGTTAGCTTTAGTTGCAGTAGTATCATCAATCATTTCAGTAGTATTTTACATTGGATTGATAGTGAAAATGTACTTTACAGATTCGGAAGATGTGAAGGGCGAATCACTACCGTGGAATGCATCTAGAATGTTGATTTTCGTTACTAGTGCAGTAGTTTTGATAATAGGGCTTAACCCAGGTGGTATGCTCTCATTCATCAAATCTGCACTGTAAGTAAAACACATTCTAAAAAGAAAAACTCCAAGGGGACAAGAAATTGTTCCCTTTTTTTTATATTGGGATAATTAGTAACCATTTAAAAATAGAACATGAAATACATAATTAGCTTTTTATCAATATTGCTTTATTCGACTTCAATTTTCGGACAAGATTATAAATCTGACTTTATTAAATACTGCCAAGATGGAGATACAACTAAACAATTTGAAACCTTAATAAGTTGGGAGTCAGAAGACCCGAAGAATCCTGAATTATTTACAAGCTATTTCAATTATTACTTTCTAAAATCAAAACAAGAAGTACTTTCCTTGTCGACTGAAGAGCCAAAAGGAGAAAGTCTTTCGTTACAGGATAGCACAGGAAAAACGGCAGGATTTTTAGGAAGCTCCTCTTATTTTAATCCTGAGACATTCAATAAAGGAATTGATAAAATTGATGAAGGAATTAAGCTTTACCCTAATCGGTTGGATATGCGATTTGGAAAAATTTATATGCTTGGTCTGGTTAAGAATTGGCAAGGATTTACTGATGAAATCGTAAAGGCTATTAAATTTTCTAGAATAAACAATAACAAATGGACATGGACTAATAACGAAAAGAAAGAAAATGGAAAAGACTTCCTACTTTCTTCTATTCAAGACTATCAATTGACTTTATATAATACAGATAATGATGACCTTCTTACAAATATGCGAACTATTGCTCAAGAGATTTTAAAATTCTACCCTAACCATATTGAAAGCCTGTCAAATTTGTCAGTTACATATCTATTGACAGATGAATATGATAAAGGTATTGAACCACTATTAAGGGCTGAGAAAATTGATCCAACAGATGCAATTGTATTAGTAAATATTGCTCAAGGGTATAAGTTAAAAGGTGACAAATCCACAGCAATTGAGTATTACGAAAAGGTAATTAAACATGGTGAAGAAAGTTCAATAGAGTATGCTAAACAACAAATTGAAGAATTGAGAAAAGAAGAGTAACGTATTATGATAGACTTTAATGAAGATTATATTCTTGAAAATAGCACCGTTAAATTAACACCTTTAAAGAGCGATGACTTTGAAAATTTAGTTCATTTTTCAATTGACGAACCAGAACTATGGAAATATTCTCTAATTCAAGCAAGTTCGCCTGAAAAAATGAAAATTTATATTGACAAAGCAATTGAGGGAAGACTTAATAAAAATTCATATCCATTTCTTGTCTTTGATAAACGTACAAATCAATATGCAGGTAGCACCAGGTTTTATGACATTCAATCAGATAATGCGACACTGCAACTTGGATTTACTTGGTACGGAAAAGAATTTCAAGGTACTGGAATTAATAAAAACTGCAAATACTTGCTCTTGAAATTTGCATTTGAAGTTTTGAAAATTGAACGAGTGGAATTTAGAGCAGACAATGAAAACATAAGAAGCATAAATGCAATGAAAAGCATTGGATGCGTAGTAGAAGGTGTATTAAGGGGTAATAACTACAAACCTGACGGATCAAGAAGAGATAGTATAGTATTGAGTATTCTAAAAGACGAATGGAACAAAACTATAAAGGAAAAACTTAAAGAAAAAACCAACAACTAATACGACATAAAAATAATAGCCGAAACAGCACTAAATTCAAGGATTATGGCTCCTATCAAATTTGTTATTGTCCAAAAGTTTGATGCTTCGAAATCGCCTACTTTTAATATACTAATCACTAAGTTTCAGAAACATTCCCTATTACTATACTTATTTATCTTCATTTATTATGTGCTTATTTACTTATTCAACTGTTATTAGTATATTAGTAAAACCAATAAAGGAAAAAGTATGAAAAAGATATTGTTTGTTTTGATGTTAGTGTTATTCATTAGTTGCGGTGATACTACAACAGAACCAATAGATAAGACTGCTACAAAAGTCACAGTTGATGAGATTAAAACGCAAGTTAGTTTTGCAGCATTCCAATCAACCTATGATGCATATACTCCTAGCCCTGAGTATGTAGATAGTCTTAAAACTGTTTATAAATCTGAAAGTGATAAGTTCTATTTCTATTTAAAAATGGATTGTGAGTGTAATGCAAGTGCAAAACTATTGCCAAGGATGATTAAAACACTAGATGAAGCAGGTATTAGTCATGATAATGTAAATATGTACATGATGCTAGATGAGACTTATAGTTATCCTGAGAAAGACTTTATAACTGTAACTGATTTACCTCAGTTATTCGTAAAGCATGGTAGTACTGTTTTAGATATGACTTCTACTCCAGACTCTATATCAGTTGAATCTTTACTATACGAATCATTCAAATAGATATGAACTACTGGTTAATAAAATCTGAACCGCACACATATAGTTTCGAACAGATGAAATCTGACAAAAAGACTATGTGGGATGGTGTCCGTAACTATCAAGCTAGAAACTTTATGAGAGATATGAAAAAGGGCGATATAGCCCTTTTCTATCATAGTGGTAAAGACAGACAAGTAGTTGGCGAAGTAGAGATAGTAAAAGAACACTATCAAGACCCGACTACGGAAGACACGAACTGGGTTGTAGTAGATGTCAAATACAAAAAGACTTTTGCTAATCCAGTAAATTTGGCTGATGTAAAAGCAAGAAAAACACTTAGTGAGATGCACTTAGTAAGAAATTCCCGGTTATCTGTTAGTTTGGTAAAAAAGAAAGAATATGAAATGATTGTAAAGATGGCAGAAGCTTAGTCGTTGACTAACATTGCATTTATTCGTTCTAATATCGTATCAGGAGTTATTGATGCCATGCATACGTGAGTACCGATAGGACATTCCTCTGAACCATGGATTCGACATGGTCTGCACTTAAGTGAATTATTTTGAACAACTATACTTTGCTCTGCCAATGGACCAAATCCAAACATAGGGTGTGTAGCTCCAAATATAGTTATAGTAGGTGTATTAGTTATTGCCGCAAAATGAGTAGGCGCGCTATCATTAGTTACTAGTATATCAGAATTCGAAAGCAACTGATATGTCTGCGCTATTGAGGTTAGACCACATAGATTAATAACCCCTGAGTCCGTCTCTATACTATCTTGTTTGCTACCTATAACAACTACATTATAATCACTTTTTAGCAAGTTAGCTAGTTTCGAGTAATTGCCCCCCCCCCACTTTTTAGTCTCCCATACGGAACCGGGGGCAAGTACTATTGTCTTTTTTGATTCGTCATATTTTTGCTGAACCAATAGATTCTCGACAAATAGTTTGTCATCCATAGTCAAGTCGAGTTCTACATTTACTAAACTCAAATCATCGAATAAAATCGATAAATATCGAAGTGCTTCATGTATATGATTCTTATACTTTACTTTATGAGTATATACTCTAGAGTTTGTAGCATTATCAAACCCAATTTTTACTGGAGAATCTATATTCTTTACTATTTGCGAAGTTCTATACGATTTATGAAGTGATATAATAACATCAAATTCATAAGTAGATAAACTCTTAGCAAACTCGATAGTGCTAGCCATTGACTTATGAGAGCCCTTTTTATCAAGTATAAACAGGCTATCAACAGACTTTAAGGGGGATAGGACTTCTGCCCCAGCTTTGGTAGTAAGTACAGATAAAACGCAGCTCTGTTCGCTTTTTATTCTTTGTGCAAGAAATGAAGTAAGTGCTATATCACCTAGAAAAGCAGTATTGATTATTAGTATCTTACTATTAGGAAATAAATCTATCAATCTATCTTCCATCTATTGTGTTGCCATGCCCAATGACCAGGATTTTTCTCTATTGCTTCTTCTAAGAGTTTCAGGTATCTACGAGTTAACTCTTCTACTCCTACGGCATTGTCCTCCAAATCTGAATGGTCTATTTCTACCAAATCAACATTATAATTATTATCAGCATCACGATTTGCAAATCCAACTAGTATAGGAGTATTGAACTTCAGAGCTAATATAGCAGGTGCTTTATAAGATCTTGCAGGTCTTCCAAGGAAATCTAGTGTTAAACCTTCGTTCTTGCCAGCTCGTTGATCAGTAAGCATAGCAACTATATCATTATACTTTATAGCTTTTACTAAAGTCATTCCAGCTTTGTTCATATCTATTAGTTGGTTTCCACTTCTCTGACGCAAACCTCTTAAATATCTATCAGTATATGGGTTCATTTGATATTTGACAACTAAATGTAATGTCTCACTTAGTAGTACACCCGCTGAGTACGCAAGTAATTCCCAATTCCCGAAATGACCAGAAAGGACAATTACTCCCCTTCCTCTCTCCTTTGCTTTTAATATTAGTTCTATATTAGAATAGCTTACTTTCGGGTTTGAAGAATTAAAGTCATAAGTGTCAATAGTTAGTAATTCTACTAAAGTTATACCAAGGTTCTGGTATGACTCTTTTAGTATTCTCTTGATTTCATCATCTGATTTATTAAGATTAGATTGTTTTATATTATCAAAAGTAATTTCTTTTCTCTTCTTAGAAACTAACATCATTACCAATCCAAAAAACTTTCCAATCATTATTTTGAATGATTCAGGAACAATTTTTAGGAAAGTTCTGAGTAGTTTAAAAAATAGCAACGATATTTTTTGAATAAAATTTTTCATTATCTATTACTATTTCTACTATTGTTATATTTAGGACTTCCATCATTGTCAATAGCTGGATTAAATTCCTCATACCAATTGTAATTCTTCACTTCATTTGGAGCAGTTGAGTGTACTAGCAAGAATGAATTATCGCCAAACCTATCTACGAAGAAAAAATATGACCCACCAAATAATTCGTCATACTGCCATTCTTCTGCAGCTTTTCTACCTCCACTCGCTCTGAAAATCTCTCTATTCGTAGGAAATCCATATTTCAACATAATTCTACCTCTTTCTGTTTTCCAACCTGGCATAATATCACCTCTCGAGAAATACTTAGAAGCAAACTCGACTCTCTCATGAAACTTAGTCATTAGCTCATTAACGGCAGTCGTAGTATCAGGGTCTCTCTCATGCCAATATGTATATAATGCTCTTTGTTGTGCTCTTACAGAATTTAACAATTCATACTTCTCAACTTCGAATTCTGATAGTAGAATTCTCATTGTTTCGTATTCATAACGTACTCGTTCATCAGTCATAATAGCAAACGGACTACGTTCAAAAGACATATTCTCTACGTATTTCTCACTTATATGAAAGTCTCTAGTTGGGTCCAAAATATAGAATTTGGTAAGCTGTGATTGAAGTTTAGTGTTATTACTATAGACATTTATTAATAGTTTATAAACTCCATTTTTTAAAGTATCTACCGGTATCAATCCATAATCATAGAACGATTGACCAACTTTACCTTTTCTTTTCTTTATATTGCTTACTTCCCGATTATCACCTGTTTGTAATATATACTCTATTTCAATATTATTAGAAGCACTTGTATCTATATTATATACTTCGTAATAGTATTTCAAAAAAGGATAAACACCACTAATTGTATGTTCTACATTGGGAATAGCAAATAGTTTATTCTTTTTGAATAGTAGGCTATGCTGAGTAGAATCAAAATTATCTAACTGATGAGCTAATAATATATCAGAGATCAAGACATCTTTTTTATTAAAATCCCTTAGTTGTAATCTACCAGTATATACCTTTTCTGGTTTTTCACCAGAAGCAAATGTTACTTTATAATCATATTGGCCAGGGAAAAGCGTAAAGAATTTCTTATCAAATAAAACTAGTGATGCATCAGATTTCATCCGCTTATATACAAATTCCCAACTATTATTAACTGACTCTATACCAGTCGATGATATAACTATTTTGATTTCTGTAGTAGATACTAATGAGCTATCTTTTACTATTTTATATTCTAAACTATCATTATGTAATTGATAATTGAATTCAAGCAAAGTCTTACTATCATCGTATTTGAATTGCAAAATATTAAACTCAACCGAAAATGCTTTCAATTGAATAAAAATAATGAGTAATATTTTTGTAATTATTGTTTTCATATAAAAATGTCGTCAAATATAAATATACTTAACGGCATTGAATTAAATTATTTGATTCAAATTAAAAATCAAGACCAACAGTAAATCTATTGATTAGTCCAATATCCGCAGTAGGATTAATAGAATAGTCAAGAGCTCCGTTAAAACCACCACTATTATAATTAAGTCCTAAACCACCAGCTAACCCTAATTGGTCGTGACCAAGTAAGTAACCGCCTCTGACGAATACTAGATCATTCCAAGAATACTCTAGACCAATAACATATTGCTCAGGTGAATCAGAAGAAGCTACAAAGTCAAATGCACCATCTAATTGATTCATCTCATCAGAGTAAATCTCTTTACCGAATCCAACTCTAAACATCAATGGTAGAGAGAATTTGTAAGCAGTATATTCCAAATCTTTAGGTAAACTTTGAATAAAATCATTTACTTTATTTCTATCAGCAAGGCCTGCTCCACTATATGCGTGGTCAGTACCCAAATTATGTACAGAGAAACCGAACTTGATACCTTCGATACCAGTATCATAGTGAGTCCCAACATCAATTGCCAAACCACTACTTGCTACATCAGCAAATGCTAATTGTACGTATTTAGCAGTTATACCAAATGAGAATTGATCAGTTAATTGACCGGCAAAAGTCATTTGCATAGAAATATCGTCAACTGAGTAATTTCTACCAGTACCTTGATCTTGCAGTAATGTTGTTTCTTCTATATCGCCTGAAGAAAAGTTCACCATACTAACAGCTAATCTATACTGAGAGCTTATTGGAAATGCAATAGCCGCAAAGTTATGAGAGAAACCGCCAAACCAAGAAGTATATGAGAAGTTAGTTGTTACACCTTCTTGATCATTAATACCTGCTGGGTTGTAGTGTAGCGATGTAAGGTCATTAGCTAATGCACTAAATGCACCTGCCATACCAGTACCACGAGCACCAACACCGATTTTTAAGAATTGTCCACCATCAGCACCGACTTTTGTAAAATCTTGAGCGTTTGAAGCAGAGAAGACGGTACCACTCTCATCAACTGCTTTTAAGTTGAGTAGTGGTAACAAAATTAATATCATTATTATCTTTTTCATATTCATTTTCCTTCGATTTTATTTGTCATAAACATTAAAAGTACCAACTACTATAGAGAATTTCTCAATAGTCTCAGCGCCATTTGGAGCAATAATTTGTGCGATAAGAGTTTGCGATTGTACTCTTAGACCATTTTTCATAATCATATCCCAAACGTTAACAGCTACTCTACCTTCATCATTATCAGCACCTAGTGGGTCGTGATTTATAGTTTTCACTAAGTTACCAGTTACTGTATATATATTGATTGTAGAACCTGCAGGCACTTTAGTGAAGTATAATTTACTTTCGTAAGGTGTTTGTTCGTTTTGATGAGTTATATAGTAAGGATTAGGTACTACCCTAATACCTTCCATTTGGTCATCAGTCAATCCGCCAGGAGTTTCCTCTTTTAATACAACTTTTAATTTCGCACCCGGTAAAGGTAAACCAGAAGCACCACCATTAGTAGTCATTCTAACTTTATCACCAACTTCGAAATCTTTTGCGTCGTATTGCTTTTCCTTATTAGCTGTTATATCATTAGGGAAGTAATTCCATTCATCAGCTCCACCAGCCCATCTTCTCTGTAGGTTAGCATTATCGAATACAAATTGTGCACCAGCAATATTAACTACATTCATAAAATCTACTCTATTGCCTTTTCCATCATCACCACTAAGGTAATATCTACCTTGAGGTAATCCAGAATAAGTTTCAACAACATCCAAATATTCAGGTTTTGCTGTATTTCTAGCTATAGACCTAACCTCAAAGATACTTATAAATTTATCTGAATTAACGTGAGCAAAAGAAGCTAAATTGAATTTACCAATATATTCCTCTATTGAAATTCCCATTTCTGACAAATTAAGAGGAGATGGATATGCCCTTTTAACCATCGTTGCAACTTTACCATCATCATTAACTCTATCAGTATTAAATACACCAGTTAGACTTGGGTCTATGCTAATATGATCAAGTTCGTTGGTTTTGCCTACCATTACACCTGATTTTAAACTAGGTGTAGTAAACTGATAATTATTAACAACTCTTACATCTAGATAATCAACATTAAAAGTGCTTTTTGTAAGAGCAGTTGTAGGGTTAGCGTCTTTATCCTTACCCCATTCCAGTTCTACAGTTTCTGTTCCACTTCCTACAAATTCTAAAGTGACATCTACTGGCCCATTATTAAAACTACCATATACTGGAGAAATAAACTGTCTAGCAAGTCCAGTAGTTCTATCTATAAATAGTCCAGCTTGTACAGTATCTACTACTTGTGATCTAAGTGTACCTTTTGAAGGTTCATCATCGCTTTTATCGATTGAATAGAGCTTAGTTTCTGCATCACCCTCAAGTATTTCTATTTTATCAGCTCTGTATCTACCGCCATTTTGTAACAATGCGAATTTGAAATCGAATCCTAAGGTTCCATAAGCTGGTGGTAAGAAGAATCCAGTGTTACAATGATTCTGTGCTGTAAAATCACCTGTTGTGAATACACCAGAATAATCAATTATCTCCGAATTATTCCATACTCCAAAAGTGGTGATAGTATCGCCTGTAACTTCATCTATTATTGGTTCATAATTACCAGCTATTACTGCAGCATTTTCATAAAGTGCCGTCGCAATTTCATCAGTACTAAAACAACCATTAGGATTAAAAGTAATTGGTTGTGAATATAATAGAGCACTATCTTTAGATAAATTTGTTAAAGTTGCTCGTCTTAGATAATTAGAAGTTGTTAGTTCTGGATTATTTAATACTTGATCTCTAACTCTAAGGTTTGTTGTAAAGTGATTCCACATTACTTCAAAATCTAGTTCAAGCGTATCACCTAAGAATAATTGTTTAGCTCTATCTTCATCAATTGCGAAGAATTCAAAGTCATATAGTCCGTTGAATTTACTTGAATCCATTTCAATTATTTCAAATTTCAACTTTGAACCAACCTCATTTGCTTCAGGGAATGTCTCAACTTGGTTGACACCCGGTACACTACTATTTATCTTACTTGGTGTTGGTTGACTTGCATCGCCTTTGTCATATGATAAAACCCTATAGAAGTAAGGTGTATTATTAATTAACTTTTCAGTATCGTCAAAATCATCCGTTGCAGTCATTACATTATCACGATTATCATCACCAATATCAGTGAATGTACGATTATTCGTAATTCTTGCCATATAAGGTAGTATTACATTATTGTGAATTGCAGTGTCTCCTTCAAAATCAGGAAATTCATATATTACTTTTCCAGTTTGGATATAAGAATAAAGTGAATCTAATGCTCTTTTAACACGATTAGAATCCGTCATAGCCAAAGAATAATCTGAAATAGCTAATGCACCATCTAAAATATATCTATTAGTACCACCATCTTTCAATAATCTTCCTGTTCTAGTAAAGTAAACTGAATCTACGATTGCTGTTTCAACTTCAATAGTTTTTGTGGAATCACTTGGGTCAACTTCCGTTCTCTTTTCATATACAACTACTATTCCATCTATAGCTTGTGAATCTAATACATTCTCTTTGTATGCTTTAGATACTTCAAAAGTATAATGATCGACATATAGCGGATTATAAGGAATTCTAGCTCTATCAAGTTTAATGTCACCAACTAAGTAATCATCAAATATTTTCTTATTCGATGTGAACTTAGGATACGCATTGTATGTATCATAAACTGACTTATCAAATTCCGCATCTGCAACTGATTTATATAGTTCACCCCAAGGAGCGATAGGATTTATCCCAGCAATAGAAGGAATATATCTGTTTCTAGCTTGTAGTGTAGCAGCAGGTGAATGGAATATAACTCCTTGACCAGCTCTTATTACCCTAATTGCACTTGAATCTTCTATAATTCCGTTACTGTCGAATGTTGGGCCAATTATCATAAATGAATCAATAGCAGCAACACCTAAATTAGGGTCATTAATTATTTTTGTTGATTGTAAGTAAGGTAAAGGCAATTGGTATCTTGCAACTTCTTTCCAACCGTAAGGACCAGCACCACGAGGATAATCTGAATTTGCAGAGATTTGGTTTACATTAAATGTATCCAAATCAGCTACCCTACCTCTTTCTATTCTATATCCCAAGAAATCAAGACCAGCTTCTTCTCTGTCATAAGACAATTCTGAAGTAGAATCCCAAGCGATTGTAATACCATTATTCAAAGCATTATAATATTTAATGTTTGCAGGGTCTGGAGGTCTAGGAGCTCTAAAGTTCATATCATAAACTTCTTGAGCAAATATATCTAAATCTCTTAGTCCTTGTCTATCTTCAAAAGTACCATCAGCATCACCAGTTTTAGATGGTGTTGCAATCATAATACAAACTACCGTTCTAGATGTATCACCCGGTCTCATGTGGAATGCACCAGTTGACATCATAAATCGTTTGTCACCTGGTCCAAAATCTACATCAGTAACACCTTCTGATAGATAATTATATCTAGCAACATCTTCATCTTTATCCTCACGGCTATTCCAGTTCTTAAAGGTAACTAGACCAAGTTGGTTAGAATTATCATAGAAAGCAGAATCTTTACGTAAGAATTTATAGTCAGGGTGTTTTTCATCTGCTATATAAGTTGTATCACATATTTCAAGACCATTACCCAAATCTCGGCAAATAATCTCTTCTTGCAATTGTCCATCTTTTAGAAGTGGAGGTCTAATAATTGTAGGAGACTCTAAGAAGTCAAATCCTAAGTATCCAAAACCATTACCTTGTTCTCCAAATTGACCATCAGTAAACTGATAAGCTAAGTTGAACTCAGGATCTTCGTACCAATAACTTACTCTGTCATTAGTTGCACCGGCATTTTCTAAAGGTCTTCTAGCTAAATCGACATCCATAATAGGAGCTAACCAACAATCATAAAGTGTATCTTCAGACATATTGATAACATCATATAGACAGAAGAAGAAGTTTTGGTAACGACCGAATCCCCATGAATATATAGTGAATTCGAATTGTAATCCCATAGGATAACCTTGTTGTCTTCTTCTTGATATAGAACCTTCATATCTTGATATATCTAAATCGTGATAAGTTGTAAATATATCCTCACCCGAAATCATAGCAGGTCCTTTAGGGTACTTACTAGTTCTTCTATCACCTTCGTTATACTGATAGTTACCAAAATATCTACTATATCCAACTGTATCATCTTTTTGTGTATCCCAAATTGGCCAGTAAGGAGTACTTTTTCTAGTTGGGTCTAAAGTAGCACCAGTTGTTCTAGAATAATCAGTGGAAAAGAATACTTTATATTTTTCACTATCTTCTTGCAATAAACTACCATCTTCTATTCTACCTGGAGTTTGCCACGAAACCGCCCTTTTAGGATTGTAAGAGATAGAAACTAGTTTACTCAAATTGTATTGTGTTGATTGAGAAACACTATCGTAATACGGTATTTTTTTCTGAGCTGCATACCAAATACCACCACCAAATATATATTGGTTCCTAGAGTTACGTGGGAAATAACCTGTACCTATACCTCTTGGTTTATTATATCCAATCATACCAAAATTCGAGATCATAGTCTCAATATTACTTAAGGTATTCAATTGATAATCAAGAAAGCCATAAGGGTCACGTTGTACCTCGTTTTCTTTCTTTTTCATATATTTTTCATCTGGTAATGCATCAGATATTTGCGTCGCAAATACGATCAACATTGTAATGAAAATAATTTTCTTTAGAAAATTCATATTAACTCCAAATAATTTAATTTATTTCTTTTTTTAGAACCTAATTACAGCACCAAAGAAGATCGTTCTTGGTAGTTGAAATAGAGGTTTATTTTTTAAAGTAATTTCTTCTAACGCAGTATAATAATTCTCGAACTGCTCTTCTCTTGTAAGGATACCATTTCTATCCAAATCAGCGGCTATATAATATATTCTTTCACCAAATTGGTTATATTGATTACTATTATAAGAACCCGGAGAAGCAGGATGACCTTTATCATAGAATGTATTAGGAGAGAAATTACCTTGTTGTACTAAATCAAGAGTACCACTATTAAGAGAACTTTGTGTACCGCCATAAACACCTGCAGCAGCAGTTCTATTTGTTAAGTTAAATATATCAACATAAAACTCTATTGACGTATTCCCCATTCCTTCACCAAATATTGAACTCAATTCAAATCTCTTACCTATACGAGCATCGACACTCCAAGTAGAAGGTCCTTGTAATGAGTTAATTTCAGACAATTGTCCAGAACCATTAATTTCAGTTAACGTGTATGGTGAACCTGATCTTAAGTTACCTGTTACACTTGTGTAAGCATTTTCTAGTAAATAAATCCCACCTAATGCTGGTCCTTCTTCTTCACCCCATTGGAAATTCAATACGGTTGTGATTCTATGAGTGATATCTCTACCTAATCTAAAAGTAGATAGTGGTAAAGCAGGATTAGTTGTAATTGGGTCAGTACCTACGCCAATACTTGATCTCTCACCTTCACTAGTACCATTAATAGATCCTAATGTATAAGCAAGTCTAAAACCAAAATTATCTCTTACTCTTTTTCTTAAATCAATTTCAACACCTTTATTTGTACCGTATTGCCCAACTTCAGCTAAGTAGTAAGGTTCACCAGCAGCTACGTAAGCGTATCCTAATTGATTATAAATATCATTATAATAAGCATTGATATCCAATGCAAAATCTTCTGTTAAAGCAGATGAGTAACCTACTTCATATTTGTTTGTTCTTTGTGGCTCCATATTCGGATCACCGATTATTGGATTATTTACAATTCTAGTTACTAGGTTAGTACCATCAAACATATATTGTAATTGTGGCATTTGGTAATAAACACCAAAGTTCATCTTGAATACTGATTGGTCAGTTATAGGATAACTTGCATTCAATCTTGGACTAATCATAAATTTAGAAGTTGTATTAGCAAACCCATCTTCATCAATTCTTTGTACTAGTGGGAATAGTTGTGTTCTATATATTGAATTTGCATCAAACATATCGAATCTTAATCCAGGAGTGATGATAATACCTTCAAAAGATATTTGATCCTGAACATAAAGAGCACCCCTCAAAGGATGAAACTCATTACTAGTCAAGTCATATTCTTTCTGAGTTTCAGCATATAAGTTACCGCCAAAATCTGCTGAATAAATATCAACCGTCTCAGAAGTAGTTGGTGATGAGTTAGAGTGAAAACCCATAGTATAAGTTCTTATCTCAAAACCAGCTTGTATATTGTGTTCGAATCTATCACCCGAAATATATTTCGTGAAGTTACCATCAGCTTGTAAGTAGTTACCTTTTCTGAATTGGAAACCGTAGCTACCATGTCCAGTGAAGAACTGGTTAGTTCCATAAGGATTTCTATAAGTTGAAACTGGAGTACTTTCTACATAACCAGAAAGTGGGTTTACAACATAATAATCTTCTTTACCAGCAAATACGTTACCGTCTTGAGGATAGATAGTATTTAAAACTGGAGTGTAATGATCTGCTAGTCTATCTTTTAGACCTGGTGTTAATAATCTCAAACCACCTTCAAATTCTTCAACTGCATAATTATCAGTTGGCATAAGTATATCAAACCCGCCAAAGAATGAAGGGTCAGCCCCAGGGTCAGTTCTTCTTCCAGTGAAATCATTATTTATATTAGAAGATAATCTAATATCGTAAAAAGCAGATGCTTCTGGGAATGAGTGAGTTAATTTAACAAAGTAATTATTTACGTCTGTATTTGTAACGTTTAGCTTTGCAAATCTTTCTTCTATTCCAGTTGATTGGCCATCAATAACGCCTTCTTGATTCATATATAGAGTAGCTAAACCTTGGCTCTCTAAGTTAGTTTGACCTAATTGTCCACCAACTACTACCGATACATTATCAGTCAGTCCAAATGACATTCTACCAGTTATATTTTTAACCCATGATCTTTGATTATCAAGTTGCCCTAGGTTCTCACCGCCCATTAATTTTTCTCCAGCATTATCATAAACAACTGGAGCATAATATTCATAACCTGAGCCATAATTTTGTCTGAATTCGTATCTACCTGTTAAATAAAATGTAGCCGATTTTAACGCTTGATCAAGACCAGGAATTGGGCCTCCAAAACCAAACTCAACATTAGAAAGATTATCACCTTCTAATTGTCTTCCTTCGCCTTCTTCTATTATATCGAATGAATTACCATCTCTAATCAAAGAAACACCTTCTCCTTGAGAACCGTTCAATGAAGGTAAATCAGTTCTAAAAGCTATAAAACCGTCATAGCTTTCAGAGTTACCTGTTTTTACAACGGTATTAACAGTACCACCCATTGAGTTACCTTGTTGTGCACCCGATCCACCTTTCTTAACTTGGATCTCTTCAGTTGCATAAGAAGATACCATAGGAGCAAAGGCAGTTCCAGAACCACCAAATCCACCAGTGAACTGGTTCCCTACGTCTAGACCATCTACTAATACTTGTGTATCATTTGCTCTAGTACCACGGATATTATATCCATTACCACTATTTACAACCCCTGATGATTGTGAAACGATTGACGTAACACCACCACTGGCTGTTCTTTCCAAATCATCTTTACTGAATTTTGAAATAGAACCGACTTGAGTTTTTTCAACCATCTTATCAGCAATAACTTCGATTTCTTCCGAAGTGAATGTTTGGAGTTTAAAATTTACTTCTGTTGTCTGGTCAGCACTTACATTTACTTTCTTAATTGTAGGTTCATAACCTGCATAAGAAACTTTCAATTCGTATGATCCTGCTCTAACTCCGGGTATCGCAAACTTACCATTAACTTTTACATTTGCTCCTTGAGTAGTTCCTACTATAAGTACAGAAGCACCAATCGCGGGATTACCGTTTTCGTCAACGACTTCACCTTTGATTATTCCATATATACCTGCAGTTAGTGATTGCGGTATAATAAATGCAAGACTTAATATTGCTATTAATGCTATTCTCAGCATGATATAAACTCCTAATAAATTAATTTTATTTCAAATTTTTAGAATTCAATAGGCATAATTAGAATAGCACAATAGGGTAAGTATCGTAATAAAAGAAAATATAAAAATCTTTACAGTATTATATTGATTTTATTTACTTAACAAAGTGATTATTCATTTTAAGCCTTGTTTCAAATATAATAGTTTTTTTATAAACAACACTAATTGTGTTGAAATATCTTTACAGTTTTGAAACTTTTTAGAAACTAAACTGTAGTCCATAAACCATAGCGAAACTATAATAATTCTGAGTATATGAGTTAACTAGTTGCGGTAAAGACACCGTAAAGTAGTTGAATTCTGTACCCGCAGTTAATTTAACCCCACTTACTAACTCATAAGAAGCCAATAATTTGGAATTACTAGTTAACCCACTTTCAGAAATACCTAACCCCAATCTAAGCCCAAGATCGAAGTTATCTATTTTATATAATTGTGTTTGGACGAACATTTGTCCCCAATACATTGCGTAATCTTTGTCTCTTTCTGTTCTGAAAACTATTTGTTGTCCAGTCTCACGTCCGTATTTGTCTAATACATTTGTGTGAGTAAATGTTTCTGCTTTATAAGCTATATCAGAAAAACCAATCTCAAGTCCAACACTCGTTTTCTCATTTAGGTTGACCGATACTGCCTGCGAATAAGAGCTAATAGAAGCATTAGCTTTATCATCGAATCCGTATAGTGAATAAGGACTAGAAGTAAAGGCAGTCAATTGTATATTGTTAATTGCTATATTATTCTGTTGTTGATTTTGCATACTACCAAAGTCACTAAACTGTATATTAGAAGAGTTTGTAGTCTCATCTAAAATAGTGAAAGTTGGGTTTAGATTTTTTACTATCATCTCATCGCTATTATCTGTAGCAATAACTTTAGCATCTTCTTCTATGTCGTTTTCATTAATAGTACTGCTTTGAGTTACCTTAGATATCGGTTCTAGATTAACAACTTCTAATTCCTCAATAACGTTACTGATTGATTCCGTTCGCAGGTTTACATCTGTTCTATTATTATCAACTACAGATTGAGAAATTGAACTTCTATTTGGGTTAATTGCTCTGTTAGTAATGATTTCTCTGCTAGAAACAACAGGTATTTCTATCTCCATATCTGCTTTACTATATGAAGGTGTTAAGCTTTTGAATATATTCATATCCGATGTGTACGTGAAAGTGATAAGCAATAAAGCTGCCACCATTGACACTAATTGTCTTGGGAAAATACTAAATATATTTAGGCTTTTCGGTAGTTTAGCTGGCATTGCTGAGGCACTCATTATCGCCATCATCACCAAGTCTTCTGTTTCGCTTTTTAGGTCTTCAGGAGTATTGATTGCTTTGGCATCTTCTTTTGCTGCTAAGTGAAGATCAATATACGTATTGAAAATATCACGAGCATTATCATTAGAAGATATAATATTGCGTAACTGCAAATCTTCACTTTCAGTCAGCTCACCATCTAGATATTTCGATATTAAATTATCTATGTTCATCTAATTCTTTTATTATAGGTTTTAATATTAGTCTAAGTTGTTTTCTTGCTCTGAACACTCTTATTTTAGCTAGAGATATATCTATTTCCAATACATCAGAAATTTCTTGATAAGTTAGCTCTTCGTATTCTCGAAGAATAAAAGACTCTCTTAGAGAAGTTGGAAGACTGTTTATAGCTTCTTCCAATGCTTGTTTTAATCCGAAATCCGTTGTTTTTTGTATTCTTGCTTTGTGATAAGTCTCATCGAAGCTAGCATGTTCTTTGTTTGCTCTAAGCATATTGTAGCAAGTATGTCTTGCTATTGTAAATAGCCACGCTGCAAAATTATCACCCTTGAAAGATTCTCGCTTCTCATAGACTTTCACGAAAGTCTCTTGGAAAGCATCTTTTGCCATAGGTTCAGAACCAAGCATACGTAAGCAAAATCTATAAACTCTGTTATGATATTTATGATATAGTATCTGGAATGCTTCGGCACTACCCTTTCTCAGGTTTTCTACCGCTTCATCTAGCTCTATATCTGGGTCATATTTTTTTGAATTAAACATTAGATTTTAATCTTGCTCTTGCTTTGTTACATTATAGACAATCTGAATTGCAATTTAGTTACACTTTTATTTAATTGGAGTAATTATTTTTACCAAAACAGTTCTTGAATAATTCCTGCCTTGAGGTAAATCATTATTATAAAGCAGTTCGTCTTGACCAATTGCCTTTAGAGTTACTTTACTTTCGGCAGCATTTATATACTTTTTAACTTCTTCAGCTCTTTTCTGTGCCAATTGTTTGTTGTAATCTGCCGTTCCTATTCTATCAGTATAACCTTCGATAGTGATTTGCGAATTTTCGTCTATTCTAGTTTTTATATCATCAAGCACTTTTTTGTGTCTATCTGATAGAGTTGCTTTATCAAAATCAAATACAATAAGGGCAAATTTCTCTATTCTATTATCATCTTTAAGCTCATATCTTTTCTTCTTGATAGTTAACTGTTGTACTTGTGTAGTCTTAATATCCGAAGCATTATTGCCGTATTGGTCTTTCGCATTCAGAGTTATCTCTATTGGCTCTTCGAAAAGTGGTTGTGGCTCTTCGAGTATATCCCAAGTATAACCATCACTTCCAATCTGACTATTAGAAACTGTTCTAAGTATATTATTTCCTTGTTTGATTTCCAAGTTATAGTCAATCTCACTTTTAGTATTAGTAGAGCTAACTTGTGGCTTGATATTAATAGTCGGAGGATTAGACACTTTTACTATATCTTTCAGGAATACTGGTTTCATCAACTCATAGCTATCTGAAGTTATCTCCGCTCTTTGGTTTTCTTGTGAACCATCAGCTGTCTCGGGATTACCGGGTACAGAAGGCAAGTTTCTAGATTGAGTACTTATTCTATCGGTCGAAATACTCCATTCATTAGTCAAATAAGTCTTAACAGAGTTAGCTCTTTCTTCTGATAGTGTTATATTATTCTTTTCTATTCCATTATTGTTATTTGTTCCTGTTATAGTAATATCAGTATCTGGGTTTTTATTCATTCTACTACCTATTACATTAAGTAGATTGCTGTGAATACCTAAAGTATTCCAATCTAAACTATCCTCATTAAAACTCGCAATCATATCAGAATCATGCCATATCTTATCATCAGTCTGTACAGCAGACAAAAGAACTTGAGAAGTTTTAATTAGTTGCCCTTGACCTTCTTTGTAGAAAACATAAGGCAGAAGTGGGAACCCCTCTTCCATCTCGAACTCTTCTATTACAATTTGCTCTACTTCTTCTATTTGTCCTTTTATCTCGGCAGCTAATGTTATTTCTTCTGGAAGATAAGTCTCGTATTTCTCATTTATATTCTTGGTGATGAATACTCTATCATCAGTTTCATCTCTTGTTTCTTTAATATCTATGTCAACAAGATTAGTAATTGGGTTGTCTAATTCAGCGTCGTAAACAATCGTTGTATCACGAGTGTATAGAGTATCTCTTATTATTGGTTTTTCTGCGATTTCTACTGGGTAATATTTGAAAGCTACGCCCATTCTCAAATGATTTGCCTTCCAAGTATCTATATTCACATTATTCAAAGCTAGAAAATAACGTATCTCAGGAACTATAAACAGCTTCCTTGATAGTGGGAACTCATATCCTACACCCAACACAAACGAAGATTGGAAACCATTTATCTCTGGAATTTCTGGTCCATTTGCCACGTTTCTTTTGAATCCACCTTCTACGAATCTAACATTATCAGGTGATTGTATAGTCGAACTTTGATTATAAGATGAAGCTACTGGAATACCGAATTTGAATCCTAGATGTAAGTTCAAATCATAAGCTGGCGAATATCTGAAAGTCGGTTCTAATGAAATAACACTAAGCCCTATTAACAAATTATGATTGACAACCACGTCGTTAACTGGAGATTGCGATGGATTACTAATATCGACTATATCGCCTTTACCTGCGTTTCCAATTACTTCTTCTACATTGTACTCGGCATCGAGCATATCGAAAGAAAGTCGAAAATCGAATCCCGAGTTTTCGAGTATATTATTAGTCTGAAAATCTGCTAATAGTCCTATATGTAGTCCAACCCCATTGGCATTATCAAACAATGGACTACAGCAAGGTATCCCCGGTAATGTAGTGAAATCGGAACTATACATATTATAATTAAGCCCTGTGAAAAAGCCATAACTATTATATATTCTTCTGCCATCATCTTTGCTATAAGCGAAAAGAGTGCTAAAAATTAAAACTAAAAATATTATTTTCTTCATATTACTTTATTATTATTAATTTATGTGTTTTATAACGAGCTGGCGTTTCGAATAGAATATAGTAAACACCATTACTCAAATGCGAGATGTCATATTCTATTGAGTAATCATTAGCATCGTTATTTGTTCTTTCAATCTCTTTTATCAACTCTGTTTTTCCAGTCATATTCATCAGTCGAACACTATGCATACCCGGTTCAACCAAATGAGCTTCGATTGTAATAGATTCGAATAATTTCAATAAAGTATAGTTGAACCCATTTGTATATTCTAATAATCGGTCTCCCCCCTCGGAACAAACTGCCAAATTAAAGAAGCTACTAGTAGCAATTATAGTCGATATTCCTGTACTATCCGTTAGCGCTGGAGTGGCATTTAGATGGAACAGATTATCTTTCTTATTACCAAGCATAGTTGGGCCGACTAATTCAGTC
>JBLWYD010000016.1:0-53906 GCA_048267165.1 Bacteroidota bacterium
TTTGACCGGCTCTATAAGTGTAGGGGGGCCAATTAGTGTAGTAAAGTCATTAACCGATGACCAATTACTATACACACCACCCGTTTTACCTCTAACTCTCCAATAGTATTTTGTATTTGGACTTAATTTATAGAATATGTCATAATAAGTGCTTGAAGTAATTATATCTTCATAAGAGAACGTAAAACTTTTATTAGCTGATATTTGGAAATTGTACAAATCAGCTTTACCTGATTCGCTCCAATCAAATGATAAATCCAAAGGTTGATTCAAAGCACCATTATTTGGACTAGCCAACTGAGGAATTCCCATTCCATTTTTATTAAGATATTTGTAAAGCAAAGTACTTGTGAAAAGAAGGTCTGCCCCTGTGTTAATTGCCATACCATATATTCTACCAGTATGATAACCCGATTGCAATGAATCCCACTCTACCCCACCATTCGTAGTGTGGTAAACACCCCAATGTTGGCTCAAGCCAACAAAAAGCTCATTAGCAGAAGCAACGACGAATGTGGCTACTGATTGATCTGGCTGTGTTTGTCCGAAATCACGTGCGGCAATTGGAATATCTATTTTAGCAAAGCTAGTACCGTTATTCTTAGATAAATAGATTCCTTGATAAGTTCCAAGATATACATTACCGAAGACAGCACTAATTTTACTGATAGGTTTGTTCAAGTTATAACCAGTATTGGTAAATGTAGCTCCACCATCAGTAGATTTATATAGCTTATTAGCCAATTGGGCGTCAGGTCTGAAGAAGTAAATATTATTACTTGCATCAACTTCCAATATACATCCACCAACAGCATCATTTGCATAGTTTTGAATTCTAGTCCAATTAGCACCACCATTGGTAGATTTGTGCAGTTCTTGTCTTGCAGTAGGAGGCATGCCGTCAGCGAAAAAGAGTAACGCTACATATACATCACCATTAGGTGCAACAACTAAATCCATCATAGAATCATCATTATCACCTGGGGTAACAGTAGTCCATGTATTGCCTTTATCCGTAGAAATAATAGCATCATTATTTCTTATTCCTATCAATCTTCCATTCATAAATTTCAAGTTCTTAACCATACCACCTGGGTAATTAGTTAATTCAGTCCACGTCATACCCACATCAGATGATCTGTACATCTTATCATTCGCATTAATAACAAATTCATTGCCTACATTTGCGATTAGGGTAGTTACACCAAATGGGTCTAGAGAGATTTTATCCCAATTCTTACCTTTATTAGTACTTTTAACAACCCCTCTATCAAAGTCATAAGCAAGCAAAGTTCCATTAGAAAGTTGAGTAATATCTACTACTCCGTAATTTCTTAGCACTGAAGGCAGCCACTCTGTGAAAGGTAGTGCATTGTAAAACCAAATTCCATTTTCTCTAGTTCCAACTACAGCACCGTCGCTAGTATATTCAAAACAAGTAACACCATCATCTTTTAGTGAATCCGCCTCTGGTTGATACTTAGTCCATTGTAGAGCGTCATTATTAGATTCCATCAATCCTTTATCGTTAGTCGCCATTAAGATTATATCTTTAGCTATTACTGTGATTTGATTGATGAACTTAGTATTATTCGTACCAGAGTTTGCTCTTCTCCAATTATCCCCTTTGTCAGTAGAACGATAAACACCATCTCCGTAAGTACCAGCCAAAAGAGTAGAGTCAATAGTCAGAGCAATAGCAGTTATATGCATAGTCTCTAAAACTACATTTTGTCCATTATTATCTTTAGACCTGTTTAGTGATTTCCATTCGGTACCACCATCAGTAGATACGAATAAGCCAGCTCCATAAGTACCAACATATATTGTATTATCATTGAATCTACTTACATATACAGAAGTAACATTCAAGCTCGAATCGAAAGGTAACTTAGTCCATAAGTTCCCATCATTTTGAGAAACATATACACCATCGCCTTGTGTCCCCACATAGACAGTACCTTTACTATCAAACGCTATATCATTAATATACAGACTACTTAGTCCATTATTCTTTGTTTGGAATGATTGCCCTTGATTAGAAGAGGTATAAACTCCGTCTCCCCAAGTTCCAGCATAGACAAGATCAGTTTTATTTGCTTTTAGAACATTCACCCCTTTGTATCCGGGGGCTTTCACTTTTACTACAGTTTCATTAGCGTAAGTAGTATAAGTTATCAGACAAGCTACAACTAGTAGTAGTAGTTTTTTCATTTTTCGCACCAATTTTTATTTTTAATAATTCACAATTTAGTCAATTTTGTTAATCTATTCTAATACAATCTTAAAAATTGTTTTAGTATATATAACTTTAACAATTATGATGTAGATTTGTTACATTTGAAATTAATTCAATAAAAAATACTTCAAACTCTTTATATATCATCAGTATTTAATTAATTTGAATAACATAAAATTTGAAACCTCGGATATTACGCTTGAGAAAAGTTTTTTTACTTATATTAATTATTTATCTAATACCTTCAATTGTTCATAGCAGTGAGAAAGATAGTTTGATTAGGGTCTATCAAGGCAATGCCCCAAGTGAAGATAAAGTTAAGGCATTGCTTAGGTTATCGACTATCCAAAGAGAAACCGATGCGTACTCGAGTATTAAAAACGCTAAAAACGCTATAAAAATAGCACATAAAATCCCTGATAAAACTTATCTAATCCGTTCTTATGCAAAGTTAGGAACTACTTATAAGACCCTCGATAGTATGGATAAAGCATTGGAGAGTTTCTTAAAAGGTTTAGAACTAGCAAACGAAATGGATAATAAAGAATGGCAATCCAACTTCCTTAACTATTTGGGTAACGCTTACCTCCAGTACAATCAAAACAAAATTGCACTCAAGTATTTCAAAAAATCTTATGAAATAGCCACTCAACAGAATGACTCTATTGCACTCTGCAATGTTCTAAATAATATTGGAATCGTCTTTTGGAGAGAAAACAAACTTGACAGCTCTTTCAACAATATTCACGCTTCAATGATACTAAGTAGAGATTTGAAAGATAGTGCCGGTTTGGTGAGTTCATTCAATAATCTAGGAATGTTACAAGCAGAATTAGGCGATTTGAAAAGATCACTTGGCTATTATAATCAGGCATTAATGTTAGCTAAAACACTTGATGATAAATGGGAACAAGCTAATATACTTAATAATTTATCTGCACTTAGAATAGAATTGGGAGAACTTGACGAGGTAGAAATCAGTTTAAAAGAAGCTATAGGAATTTCGGTAGCTATTAAAAGCGCACTATTAGAATCTGACTCTTACTATAATTTATCTGAATATTATAGTATAACAGAAGAATTTGAGAAGTCATTAAATGCTTTTAAAAAGCATTCAGAAATAAAAATGAAGTTGATTAACGAAGAAACTTCCGATAAAATTGCGGGCTTAGAAAAAGACTTCGAGCTGAGAAGTAAAGATAAAAATTTGGAAAAATTGAGTGAAGCTAATAATATCCAATATTACCTTATATTACTTTTAGCTACATCATTAGTACTACTTGGTATTCTTATTTTTATATATTTTAGAAAATTCTCAGAAAACAAGTCACTTTCTATTGAACTAAAACAGAACAATACTGATTTGGAAAGATTGTCTGAGGAAAGGAATAAATTCTTCACTCTGATTTCTCATGATCTAAAAGCACCACTTTATAATATTAGTAATCTAAGTAATCTGATGAAAATGTATGCACACGATATGGACGAAGCTGAGAGAGACACAACACTTGACCAACTAAATATATCATCTAAACACCTATTAACTCTGGTTGATAATATATTACTCTGGTCAAGGACTCAAGTAGGTAATATGGAAAATAATCCAGAACCCCTAAATCTGAACGGGGTTATAGCAGAGTGTATAGATATACTTTGTCCATTCGCTAATGAAAAAGAAATAACCCTAGTTAAGAATACGAATAAGACTGACAATATAGAAGTTAGAGCAGACTATAACCTACTTAGTACTGCAATTAGGAATCTAATTTCCAACTCGATTAAGTTCAGCCACAGAAGCCACAAAGTAGAAATTAGTACCGAATCAAGCAATGGGCATATAAAGATAGACGTAATTGATACAGGTATTGGTATTCCCGAAGATATACAAGCGGAAATACTAAAAGGTAATGCAGGCACAACCCTTGGTACAAACGACGAGAAGGGCTCTGGTTTGGGACTAAAAATCACAAAAGAGTTCATAGAAATGACTGGCGGACAAGTCACCTTAGTCAGTCAAGAAGGTAAGGGAACAACGTTCTCAATAGTATTACCCAAAGACAAATAGCTAGTTAGATAGCTACTATTTCTTTTTGTTTCTTCTTTTATTTCTAAACTTTCTAGTAAGAGCTATTTCTTTTTTATGCTCTTTTTCTTGCGCTTCCTTTGCTTTTTTGCCAAAATAAAGTGCTGGTAAAACTAAAACTACTAATATACCTAGTACTAATGCTGTAACATCTGTCATATTTACCTCAATTGTTTTTGTTAAAATGCAATTTATTATTGAATTATGCAAATAAAAAAAGCCAAGACATAAATCTTGGCTTATTAAAAAACATCTATTTTAAATTGGAAAGGATTACATCCACCAATCAATACCAATGAAAGATTGATTAATACCAAATCCAATTCTACTATTGTCTATGTTAAAATTAATAACATTGACACCACCTCTGATAGAAACAGAAGGGAACGGAAACCACATACCACCTAACTCTACATTTGCAGTACTAGAAGACGAAGTAAAAACTGTCTCAGTAAAAGCCAAATTGAACTCAGCATAAGGAAACAAATTAGCTTCATTGCTGAATATATAACGGAAGAAAGGGTTAATTAATAATTGTGTTCCACCATCATCACCGGGAGTATCAGTACCACTCACATAACCAAGAGCTAAACCCGAACCGATATGGAAGTTCTCTTGTAAAGCGTAACCGAAGCTGACACCCATATTAATATCATTTACCTTAACGCCAAGTCCGATTTTATCCTTCGGAAGTGCCGATTTCTTTTCTGTTTGTGCAGTTGCACCGATAGTTGCTGCCAAGAAAAGTGCAACAACAAAACCAATTATTACTTTTTTCATATTAAAACTCCTAAAAATGTTAAAAAACAATCTTATAAATATAGTTGATTTGTTAGTATATTTAAAATAAAATTATTCCACATTATCAAAAATCGAACAAAATAAATGTTTGTCACGTAAAGCCATTTGTAAAAAGTAGCTTTATTTAAACACAGGGTTTTGTTAAATTTGAAGTTTTATTTCACCGATGAATATAATATTAATTAAGGTTTAGAGTATGGATAACAAAAATTTACACCGTTTATTTGCACTATTGTCATTTGCCACGGCTATGATAGTATTCGGATTAACAGTCCAAGACAGCGTTCCCTTCTGGGATTGCGGTGAATTCTCAGCAGCTGCAATATGGCAGCAAGTACCTCACCCCCCCGGAGCTCCTTTGTTCCTAATGATAGGGAAAATATTCGATGTACTTATTCCTTTCGGTGATCCGGGATGGAAAATCAACATGGCATCTGCAACAAGTAGTGCATTTGCTGTATTATTTCTTTACCTAATTACGGTAATGGCGATAAAAAACTTCAGAAAAGAAGAAATTTCCACTTTTGGAGAAGCTCTAGCTGTTTACGGCTCAGCTTTCGTCGGGGCAGCGGCTTTTACTTTCAGTGATACTTTTTGGTTCAACGCAGTGGAATCTGAGGTGTACGCTATGTCAACTCTATTCGTATCTATTATCATCTATCTGATGATGAGATGGAACGAAGAAGCTGATAATCCAGGGCATGAGAGATTTTTATTACTAATAGCTTATGTAATAGGTCTATCCACTGGGGTGCATTTATTACCAATATTGGCTATTTTCTCTATAGTATTCTTAGTTTATTTGAGAAAGTATAAAACAACTTTCAGTGGTTTATTAATCACTGGGTTATTGTCCCTTTTCATATTCTTTATAATATACCCATTCATTGTTAAGTGGATACCAGCACTTCTTGCTGGTCACTCACCAGGTAGAAATGAAGTACACCAGTATAATGTAAACGATAGTATGACACTTATTATAATAGCTTTACTATTCGTATTCGGTACTATTGGTCTATTTATTTGGGCTATGAAAAACAAAAAACAAATGGTTATGTTGGCATCAGGTGGTGTAGTACTAGTATTACTAGGATACACAACTTATACTCAAATACTAATACGTTCTAATGCTAACCCACCAATGAACGAGAACTCACCTAAGGACTTTAGTGATTTGGCTTCATATTTGGGACGTGAACAATATGGTAATGACGCTAGTTGGCCACGTAGGATTAAAACAGAAGAAAGATTCACAAGGAATTACATTTCAAAAGATGCCAACGGTGAATACATATACGGCGAATGGAATCCACCAACGAGAGAAAGAATGGAGACAAGCGACGGTCAAGCCGTTACTAAGCCAGTGTGGAACAATATAAACTTTGGTGGCGAGATGGCCTACTTATGGAAATACCAAATGGGTCACATGTATTGGCGTTACTTTGGTTGGAATTTTGTTGGTAAAAACTCTGATGAACAAGACGCTGGAGTAGCTTGGTTTGCCAAAACAAATCCAGAAATTGAAGTTCTAAATGATTTGAATGGTTACGCTGAAGAATTCCCAATAAGATTTTTCGCATTGCCACTTATATTTGGATTAATAGGCTTCTTCTTCCATTTCAAAGAAGATAGAAAAATGGCTATAATGCATTTAGTTATATTCCTAATGATGGGAGTATTAGCAGCCGTTGCCCAGCAACAACAAGACCCTCAACCAAGAGAGAGAGACTATTTCTACACAGGTTCATTTATGATGTGGTGTATGTGGATAGGTCTTGGAGTTTACTCACTAATAATTAATTTGAGCAAAAAGAAAGTACAAGCTGGAATAGCTGGTGCTATAGTTGGTGTTTCTACTATATTAGTACCCGTTAATATGGCAATAGGTGGTTGGAATACTCACGATAGAACTGGTAACATGTTACCATTTGATTATTCATATAACCTATTACAATCAGCCGAGGAAGGAGCTATTATATTCACCAATGGTGACAATGATACTTTCCCTGTTTGGTATATACAAGACGTGATGGGAGTAAGAAGAGACGTTCGGATAGTTAACCTATCATTGGGTAACACTCTATGGTATGTATATCAATTGAAAAATACAATGCCTTGGGGAGCAGCTAAGATACCTCTAACTTTCGCGGATGAAAGTTTGTTGGTTGATGAAGTTGACCCTAGAGCTTTGAGCTATGATTTTGGTGAAGCATTTAATTTGGAAATACCTGTTAAGCGTGACATATTAGCTCAATATACTGATGATCCAGAAATCCTTTCACGTGGTACTTTCAAAGCACTATTCAAAGGTCAGGACTACGGAGTTCAAGGCGACAAGCAAATGTACTTATTCAGAGTACAAGACAAGTTAATAAGAGATATACTTGAGCAATTGAAATTCGAAAAGCCAATTTATTTCTCAACTACAGTTGGGCCTGATGCTTACTCAGGATTGGAAGAATTCTTCCGTTATGAAGGTATGCTAATGAGAGTTTGTCCAGTTCCACAGAAAACTTCAGTTGGCGACAAAATAAACATAGACGTAATGGCTGAGATATTACTAAACGTAAACAATACTGATGAGTATAGTAAAACACCTAAGAAAGAGTTCAAGATGAGAAATCTGAATGACCCAGGGGTTTACTTCGATCCAGTACATAGACGTTTGATGAATAGCTACAGACAGCTATACACTATGTTAGCTACTTCTTATATATCAGTAAGAAATGATAATGCAAAAGCAATATCAACACTTGAATTGATGAACAAGAATATCTCTACAACTGTATTCCCTATGGAATATGATATGCTTTATAGAATGTCACAGTTGTACAAAGACGCTGGAGCAGAAGATCAAGCTAAGATATATGCTAAACTTGGTATAGAAAGAGCAAATAAAATAATAACTAATGAGAATCTGAGACCTGATATAGTTCAATACGAAGTTATGAACCGTTATTTAGGGCCACATAGATACTCTGCTGAGTTATACAAAGTAATGGGCGATTACCAAGGTGCAATAGACATAACTAACAAGCTGAAAGGCAAGATAGACGAAGTAGAGCAACAAATGCGTGGTCGTCAAGGTTATGAATCACAGTATGATAGAATACGCTCTAATCAAGTAGATGCACTTGTGACTATAGATGAACTAGAAATAGAGAAACTAGAAAAAGAAGGCAAGATGGCTGAAGCATTGAAATTAATACAAGACAAAATGGCCAAATATAGAACAGATAACACACAAGTAAGTAATACTTTAGGTGGACTTCTGAACAGGCGATTAATAGAAATGCAACAAAAATCAGGTGGCGATACTATTGCAGCAGAAAACACTCCAACAGCCAATTAATAAAGCATTTCAATAATACTATTTACAAGGCGTTTACTTCGGTGAACGCCTTTTTTTATTTTTTGGCACTAATAATGTAATATTTTTCTTGTTATTAAGTCAATTTTTAAGATATTGCGAAAAATTCGATTACGCTTAACGTAATAGTATTAAATTAATTAAATCAAAATTAGGAGTGTCAGGTTATGTTTTGGACACCAGAACTAGCGAAAACATTAGAAGATGCACCATTTCCGGCTACTAAAGATGAGCTTTGGGATTATGCTAACA
This sequence comes from Bacteroidota bacterium, assembly GCA_048267165.1. Lineage (GTDB taxonomy): Bacteria > Bacteroidota > Ignavibacteria > Kapaibacteriales > UBA2268 > PGYR01. Next base: position 8,746 of record JBLWYD010000016.1, read on the forward strand.
GATCAGGTTGCCCGCAACAAGTGTTGGACAATATAATCGAATTAGAAGATACTGATGAGTTAATCGAAGGTATGGAAGATTTGTGGTCTGAATATGAAGATATGATCGAAGAAGATTACTTCTATGATGACGATGAAGAAGAACAGTACAAATAGAAAATAACTTAGAAAAAAGAAGCTAGAAACATCAAATTTTTAAAAAAGATGTCGAATAATAATGCACTTTATTCCCAATAGACTTATATTATTAGTAATAATAATATGCTCATTGACCAATATAAAAGCAGACGAACTAGAGAATAAAGGACTTTATACTAGTAAGTTTGTTCCTTATGGCTATGAGATAAATAGACTAGAGTTCATTGGGAATAAAGACTTTACAAAAGCCGAATTAGCCAACAAAGTCAAAAGCCGCCCTACAAACATCGGGATACTCCACTCGCTGATGCTAATGTATTACCAAGAAGGGAAAGAAAACCGCCATACTCCTAGACTAGCTATGGAGACTATAGAGAAGAATATTCGCTGGTTCGAAAACGAGAGACGAGTATTCGACGAAAAAGTAGTACTAGAGGATCTGAAATCATTAGAATCATACTATAAGAATAATGGCTATCACCTATCGCAAGTAAGCTACGAGATATTCCCAGATAGTACAACAGAAGAAAATGTGTTAGCTTTTTATATAAAAGAAGGTGAAAGATATACTATATCTAATGTCACCTATCTCGGTTTAGACAGTATAGACCAAGAAGTAAAAGACAGAATAAAGAGCGTACTAACTGACCACTCTGGGGACTATTACTCCGAACAGAAAATAGAATACGAATATAACCAAGTAACTGCTACACTCGAGAATAATGGATTCCTATACATAAAGAGTAGTAAGCCAGTCATATATATAGATGACGACACCAAAACTGATAGTGTTGTGATAGAGTATAATCTTGGTAAAAGAAAGAAAATTGGTGAAATAGATATAGTCGATGTCCGAAACGGTCAGCCAGCCGTATCGAATAATATGCGGAAGATGCAGTTGACTTTCAAGACAGGTGATTACTACAGTAAGCGTGATGAGTTACAGTCACGTATAAACTTCCTTTCTCTAGGGGTATTCGAGAATGCTTCTATTAGTTATATCTCTGATTCTACCACAAGTGATTCAATAGTCAACGTAAAGGTTAGTCTAGTATATAATAACCAACAAGATTGGGAAGTGAGTCCCTTTGTGAATAGAACGGTATTCAACGAGACAACGAATGCAGGTATTGAAGCAGGTTATGGCCACAAAAACGTATTCGGGGCAGCTCAGAAATTCAGACTTTACGGTAAGATATTTGCACGTGATATAAGTAGATTCATCGGTTCTGGTAGCAGTACTAATGAGTACCAAAACCTATTGGAATACGAGTATCAAGCGGGTATAAAGTTCGACCAACCTTATGTTTTTTCCCTTTGGAATTGGAACGTCGGGGCAGGTACTAACCCTCAATATGCCGTTCGTAATATCTTGAATAACTTCACGCTCAATACATTCTCTTGGCCTTTTACTTTCCAACTCAGATTACCTTACTATACTATTATCAATAGTATTTACTTGGATTTGAACTTCGAGAGCGAGAAACCTTCGGGATTGGAAAATATACTAAACCAAGATACTCTTACAAATGATATTGCTCAAGCACTAATTATCTACTCAAGTCTGCAAGATTATGATAAATTCATAACACTTGCTACGATGAGTTTGAGAGCAATTGGTGATAAAAGAGATAACCCTATTAACCCTACTAAAGGTTATTATCTGAATACTTCTGTAGAATTTCCTATAGCAGATGTACTTTCTAATTATATCAGAACTCAGATAAAAATATATACTTATTTTAGTCTTTCAGACCAGTTAACAACTGCTTTTAAAATCAGCGCAGGGCATATATTCCTTGATTTCAATAGTGATTTCTATGTCCCTTTTGATAGACAATTTTTTGCTGGTGGAGCTAACTCTATTCGTGGTTGGGCATCTAGGACGCTTAGATACCACCCGACACAAGACCCTACAATTAGAGATAACAACTTATTTGAATTCTTAGAAAACTTCGTTGGTTCAACTAGTTTGATTGAATCTTCGTTTGAGATGAGATATAAATTCAAACGTCCAGAATATTTCAGTGAGTTTCTTGCAGACCAAATAGAGAGTATTGGTTTAGTAGCTTTTGCTGATTTAGGGAACTCTTATGATTGGTTAATAAATGATAATAGGTCTGACACAAAAACTAATAATTTCTTAAGTACGTTAGCTTTCTCTGTGGGAGTAGGTGTTAGGTATTTTACACCAGTTGGACCATTAAGATTTGATATTGCTACACCCGTTTACGATCCTAATGGATTTGAAACACCATTTTCGGAAATATTATATCACATTGGCTTAGGGCATACTTTCTAAATAAACTATAAGGAGTTGATATGAACAAGTATATACTATTATTGTTGCTAGCTGCTATAGCTATCAAAGCTCAAGATTCGACAGTTACTAAAGAATATAACGTAAAAGTTACAACTACTTATTCAGAGAATGGTGAGCTAAAAGATTCATCCGAATATAATGAGTGGGATTTCGACTATTGGAGTATGGACTCTTACAGCGATTTGGCAAGACCGACAATAGAATTAGAATACGGTATGAATGAAGCATTTTACAATAAAGATGCATTTGATAATGAGTTCAATCCTAATAATAGATTCATGGGTAAAATTGGGTTTGCTAACTATGGCGAGACAGTAGCCGGTACAGGACTATTGAAATACTCATTCAATTCACTATTTGCATCACAATCGCTAGGTGATATAGACGCTATTGGCGAGAACCAGACATTGAACAGTAAAGTACTTTCATTTGGTATCCACTCTAGTAATGGATATGGATATACTGTAAGTAATAATTTCCAAATTATTCTTACTCACGGGACTGGAATGACTTGGAACTCACTAGATTTCACAAATCCAAGTGGTATAGTCGATAGCAGCCAGTTGGATATGATAAAAGTAATGGACGAAGGAATACGTTTCGGAGAGACATTTGAGTCAGGAATAAAAATTAGATTAGTAGAAAACATAGGTATAACAGCTACTTATAGTGAGAACCTGATTATGCCACGATTCCTATTTTGGCATTGGTCATTAGGTAAGCTAATAGAAGGAACAACTCAGGGAATAGCTAGCTATTTCGTGGATAGAGTCAAAACTACTTCACCTACTTTAGTTCCTATTCTCTATTTTGTAGTCAAAAATGGTATTTCTTATGGGTTCCATAGGTTACGTGAGAACAATATGAACTGGCCCTCTAATACTGCCCCTCCCCTATTTCAAAGAAATTTCAACATAGGTGTTAGCTTTATATTCTAATGAATATCAGACCAATCAAATTGATGTTTGCACTATCATTCTTCTTTCTAATGTCAGCGAATAGCTGGTCTCAGGAAGAAGAAAGTATTGGCGATATAATCTCACGCTATTTCAACACTGACGAGAATGTCAATATTCCGCTTTTGGAGATTAGCTATGGCCCTGAGAGAATGTCATTCTATTCTGATTTTAATAGCTCTTTTGAGGGTAATTATGCCTCAGAGATTCAGTACGGCTTTTTCCGATATGACAAAAAGCTATCAAGAAACGGACTACTCTATTTCAGCTCAGAGCGTGCATTTTTCGGAAATTCCTCATCGCGTTTCAAGCCATCTGGTGTAAGTGAGTTCACTATCAAATCAGAGATTTACCGCTACGGTGGTTCTTATTATAATGGATTTGGTATTGGCGAAGAGAAAGGCAGCAAGTTCCTTTTTTCTCACAGTAGCTCCATAATGCAAGTAAATTCGGATATAGAGAATTTCACATCCAATGAGAATGACAATCGATTACTCAATGAATTTGAGACAGAAACAAACTTCGGTATGGGTTATACTTCGGGCATTATGTATGTCTTCGGTGAGGGTGTTACTAGTTTAGAACTCAAATACCAGCACAATGTTATCTGGACTAATTTCCAATTCGTAGAGTGGAGTGGCTCATGGGTAATAGAGAATTTTCTACAACGTACACCCGACTTATTTCACGATTACTTTATCTCCAAATTCGGTGCGTATTATCCAATAGTATATCATATATACAAGACAGGAATATCTTACCTTATTTACGAAGGTAGAAGCAGAAATAGCTTTTGGCCGTTCAAAGGGAGCGAGGCACTAACTCAGCGAGGAATAAGACTAGGAGTCAAATTCGCCCTCTAGTCGGAACCTATCTATAAATTCGCTAACTACTTCATCTTTCGAATCTTTTAGCTGCTGTACATTACCTTCGAACCTCACTAATCCATCGTGAAGCATTGATACTTGGTCAGCAACTCGGAACACTGAGAACATATCGTGCGTAATCACAATCGAAGTAACGTTTAGTGATTTCCCGATTTCTTTAACCAAATCATCTATCTGCTCAGAAGTCACGGGATCAAGCCCAGTTGTTGGCTCATCATAGAAAATATACTTAGGGTCGCCAACTAATGCACGAGCAACGCCTACTCTCTTACGCATACCACCCGAAAGGTCAGACGGTTTTTTCGTTTTTAGAATATCCCATTCTTTTTGGAAATTGGTAGTTTCTCGTTCACTGATATGAGGCAGCAACCCAACTGATGAAAGCACCTTAATAGCAGTATCATCGAGTACTTTTGTCTCTCTTTCACCGTGTTCATAGAGACCGATAATGATATTCTCATATACATTGTAAGAATCAAAAAGTGCAGCCCCTTGGAAAACGAAGCCCATAGATTTACGAATCTCGAATAATTCTTTGTAGCTCAGAGTTTCTATTTCTTTATCATCTACATATATTTCGCCTTTATCGGCCTTTAATAGCCCAACTATATGCTTAAGTAGCACACTTTTCCCAGAGCCAGATTTACCTATAATACAATGGGTTGAGCCATTTTTAACGTCTATATTCACGCCATTGAGTACGTGCTTATTACCAAAGCTTTTGTGTAGATTTTTAATAGAAATCATGAAGTCATATATTTTTTGTTTTTTAAAATTAACAATAGTTTGCCTTTTATTTACAATAATTTGTATTTATTTTCTATTTTAGTATCAGTATATAATCCGACTTTCAATTAAAATAAGATATGGTATGAGTTTCAATTTTACAAATGAAGACATAGAAAGAATCTCCGAAACTTTGGGGGTTAACCACAAAGGTACTTCAGATACTTGGACTTGGACGCTAAAAAACAGCGAAACCAACCAATCCGTAGTATTCACAATTTATAATAAAACTCAGATTTCACCCCAGAAAGATGAGACAGGTGTACTAGTATCTGTGCAAACTAAGCACGGTTACTTCGAGCTACACGGACTAACGGGATTTTTACTTTTCGAGCCAGACGAAGTTATATTCGTTCGTGCCGAAGAAGAAAGCGTCTCTTGCCTTGTAATAGGTAGCAATAGTAGTTGTTCGCTTTTCTCTAATATTGATAAAGCAATACTGAAATCGAATATAACAGAGCTAGACCCTGCTATATTATTAGCAGCTATGCAACTATCCCTAGCAGAATCAATACTATAAGCTAATGGCAATAGAAATAAACATATTAGACGAAGGGGAATTCGGCAATATCCCCGAATCCAAAACTACACAGATAGTAAATAATATACTTACTGATTATAAGGTAGATACTGCACTTATTAATCTCATATACGTCAATGATAATGACATACACGAGATAAATAAAGAATTTCTAAATCATGACTATCCGACTGATGTAATTACATTCGTACTGGACGAAGATGAGAAAGAAGCAGAAATAATAATTGGCGTAGAAACAGCATTAGAAAACTCGAAAGAATACAATGCAACTCACGAGTCCGAATTGCTAAGGTTAGCAGCCCACGGTGTACTCCACCTATTAGGGTATGACGACCACTCGGACGAAGACAGAGCAGCAATGCACGAACTCGAGAACAAATACTTAGGTACAGTAAATGAATAATAATATAGTTGATATTTTAGAATTTGTTCTGAATAGCGTAAAAGAAGACGGTGAACTAAACACTGCCGAACTAGCACGCATACTAAAGAAGAACAAAAGTGATAATTTCTTAGAAACACTAGAAAAAAACGCTGATGAGCTAGAGAGAGTAAGACCTGAAAGCAAAAACTCATTCAGATTCTTACTAGAATCGGAGCAGATGTTCTTCACCAAAGAAGTTCAAGGCGAGCTAATACAGCTCCAATCGATAGGGCTAATAACAGGAAAAGAGATAGAGCAGCTAATAGAGACTGCCATCTTCCGTGAGTTCAGATTGATCGACAAAGAGGCACTCCGTCATCTTTTACCTGGTATTATTATTCAGAACAACGTAAGCTCTAATAATCTGATACTCGGTAATAACTCTATTAACTAATAGAAAATGAAAATTGATATAGAACTAGACTGTTTTGAATAAAAGCAGTCTTTTTTTTTTGTTGAGACGTAATGCCTGTGCTATTCGTAAATACGTCACTCTTTTAAAGGTTAGGTAATTCGTGGATAGATATTTCTTGATATCAGAACAGGATTGCAAGATGATTAAGAAATTCATGATGAGGTTGAAACAAACGTCTATCCTGAACGTAGTGAAGGATCCAGGTTAAAAAAGAATTCCAATTGAAGCCCTCTTGAATTTTAAGAAGGTTGGGTGATTTATTTTAGTCTGAATCAGGATTTACTGAATTTAAGGATTTTCAGGATAGTTTAGAATTCCCCACAAACTGACCTCCGCTGCCGGAGGTGGCTAACGCCCATGGTGTTAGTGCTTCGAGAGCCTCTGCAACCAAAGGAGGCGGACAAACGAAGACGAACTTTTTTATTTATCATCCTCATTCAGAACAAGTTCTGATAACTCCTCTAACGCTTTCAGCGTCATAAGAAATGGAGCACAGTTCGTGGAATTTCCTGAATATCTTAATCATCTTGCAATCCTGTTTGGTTGCTTAGGGTAGCCGATTTGTGGACAAAAAGAGATCGCCACGTCCTTTCAGTCCTTGCGATGACACATTTTTAAGGTTATTTAGGAAAGGTTTTTAGACGTATGCAATACGTCTCTACAAGACTTAGGCATGCAAAATAAAAGAGACTGCCTTCATCAGACAGTCTCTAGGTATTTACTTTTCTAATATTATATCAGACTAGCTTTCAAATCTTTTAGATACTTCGTCCCAATTAACTACATTCCAGAATGCTGTTATATAGTCAGGGCGTTTATTTTGGTAGTTTAGGTAGTATGCGTGTTCCCATACGTCTAATCCCAAAATCGGTTTACCTGAGCAACTAGCTACTGGCATAAGTGGATTATCTTGGTTTGGTGTAGAGCTAACTGCCAAAGTGCCTTTGTCAGTTACGCATAACCAAGCCCAACCAGAACCAAATTGAGTAGCGGCAGCATTAGCAAATTCTTCTTTGAACTTGTCGAATGAACCGAAAGCTGTATTAATTGCATCAGCCAGATTACCAGTTGGTGCACCACCACCATTCGGAGACATTACTTCCCAGAATAGTTTGTGATTCCAATATCCGCCACCGTTATTTCTTACAGCTTTGTTTTCTGCGTGGTTAGCTAATAGACTTTCTATGCTTTCGTTTTCTAAATCTGTGCCTTTTATTGCATCATTTAATTTTGATGTATAGCCCGCGTGGTGCTTACTGTGGTGTATTTCCATAGTTCTTGCATCAATGTGTGGCTCTAACGCGTCGTAAGCGTAAGGGAGTGCTGGTAGTTCGAATGACATAATGTTCTCCTTATTTTCTTAATTCAAAAATTGTTTAAATTAAGGACTAAATAACTGCAAATAAATTGTATTTATCTGAATATTTAGTCCTCATTTTTGAATCTTAAATTGGAGTTATACTCTCTCAAAATTAGCGGTGAAATGTCTCAGAAATTCCGGCTCATAGGTGATTTTCATCCCTTTCGATTGTGACTTTTCAGCTATTATCTCTTCGAAAGTTTCTATTACATAGTCTATATGACTTTGGGTGTAAACTCTTCTCGGTATTGCTAATCTGACTAGCTCCATAGGTGCCGGTATTAATTTACCATTTTCATCTTTCTTTCCGAACATAACCGAGCCAATTTCGCATCCTCTTATACCTCCTTTTATATACAAATCGCAGGCTAATGATTGACCTGGGAATTGTTCAACAGGTATATGATTATAGAATTCTTTAGCGTCTATATAAACAGCGTGCCCGCCAATAGGTCGCATAACTGGTACACCTAGCTCTATTAGTCTATCGCCTAAGTAGGTAGTACTTCTTATTCTATAGTGCAGATAATCCTTGTCGAATACTTCTTCTAGCCCGATGGCAATTGCTTCCATATCTCTACCAGATAATCCCCCATAAGTCACAAACCCTTCCTTGATAATAAGAGTATTGATACAACTATCAGCTATTTTCTTGTCTTTTAGTGCTATGAAACCGCCCATATTAACAAGTGCATCTTTTTTTGCACTCATAACAGCACCGTCGGCTAAAGAGAACATTTCCTTCGCTATATCGCGGTAAGTGTAATCCTCAAATCCTTCCTCTCTTTCAGCTATAAAGTAAGCATTCTCAGCTATTCTACAACAATCGAGTATGTATAGAACCCCATATTTATCGCAGATTCGTTTCACTTCACGAGCATTATGCATACTCACTGGCTGACCGCCACCACTATTATTAGTTACTGTCAGTATTACTGCACCTATGTTTTCTGCACCGTATTTCAAGATATTATCTTCCATTTGTTCCACATCCATATTCCCTTTGAAAGGATGGATAAGAGATGGTTTCTTACCTTCTTCGGTTATGCAGTCTATCGCTGTAGCCCCAGAATACTCTATATTTGCTCTAGTAGTATCGAAGTGAGTATTGCTCAGGAATACCTTGCCCTCGCCACCTATCTGAGTATATAGTATACTTTCACCCGCTCTACCTTGGTGGGTCGGTATTATGTTGTCGTAAGTCGTCAGACTAACGATTGCTTCTTTCATTCGTTTCCAACTTTTTGCTCCTGCATAGGACTCATCTCCTCTCATTATACCAGCCCATTGGTTAGCACTCATAGCCGATGTACCACTATCAGTCAGCAAATCTATTATCACTTTATCAGCGTCAAGTAAGAATAGGTTATTGTGTGCTTCTTCTAGATATTGGACTCTTTCTTCTTCGGTTGTTATTGTTATTTGCTCTATTGATTTGATTCTAAAGGGTTCTATTATAGTCTTGTGTTTCATTTTATTCTCTTTTATATAGTTTTTTATTTTTCTGTATCTGAAATTAATCAAAGCAAAGTAATAATACAAGAATAAATGACATTAAACTCTTAAATACATCATAAGTAAGTTAAATTGTGATAAAATGAATAATACGATTAGTGTATGCTGACTATCTGCGGTTCAGTGCATTCGAACTCTAGAAGACTAGAAGCCAATTCGCGGAACTTAGGTGACTCTTTTGATATGAAGAACTTGACGTTCTTATTATTAGTTTTATCGGTTAACATATCCCTATGCTTTAGCTCTTTGTATGTGTCGTGAGCAGCCCATTCTGAGGGGTCAACTATATGCAAATCGGGAGCAAATGCTTGTATTTTCTTTTTTAGGAACTGGTAGTGTGTGCAACCCAGTACTAGTACATCTATTTCATCTTGCAGCAAAGGAGCCATATACTCTTCGATTATATGATCAGCTTTATCAGTATGGATTTCATTGTTCTCTACTAGCTCTACGAACTTCGGCCCAGCTTTCTTGAATAGCTTGACTTTACCCGAACCCTCTGGTTCTTCTAGTGATTTACGGAAATGAGCGTTGCTAATAGTCGCTTCAGTTGCGATAATACCTATATGGCATATTTCATCTTCATCAAATTCGATAGCAAGTATCGGCTTTACTAAATCGACTAATCGGATATTTTCGAAGTTCTCTTTCAGCTCTTCTCTAGCATTATTAGATGCTGTGTTACAAGCGACGACAGTCATTTTAACATTCTTAGATTTAAGAAACTCAGCACAATCAAGTGAGTACTGTACTATTTCTTCTCTAGTCTTAGTTCCGTAGGGGACTTTTTCGGTATCGCCGAGATATATAAATTCTTCGTTGGGCATTAGCTCTATCAGTGTTCTAAGTACTGATACTCCACCAACTCCCGAGTCGAAAACGCCAATTGGTCTATTGTCCAACTTTCCCTCTCTTCGTAGCCAAATAATCGTAAATAGAATCGGGCATAACACCTAGTAAATAGGTGCCTATGTGGGTTTGCCAAGGGAATGAATAACTATTTTTACGGCTATTGATTGCCTTATACATTAGCTTTGATGCTTTTGGGGCATCCATTAAAAAAGGCATTGGGTGCTTATTTTTCTTCGTCATATTTGTATCTACGAATCCAGGCTTTATAGTCATTACTCTGACACCATAACGCCTCATCTCGGCTCTAGCTGATTCAAGATAAGTACTAACTGCTGCTTTGGAGCTGCAATAGATACCCGAACCTTCGAAGCCACGAACATCAGCCATAGAGCTGACTCCTATGAATTCACCTTTCCCCTTTTCTTTGAAATATGGGAAAAGTATATGACCAAAGTTTACAATTCCGAAATAATTAATACCCATAGTATTATGAGCCGTTTCCAAGTGGGGAATAGATAGATTATTGTTGATCCCAATTCCAGCGTTCAATATAGCCATATCGATAGAGCCAAATTCTTCTTTAGCTATATCGAATGTAGATTTGCATTGGTCGTAATCGGAAACATCACAGCTTATGTAATGAATGTTGTTTTCGGCTGAGTTTATTTCTTCTTTTAGAGAGCTAAGTCTTTCGAAGTTTCTAGCTACCATATATAGGTTGTGACCGTCTTTGGCTATTAGTTTACATAGCTCCCGACCAATCCCTTCTGATGCACCAGTTATTAGTATGTTCTTTTTCTGTACTATTCTGGAACTCTGATTATGTAACTTTCATTTCTAGGATTGTTCAATTCTCTTTTCACTATCCATGGATTTAATAGCTTAACAGTTTTGTAGTCTGTACCGTTGTCTTTCGCCCACTGAGCTATATTTTTAATAGAATTATCAACTTTTATCTCTTTAGTAGCAGGGTCTTTATACCCTTTTAGATTACTTACGTCAAATCCGTATTTCTCTGGATTCTGCATCAATTCCTTGATTACTAATATACGGAAATAGTATCTAGAAGTCTCTTCATTAAGATATAAGTCAGTATATTTATCTTTCATTTGAAAATTCATGTCGTTCGCTATACCGTTCTTACCTCTGTTGTATCCAGCTATTGCTAAGGCCCAAGTCTTGAATTTCTTATGCCCTTCAGATAAGTACTGAAGTCCAGCTACTGTACTTTTCTCGGGGTGTCTTCTCTCATCTACATATTCGTCAACTCTCAAATCTAATGAACGTCCTGTCTCTGGCATAATCTGCCATAATCCTTCGGCACCAGCAGAAGAACGCGACATATATAATGCACTTTCTGCAACTGAAACGTATTTCAAATCACTCGGCAGCTTGAATCTTTCTATATATGTATCATAGAGAGGGAAGTATCTTTCAGCTCTTTTTAGATAGAGTATTACTTGACCCGACTGTTGCATAAGCAGAAGAAACTCTCTCTCAGCTCTTTCTCTTAGTTCTGGGTCTGTTAAATCTACTACCTCACCACATAGTGATAGAGTATCAGGCAACCCTGCTTGCGAGACATAAGTATTATAGTTTTTATACTTTACTATTGCTCTCGTAGAATCGTTCTGTACCAGAGGAGATAGAAGGAATAATATGAATAGAAGCAGTTCCATAATTACAATCGGATAAAGTTATTGCACCAACTCATTTCATTACTTTCGTTGGTTGCTATCGCGACTAATTTACCGTTATTTTTTAGATTTTCAATCTCTTTTTTTAATGTTTCTATTCCGAATACATCAAGATTGGATGATGGCTCATCAAAAAAATATGCCTGATAGTCTCCTATCAAATTCAGTATGATTTTTAGTCGTTGTTTCATTCCAGACGAGAAGTTTTTGATAGGCACATTTTTCTTTTTTAACAACTCGAATTTATCTAGATAATTCTCGAATTCGGCTATATTTTCCTCGGTAGTTCTCAGCTTAATTACCAGCTTGTAGATCTCCAAAGGAGTGTAATCTTCGTATAGGTTGTAGTACGGGGCTATGTAAGATATATTCTTTAGAGTTATTTCATTATTGTTTTCTATATATCGGACTTTCCCTTTAGTTGGGTCAGATTGCCCAGCTATAATTTTGAGTAATGTCGATTTGCCAGAACCATTTTTCCCCGTGATAGCAGTAACTTGACCGGAAGTTAGCATGCAATCCAAATCTCTGAATATATACTCTATATAGTCATACGACTTACCTAGTTTATCTACTTCAATAGTTAAACTCATTTTTTCACCATGAATTTTCCGACTTTCGAATCATCATCATTATACGCTTTGAATATATATACGCCATCACCGAAAGCTGATAATTCGTTACTCAACAAATTCAACACAAGCTGACCTTTGTGGATAGCCACTTCTTTTTTGCCTGTATATACAACTTCCATTTCAGTTGTGTATATTTCAAGATAAATATTATCATATACGGAGGATTTCTCTGGTGCAGGTATGTGCAGCGATTCATTGAGGTTCAATCTGTATGGATTGGGATATGCGTCTGCATATCTTATTCCTTTTTCACCTTCAAACTCTAGTGCCGAATTGCAGTAAACTTCATCTGATTCATCTATGTAGAACAATGGTAATTTACCTAATGGTGTTGACGAAGTGATGTCATTCATAGATAGAGTGTAGCTGGCTTTCTTCCTTAGAGATTGACCATTTCTAGCATTTTCTAAGTCGGTATTTGCAAGTATTACTATAACCGTGTCGTTTGTAGATTTGTCATTGCTTTGTACTAATACTCGAGTTGGGCTGAAAGTAAATGGGATTAAATCAGCAGTTATTTCTATCTGATTTTGATTGAACTTTACGTCATCAGTGAATGTAATCTCTGGCAACTCTTGAGAATGCTCGAAATAATTATCACCTGATGAATATCTACCCGTGTGATACATCCAAGTACTAAACTCGCAGAAAGCTTCTTTCAAATTGCTCAATTTTGAGATTAGAACATTATTAAGGGCGTCTGTCTTTTTAGTATTTTTTGTTAATTCATTCCAAAGCGCTAGTTGAATTCCATCGCCATATTTCTTGTAAGTGTATTGAAAGAATATAGCCATACCATAGCCAGCATCCGCACTTTCTTCATTTGTTAACGACATATCCATAGGGGATTCGAACCAGTTTTTGACCCATTGCATATAATCCAATATCTCAGGGAAAAAGCGATACTCCATAAAAGTAGAAGTCATTTCAGCTAATACTCTTGCATTATTATCAGTCATATAAAACTGAATAGCGTGATGAAACTCGTGGAATATTGTAATTTTCAATCCATCTATTCCAGTTGTTCTGAATTTTGGGACTTCTAGATAATCATTTTCTAAGACCATAAATGAAGATCTAAAATTAGAATTATTCGGAAATGAGCTAGATTCGGGTTGCATAGCTCCGTAGTAAGGAGTGTTTTTCAGTTCTTTGATGAATATATCATACATCGGTGTACCGCTTGACATACTGTCTAACTCGGAGAAAGGGAAGCCCAGTTCAACCACCTCTTTTTGGTAAGCTAGCTCGGCATAGTAAGCGACAGAGTCAATATAATCGGGAATGCCGTTATTATTGATATCCTTGTTATCAACTGCGTTGAACCCTGTTACATCATAATGAATAGCGAAATGTTCATTCTCAGTGATTAAAGTAAATTGCATTTCCTCGCGAGAAATCTCGTTTGCCATAACACTGTTTTGCTTTCCGTTGTGTAAATTATCTAATGCTTCTGGATAGTAGCATTTGTGGCTACTGGCATAAGTATATGCACTAGAAAAAGTAAATGCGATTAATAATAATAGTAGGTACTTTTTCATAAAAGCATATAACCAGAGTAATTAGCTTGTGAAAGTTAAGCTGTTTGTGCGAATTAGCGGAAAAGTTCTTTAATCATACCCCAAGTTCTTTTCACAGAACTCACGTTGTGGCTTATTTGGATTTCTTCCGAATCTTCGGAAGTGCCATTATCATAACGAACTTTAATTTTGTATTTCAAATCAATTTTTTCTTGGACTTGAGAATTCTTAGAATTCTTAATGAATGCCTCTACGTCAACGTGCTTGTAGCTAGTATTATCACCTTTTGCTTCTTTATCAGCTATTTTTGTGAATATTCCGTTATTAGCACGATATAGTTCGAAGCTTTTTACTTTCGCTTCGCTCCCCAATATCCACTCGACTAATACATTATCTCCCTCAGGTCTTGCGTTGATACGTGAGAAATCCAACGAACTAGCTAACAGCGTAATTGCTGCTAATAGGAAAAAAGATATGTAAATGATTTTCTTCATCGCTGTAATTTAATTAATTTATTTCAATTTCAAAACTACTTACTATACGATATAACACTTTAAATAGATTTTTAGTTACAAATTTAAGTATTACTACTAATAATACTGTAAATAATGCGTTAAGTTTCTATTAATTAGCAATAAACTTGCCGAATTAATAACATATTTCATTTTTTTATAAAACTATTATTAACTTGAATTATTATAATCTAACTAATATTATTCCTTATGGATGGTCTTTTCAACGATATAAATAAAGCAAAGCAGTTGCGAAATACACCACTCGCTGAGAGAGCCAGACCGCAATCCATAGACGAAGTAGCTGGACAGCAACACCTTATAGGTGAAAATGGGCCACTCCGTATGTTCTTCGAGTCGGGTAATTTCCCGTCTATTATTTTTTGGGGGCCTCCAGGAGTCGGTAAAACTACTTTCGCTAGCTTAATAGCGGAAGCTGGTGATTTCACTTATACTCGTATTTCGGCTATAGAGTCTGGCGTAAAAGAAATTCGTGAGATAATAGCTCGTTCAAAAATCAATTTCGAAAGTGGAAGGAAAAATCTCCTTTTCATAGACGAGATACATAGATTCAACAAATCGCAGCAAGATGCGCTTCTACACGCGGTAGAAACGGGAATACTCACTCTTATCGGTGCAACAACTGAAAACCCTTCTTTTGAAGTTAATGGGGCCCTGCTCAGTCGTTGTAATGTATATAAGCTAAATCATCTAGAAAACGATGATGTACGTGGGCTAATAGAGCGAGTGCTAGAAACAGATTTAATACTTTCAGAATTGAAAATAGACATCAAAGATTGGGATACGCTCATCACACTTTCTGGTGGCGATGGTCGTACTGCTGTCAATGTACTAGAGACAGCTATAAAGTTCAGCAAACCAACTGATGACGGTACTATTGTCCTCGATACTAAGCTTTTCGAGAGCTCGCTACTCCGCAGAGTAGTCAAATATGATAAAAAAGGTGATAATCACTACGATACTATTTCGGCTTTTATCAAATCTATGCGTGGCTCTGACCCAGATGCCGCATTGATATGGCTTGCGAAGATGATAGAAGCTGGTGAAGACCCGAAGTTCATAGCACGCAGATTGGTTATATTCGCAAGTGAGGACATAGGCAATGCCGATACAAACGCACTCCGAATAGCTACTTCCGTATTTGAGGCGGTGAATCTAATCGGTATGCCCGAAGCTGGTATTAACTTAGCTCAGGGAGTTACATATTTATCGTCAGCACCTAAATCCAACGCTTCCTACACTGCTTACAATAGTGCTTTGGATTTTGTTCGCAAATCTGGAGAATTGCAGGTGCCTTTGCATTTGCGTAACGCACCTACTAAGCTAATGAAAGAAGAGGGTTATGGTAAAGAATACAAGTACCCGCACGATTTTGGTGGCTTTGTAGATCAGAATTATTTCCCAATTAATATTAAAAAACGCTATTTTTACAATCCTAAAAATTCTGGTTTAGAAAAGAAAATTAAGGAACGTTTAGATTTCTTGTGGAACAAAAAAGACGACACTAATTGAAAAAAATACTTTATACTATAGTCATATCTGTACTTATCCTAATACTACTATTTATCAGTTACTCTAACTCAAAGATGAGCGAGCTGCCTTCTTTCAGCGATACGGTTACTGTCTTTGTACCCAAAAATTCGTCAGTTAATACGATATTAGAGAAATTCAATGAGCGAGATTTACTCCAACCATCATGGCTATTTTCTAACTACATCAAAATAAAGATGAAATTAGAAGGCAAGTCTGTATTCGCTGGATATTACGATATAGCACCGAGTACAGCTAACGAAGATATAATTGAAAAGCTATTCACAGGTGGCTATGCGAAGACTATAAAAGTAACAATACCAGAAGGGTTAAGCAATAGAGAGACAGCGGCATTAATAGCAGAGAAACTTAATTTAGATGCCAATAAATTCCTTGAATTAGCGAGTTCCGATAGCTTACTCAAAGCGTGGAACATACCTGCAAAATCGAGCATTGGCTATCTACTGCCCGAGACTTATGAGTTCTTCGGTGACGAATCTGAGCAAGTTGTAATAGATAAATTGCTTAAACATCACTTCGATTTTTGGACAGAGGACAGGGAGCAAGACTTAAAAGCTACAAAGTTGACTAAACATAAACTATTAGCAATCGCATCTATCGTGCAGGCAGAAACACCTCTGAAATCAGAGCTACCAACTGTTGCAGGGTTGTACCTCAATCGTGTAAAAATAGGGATGTTATTGCAAGCTGACCCAACAGTTCAGTTCGCAGTCGGTGAAAAGAAGAGATTGCTTAACAGGGATTTGGAAATAGACAGCCCATATAACACATACAAATACGCTGGTATTCCCCCCGGACCAATTAATAATCCTGGGAAAGATGCAATTAAGGCATGTTTAGACCCAGAAGTCCACGAACTACTGTTTATGGTCGCTTACGGCGATGGTTCAGGGGCTCACTACTTTGCTAAAACGAATGCTGAGCACTCTCGGAATGTAGCAAAATACAGAAGAGCACGAGGAAGATAGATATTTAAGTGCTTTAGAATCAATTATTCTATAATTATTCCCTAAATTTGAAATCAATTTTTGAACAATATTTTATATTTCTCTAATGAAAGTTTACAAGCGTCAATTCAAATCAGGACTAAGAGCAGTCATAATACCTAAAACAACTACACCAATTGTTACGGTTAATATATCGTACCAAGTGGGGTCTAAAGACGAAAAAGTTGGTAAAACGGGATTGGCTCACCTATTCGAACACCTTATGTTCGAGGGGACTCCGAATGTACCAAAAGGGAAATTCGACCAGATTTGCTCCGAAGCTGGCGGCACGAATAACGCTTATACTACTTACGATTGGACTACATTCTATATGACGGTACCAAAGACACAGCTTGAACTAGCTTTGTGGTTGGAAGCTGATAGATTGTACAATTTCGAGTTGCAGCAAAGTGTACTCGATGTACAAAAAGATGTAGTAACTGAAGAAATATACCAAACAGTAATTGATAGACCTTATGGTCAGTGGAGAGATCACCTTTCTACTGTTGCTTTCCGTAATGATTGCTCATATTCTTGGGAAGTACAAGGACTAATAGACGATGTCCGTAGTGTTACTCTTGAAGATGCGAACGATTTTAGAAACAGATATTACAAACCTAAGAATGCCGTACTAAGTATCTGCGGTGACGTAGATGTAGAATCAACTTTCGCACTAATAGAGAAGTATTTCAGCGAAGGTAATGGAACATCAGAAACAGTAGAGAGAAATCAATTCGTACCAGAGATGAGATTAACTGGTGGCGTGGCTAGTTATGAAGATAATGTACCACATAGTGCAGTCTTTGTATCATTCCACTGTGCTGGATTCGCTGAAGGAACAGAAGACTATGTAGCTAAAGTTTATACAGACATTATGGCTCGTGGGCGTAGCTCCAAGCTATATAACTCACTAGTTTATGAGAAAGAAATAGCATCACACGCAGGTGTATTCTTCGATAAAAGAGAGAACTCATCACTGCTAACTTTCTTCATTATCGCGAATGAGAATACAACTAGTTGCGATGAATTATACGAAGCTATGATGAATGAAATTATTAGTGCAAAGAAATCTTCGTTCTTCGCATCAGATTTGGAACGCTCTAAGAATTACGTGAAGACTTCTATTAGTGGTAGCTTCCTGAAAACAGGTGGAATAGCTGACTTAGTCTCCACTAAAGAAATGTTCGAAAATGACCCAGAAGCAGCATTCAATCTAGTTGAGAAATACGACGCTATAACTATGGAAGACATAGAGCAATTTATGGAAGAACGAATACTCGAAGATAAAGTAATCCGAGTTGATGTAGTTCCAAAACCCGAAGCAAATGAAGAAGAGTAATCTACCTTAGCAGTAAACTCGAATCGCCATAGCTCAGAAATCTATAATTATTATCCAGTGCGGATTTGTATATATCTGTCCACATATCCCCAACGAACGCTGAGACAAATTTTCAAATTAGTAAAGAGTAATTAAAGCCAAAATGAATAACCTACGAACATTTTAAGTGTCATTAACGTAAGTTATTACTTAAAGCCCTTTACTCAATATTGGAAATAGAATGAAACGAATAATAGTCATAATCTTTTTCGCAATCGCTTATGCATCATCTGCCCAGTTGGAGTTTGAGAGAGTTTGGCAAATTCATCCAGAGGGTGGAAGTGCCACTTCTACAAGATTATTTTTTAAAAATGATACACTGCTTATCAGAACACGATCTACACATAGTGGTGACCTTGAAACGAACTATTTTTACTCTACTGATGAAGGTAGAAATTGGACTGACTTAAGAGATGAATTTATATTAGGAAATCCTGTTACAGAAAAGTATGATTTTCTAGGTGAATTACATCCTCTAACTTTTGAGTTTTTCAATTTTGATAGAGAAAATGATTCTACTGCATTCATATATATTATGAACTTGCAAGGAGAGATTCAAAAGAAAATATCATATCCTTATCTTCCAACTCAATCAGGGATAAAATTAAATCCATTAGACCCTGATTATATATCAGTTCACAGATATAAAGAAAGAATGTTTCCATTAGAGTATAATCATGATGTTGGCTACTCAACTGACAGAGGTGACACATGGGATTATATGCAACCAGAAAAAGAAATAAAGAAACAAAGAGATATTACCTTACCAACTCAAAGGAAAATCGATTATACTTTTAGTTCTAAAAATAAAGAAAAAGTATTATATAATTTTTTATGGGATAATGGATTTGGTAGTTGGTATAGCTTGCGAACTGAATTTAATTATAAAAATAAAGAATATAATTTTTTATCCAATAGAATTAATCAAGGTGAATTGCTTTGTTATGAGTGCTTTAACTCTTCAAGTCTTACTTTTTTTGATAGAGAAAATGATTATTTTGAATCTTTCGATATAAATACATTTGAAAAGTCTGAAAAACAATTTATAGATATATTGCCATTTTTAAATTCTGACTCCTTAAATAATGAAGAAAAGCAAGTCGATATTACGGGATTTTGGGGCGAAGGTTTAGGATTTCTCAAAAGTAATTTAATTAATGTCTTACATAAGGTGTTGTATATATCTATACGTTCAGATTATATTTCTGAACATTCAAATCAAATCGATTACAACAATCAAGTTTTCTTTCAAAGTTTTGATAATGGAGAAACATGGGAATTCATTTTTAATAATGATGAATTATATCATCAAGTAGTAGGAATGTTTATAAATCATGTTAATAATGATTTATGGATATTGAAAGATAGTACAGTTAGCAATAGGATATCTCCTTCATCAGACAGTCCAGTATTATACAAATCCAAAGAACCACTCACTTCAATTGAAAATCTAAGTAATTCTAAGCTTAATATCAATTATCAAAATAATAACATAAATATTATAAGTGATAAGTATTTCAATAATGCAACATTAAATATTTATAATCTTAATGGTAAGCTATTATATAGTAATTATTTGGATTTGAATAAAGGCGAGAATACTTTGATTTTTAATCAACAAATCAATGAAAGACTAATTTTAGTTCAGATAACCACTAATGAGACACAAATTTTTAAACTAATTCGGAGTGACTAATAAGAAATTAACTAAATCCACAAGGAGAATAACTACCTCAACAACAAACTCGAATCCCCATAGCTCAGAAATCTATAATTATTATCCAATGCGGACTTGTATATATCAGTCCACATATCCCCAACGAATGCTGAGACAAGAAGCAACAATGTGCTTTTCGGTACGTGATAATTAGTAAATAAACCATTGACGAACTTAAACTCATAACCCGGTACAATAATCAGTTCTGTTTTTCCTTGTAATACATCTGCTTCAGTTGAATTTATCAGATTCGTGAGTGATTCGATTGGCGATAGCAACTCACTGCCGACATAAGGCGACCATTGATTAACCAATGATGTTTCGCTGTATTCAGCTATATTATTCCCAGCCCAGAAGAGAGATTCCAAAGTTCTAATGCTAGTAGTACCAACACAAACGATATTTCTTTTTTCTTCTAAATCTTGCTTCAAATCGCAGAGAATTGATTTATTAATAGAGAACATTTCGGAGTGCATTTTGTGTTCACTCACATTATCAGAACTCACTGGCAAGAAAGTCCCCGGTCCTACGTGGAGTGTCAGCTCTCTTATTTTCACACCCTTTTCTTTTAACTTTGCTAATACTTCATCGGTAAAGTGCAGACCAGCAGTAGGCGCTGCAATAGAGCCATCATCTTTTGCAAATACAGTTTGGTAGCTCTCCTTGTCGGCCTCTTCTGATTCTCTATTCAAGTATGGAGGCAGTGGTAATACCCCAGAGCTGAGTAATAATTCTGAGAAAGTACCCTCGTTCCAAGTCAATTTTACTTTTACTTCATTCGTTTCTTTTTCTAATACTTCGGCAGTTAATTGTCCATTAATATCTTCTAATTTAGCACCGACTTTTATTCTTTTGCCACCGATTATTGCTTTCCATACGGCTGTCCCTTTTGCTTGAAGTGCTATTTGTGGATCATTCGAGGGTTCAATCGGTTCTACCAATAGTATCTCTGCTCTTCCGCCAGTTTCTTTCACCATATAGAACCGCCCAGAAATCACCTTCGTCTTGTTTATATAGAGCGAAGTATTATCTGGCAATATATCCACCACATCTTCAAAAGTATGGTGAGTAATAGTATTAGCAGTTGATTTAGCTACTAATAGCTTTGATTTAGATCTATTTTCAAGTGGGTATTTCGCAATTCTATCTTCGGGTAGATTGTAGTCAAAATCATTTATATTTATATTCGGAAGCATATTATCTTAATCTTTTCGTTTTGTATTTTATGCAATTTAAGAGAAATATTAATTCTATTTAGATTCAGCCCATTTAATATCAAACACTTTATTTTGTAAATTGTGTCTTGGATATATCTCAAATCATTAAACAAACAATTATTACCATGTCTAGAATACTAATTATCATAGCTTCTGTTTTCTTTTTATCACAGTCTATGTTTGCAAAAACTGACCTGAAATTCAATTTGGTTGTTGGTGAATCATATCATCAGACAATGAATGCAAAATCAATAATCAATCAGGTACTTAGCAATAAAGAAATAGATATGCTTATGTCGATGAGTGGTAGTATGACTTATACTGTGACGAATAAAGAAGACAATATATTCACTATGGATGTAGTTTATGACAGCTTAAGTATGGGTATCTCGGCTGAAGGATATGATGTAGCATATAACTCTGAAAGTCCAAAAGATACAAATGATTATATCTCTATACTACTTGGCGCATTAAGAGATACTAAATTTGGTATAAAAATGACAGAAAGAGGAAAAATAGTTGACATTACTAATTTCGAAGGATTGTTCGACAAAGCATTCGAGACTATAAAGCAGCTAGAACCATCGGTTCGAAACCAATTAGAAAATAATCTTAAAAATTCATTTGGTAAAGAAAATTTCAAAAGCAGCTTCGAAACTATTACAGCTATTTTCCCACCTGAGCCAGTCGATTTAGGAAGACAATGGAAAGCTGAATCGGTACTAAACAATAATATGCCTGTACGTATTAATACGTTATACAAATTCGAAAATGAAACCGATGATAATTTTGTCATTACTGGAGTAGGTTCCCTTATTTCTTACCAACCAAAAAACGGTGTATATAATAATTCTACGCCTTATACTTATCAGTTAACAGGAACAGTTGGCTCAGAAATAAATCTCGATAAAAATACTTGTTGGATAACTGAAGCTATTGTTAGACAAGAAATGAATGGCAGTTCAATGCTAAAATCAGAAATTGGAACTGAAAACCCTAAGAAAATCGAAATGGAATTCAAAGTAATAACTACTTACAAAGATTAATATGGTCAGTATAGCAATATATGTAAAAAGATTTGTAAAAGTATGGATACAGTCCATACTAACAGCTAATGTAGTGCTGATAATTGGGCTACCATTGGTAGTTAGTGACCAAATGTCACTAGATAGCTCATTACCTATGGCTTTAGTTTTTGCATTTGTTTTAGCTACATTAGGTGCGGTATTTGGCTCATTTATTCCACTTGCTATTTATACGATTGTCCATTCGAAAATTAATCAAGGTGAATCGAAAGTAATCGCTTTGGTAAATCATACTATGGTATCCCTAGTGGGATACCTAATAGCATTTCTTTTTGTTAGTTCTTTCTCTCTTAAGAACAACAATGTAGTATTCGTAGTTGCTATATACCAAGCGTTTGGTATAGTCTATCTTCTCAACGATTTGAAGAAGTTTAAAAAGCAAATTATTGAGTAATAATAGTAAACTCAACTCTTCTGTTTAGCTGTTTTCCTTCATCTGTTGTATTGCTTCCTACTGGTTTAGTTTCGCCATAACCTTTTGAAGTCAATCTAGATGTATCTATTCCTTTATCTAATAACCATTGTACAACGGCTTGTGCTCTATCTGATGATAGTTTCAGATTATTAGCATCGTTACCAACATTGTCAGTATGACCAGAAACCTCGATTGTCATTTTCCCATTATCCGAAAGTAATTTCTTCAGATTCTCTAGCTCGTTTTCTGATTCTTCTCTTAATATAGCAAGACCAGTGTCGAAGAAGATATTGTTTAATCTGATAGTTTGACCAATCTCAACAGGCACTAAGTATAGATTTTTTTCTATTTCTTTGTACTCCTTTAGCTCTGTCAAATCCAAGTTCTCCGAAACTGAGATAAAGCCTTTAGCACTTGACTTGAAGCCATAGTTCACTCCACGAGGAAGGATTATCTTGTACTCCCCAGTTTCTGGATTCGAAGTAGCATTACCGTAATTCTTATCATCTTTTAGACCAAAATACTCGATATTAGCGGCAATAGGTTCATTTGTTTTCTTGTTCAATACTTTCCCATAAACTAATACTACTGGGTCTGGTTGAGCTGATTTAGAAAGCTGTACTTTCACCAAATCGCCTGCTCCTTTCGCACCTTCTAGTTTTTCATAAGAAACCATATATGCTTCGTCGCCCTTAGCAGTTAGTGTGAATGCAAACTCACGGCCATTAGTGTTGATACCTGAGCCTAAGTTCTTTGGTTTAGACCAATTCAACCAAGTGTCGTCTAGTCTTTTTGTTACCCATACATCTTCCCTTCCGTAGCCTGGAAGCCCAGCTGAAATATAATAAAGAGTAGTATTATCGGCAGCTAAAAATGGGTTGAAGTCATCAGCGAAAGTATTAATATTATCACCAAGATTAACTGGCTCACTGTAACTACCATCTTCTCTTAGCTTACTCACATATAAATCCATACTTCCGATACTAGTCTCCGTTTCAATACTGGTGAAAAGTATTTTTTTATCTTGTGACATAAAGTAGGAAACGTATTGATTACTATTCTTGAAATTTTCTATTTCTACTTGAGTTGGTACTTCCCAGCCCATAGAGTTTCTTTTAGAAATAGACATACCTGAACCGTCTGGCTCTCCATTACTATCATATAGGTTAGATAGGTAAACCGTATTATAATCGGGAGTAATTGTAATCAAAGAGTTCGAGCCACCATTATTAATTGGTTTTGGCATTATTTTCGGTTTGCCCCATTTATCATTCTTAAATTCAGAGAACCATATATCTTGATTATTCTTTGTTCCGAAATGTTCTGGGTGGTCATCTCTAGTGAAAAATATTGTTTTTCCATCTGGTGCAATTCTCGGTGATAATTCGTCCGATTCACTATTAAGCTCAGTCAGTACTACTTTCTCAACGTCCACTAATGGATTATCAATTAAGTCAATAGTCTTCTTCGACTCCCAGAATTTCAAATAATCAGCTTCAATTTCTTGATCTTCAGTAGTTAGGAAAAAGCCACACCAATAACCGTTTGGAATAAAATACTCATCATTAAATACGTTAACGCCATTTATATAATATCTAGCTATGTAGTTAATTCTTTCGACTCTTAGTACGTTCCAACCACCTTCATTTATCGCATCAGACTTAGTCCAAGCTTTTTGGTCATGATACTCGTCACTATAATAGGATTGAATTCTGAAAAACCCATTATCTGAAATTGAAAACAGATAGAAATCATCGGCATCATTATTAGAATTTATAACTAGCCCAAATGGCATATCTTCTTCACCGTCTTGGTATTCTATTTTCGCTTCTATTGTATAGTTGCTTGTTGCCAAATCTTCTATGTCTAAAAGTTCAATACTGAATTTTGTGTTATTACCAGAAACGTAACTGAAAGTATAATATCCATCTTCAATTTCACCTACTTTATCTTCTCTCTCATCAAGTGTGAGGTTCTTCGGTTCTAAAGTACCATCAAAATGCTGATTGTAAATTAGCTTTTGTGATAGTAGAGGTGCTGCAATTACTAAAAATAGGATAAAAAAGTACTTTTTCATATAAACTCAAATTTTTTGTTCAATTATGTGACAAATATAACATTTTTTTGTTTATTGTAGATTAATATGTTTCAACAATCCGATAGGTTTAATATGAAAAGATTAGCTACTATTTTATTCTTCGTGTTTCTACTAATTCCAATATATTCATTCTCGCAAGAAGTTAACTCCGAGGGAAGGGAGTTCTATGTAGTGTTTCCAATGAATGACAGTAAAGAGATGAAAATTTCTGAATTGGCCGTTTACATAACCAGTAAAGTAGATACGAAAGTAATGATAGAGAAAGAAGGCAGCACTGATTCTTATGGCTTTACTGTAACGGCAGGGGAAACTTACGCGTATTCAATATCTAACAGTAATTTCACAAAAGATATAGAAATAGATGAAATAGAGACAATAATAAGTAAATCAATCAGAATACAATCCATAGAACCAATATCTGTATTCGTATTCAGCGACAAAGGTACATCAACCGAAGGTTACAAAGCAATACCTACAGAGTTTTGGGGCGACCAATACATACACAATAGCTTTTTTGATTTTAATGAAGCAAGAGAGTGGGCCGGTGGTTTCAGCATTATAGCAAAAGAAGATCAGACAGAGGTATCGGTAAGAATTCGTGATGGAGCGAACTTAGTTTCTGGATTCGGAGAAACAGTAAAGGGTAGAAAACATGGTGATATTATAAGCTTCACTTTAAATAGTGGGCAAGTATATACAGTACAAGGGAGTGGTAAAACACGAGGTATATTTGACCTGAGTGGCTCACATATTAACTCTAATAAACCAGTAGGGGTAGTATCGTATCACAATCGTGCTATGATACCAGCCACTGTTGTCAACTCTGGAAGAGATTACCTGATAGAAATGTTGCCACCACTTAAATCTTGGGGTACTAAATATGTATCACTGGAACTAGACAGAAACACTGACAAAGGTGATTACTTTAGAGTAGTAGCCGGTAGTGACAATACTACTTTTAATGCTAAGTGGTACACTACACAAGGCGGAGGCGACAACAAGCAAATTGGAGGGACTAAGAGCATTACTTTGCATAATAAAGGAGATTGGTATGAGTATAATGGGAAAGGGGCTATAATGCCTCACAACGAAGAGTCAATAAGAGGTTTGGCAGTATTCGAAGCAGATAAACCTATACTTGTAAATCAGTATTCGTATTCTAGTCAATATGATGGTAACAGTACTTACGACCCCTTTATGACTACTTTACCTTCTCTCGAGCAATTTGTTAATAGTGCCATCTTCGCACCACCAAAAAGTTTTGGGTCTAATGAGTATAATGATAATAAGCTAGTTCTTTTTGCTATAGGAGACAGCTCAAACCCACAGAATAACAATGCTTTACTAAGTTCAATTAAATTAGATGATGCTCGTGTATTTGATATACAACCAAATTTTATGGGGAATAGAATACCAGCAACGAATATCTATTGGGCAGAATTCAATGTAAATCAAGGAACTCATACACTAACTGGCGATACTAAGTTTGGTGGGCATTTATATGGGTTTTCTAACTTTGGTGCTTTTGCTTGGCCTATAGCTATCAACTACAAAAAGACTAATGACCCACAATCATCTGTTGAAATATCAGATTTAGTCAACCAATTCGAGGTGAAATTAATTAGTGAGAATCCGACAAATAATAGCACTATTAAGATAAGAGTAATTGCCAAATCAACAAATAAAGCAAACTTCTCTATCTCGGATATTAGTGGCAGAATAGTAAAACAGCTTGGTGAGAATGCAATATTAGGCGAGAAGGAATTTAACCTTGATATTGCTGATTTGAAGTCAGGAGTCTATTTCGTTACTATTTCAGCCGATGGAATGAATAGAATAATTGAATTTGTTGTAGCTAGGTAGAATATAAAAACGAACAAATCGTATAAATTTAGATATAATTTGCAGGCATTGTTTTATTTGACGGTGCCTTTTTTTATCTTTATAAAATAATTTGCAACAGAATTGAATGAAAGATTTTATTTCCATCATATTAGTGCTGACACAACTGTCTGTTTTCGTAACTACCATACAGGTATATTTGCGTATAAACAAGATATGGAAAAGAAAGCACGAAGCCGAAGTAGCGGCATCGCAATCCATTGCGGGTATAATGCTGCTTGTTGGTAATTGTATATTGTGGATATTCTATTATATATGGGTAGAGTCCGATATGCTTTCAATAGTAGATACTTCGCTCTATCTGGTAGAATCGTTCGTTTTCCTGCTAATCTCTACTGGCCTCTGGGTAAAGGGCAAGAGTAGTAGAAATCTATGGCATTTGGCTAAACTAGCTTTGAAACTAGAAAAGAAAGAATCTACATATTTATTAAAGAAGATGTTCAAGCCCTCTAACGCAGAAATCATTATTAGTATTCTGCATCAGATTGCGATGATAGATGATGACCTAGACCCTAAGGAAAGAGAGATAATAGAAGCATTTGCCAAAGAGTGGAATATCAGCTATTCAGTAGATGAGATGAATAAAAATAGAAAAGATGGCGATAGTTATAATTTCATACTATTGCGTGATTCTATGACTAGCTATCTATCTACTAATCCTCCTAAAGAGCAAGCTCTGCACATGCAAAGTATGATAGAAGCACTAATAACTGCTGACGAAGTAGTAAGTGAGGAAGAAGAACTAATACAGGCGGAGTTAATAGGTCTGATTGTAGAGTACACAACCGAGGGCAAAGGACTAGAGAATAAGTATAGTGTGCTAATAGTTCCTCAGAATTTGGAACATCACGAAGTTGTAGAAACTATAATACCAAATACTATTAGAGTTAATACTTCTGGCGGAGTGGCTTATTCAATTGGCTCGTATTATTCGAAAAAGTATGCCGAAATGGTATGCGAACAATATAGAAAAATCAATTTATTCACGATTGTATATAATATAGATAACGACGATTTGAAACAATAATGCTGTTCAAGTGTTATTAAAAGAAAACAAGGAACAAATATGAAAAAAATAATTTCAGTTATAATTTTATCAATGCTATTTTTTGCTTGCAAATCAGAAAGTGGATCGGATAAGTATGGTGGATACGAAAGGAAAGAGGACTTGCAAGACCCAGTAACAATAGTTGACAGAATGAGTTATACTTTTGGGTTTGATATGAGCACTGGTGTAAACATGATGGATAGTGCTAATAGTACAGTAAATTTTGATTATCTGATAGCTGGTATAATAGATGGCTTAGAGAAAAGAGAGCCAATGCTAAGTCAGGAAGACAGAATGAAAGTAATTACTGAAATTCAGAAAATACAAACAGAAAGCGAAAGAATTCGATATAATAATAAAATGGAAGAGATGAGAGAAGTCGGTAAGTCTTTCATCGAATCTGGACCTAAGTATTTAGCAGAAAATAAAAAGAAAGAAGGATGGAAAGAATCATCTACCGGATTGCAATATAAAGCTATAAAATTAGCTAATGGTCCTAAACCAACCGATAATATGGTAGTAGCAATGAACATCCGTGGTGAATTACTTAATGGTGATGTATTTGAAGACACTTTTGAGAAAGGCAAGCCAATCGAAGTTCCTATAGAAGGTGTAGTTTACGGTTTCCAAGAAGCAATACTAATGATGGGTGTAGGCGATATTTATGAAGTTGTTATCCCACCCGGACTTGCTTTCAAAGATGAAGGTAGTGGTCAAAAAATCCCTCCTCATTCTGTTCTAATTATGAAATTCGAATTAGTTGAAATAATATCTACTGTAGAAGAATATAGACAAAAAATGCGTCGTCCTCCCGGATCATAAGTAAGAAAACTAAAGTTATAGAACTAAATGCCGATTTCTACTATATGAAGTCGGCATTTTTTATATTATTACTCTTATTTCCTTTCGGTCTAGTATCGAAGACTATTACTGTGGCTAACCAAAACGGTCGGCTTAAGAGTGTGAACGTTATAAATAATATGGGATACGAGTATTCCGATTTCGAATATACTACTTCTTGTATAATTGATGATTATAAGAAGGACTCGACCGGTATTAGCTTTGACGGAAAAGCACTACAATTCGCACCCAATAGCAATCTACTTACTTATATAGTAGCAAAGCAAAGAATCCTATTGACTATGGGCATGCCTGTTCTTAACATCAGTAATAGGGTTTGTATCCCTATCAAAGATTATTTCTATGCACTAGACTCTCTGGGTATATGTAAAGTAGTTTCATCGACTAATGATCTATATAAAATCGATGATTATAGAATACTAAAATTTGCTCCGAAGATTTCTAACTTCTCGAATAAGTATAACCTAGCTTACTATCAGCAAGTTTATAATGAAGTGAATAAGTCAAGGGTAGCCCCATTACCTAAAGTAAGAAAAAGAGTTGCTAAAAAAGTAGAGAGTGACGAGACTTTAGATTTGATAAAAGAAGCTCTTAAAGATGAGAAATCTGAAGTGCCTACTCCCCCTAAAGAGAAAGACGATTACTATGATATCCCTCGTGGATTGAATAGAGACGATGCTCTAAAAAAGAAAAAGCATTAGTTAACTAAATCAGCATTTTTAGCTTTTCGAAATCCTCAGGCGTATCTATACCCAATATTTCTTCCTTAGTTTCCATACAGTAGTACTTCGAGTTATTCTGCAACAAGCGTAGTTGTTCCAAACTCTCAGCTATTTCTAGGTCCGTTTGCTCCAGTCTAGAGAATTGCTCCAAAGCTTCTGCTCGGTAAGCGTACAAGCCAATGTGCTTCCAATAGTTGTTTTTGCTAAGGTGGTCTTGAGGTTTATCTCGGTAATATGGAATTGGGCTACGAGAAAAATACATTCCTTCACCATCCATATTTCTTACTACTTTCACTGCATTTGGGTTGGCTAGCTCTTCTTCTGTTTCTATTCTCTTTACTAGCGTACCTACGTGGCAAAGTGAAGTAGAAAATCCAATGAATAAATCATCGATAAGCTTAGGGGAAAGTAGCGGTTCATCGCCCTGTATATTGAATATTATATCTTGATCTAGGTCTAATCTTCTGTAAGCCCATGCAATTCTATCAGTACCAGTAGCAAATGTATTAGGTGTCAATATACAGTCTGCACCTATAGCTTCTGCCTCTTTTGCTATTGCTTCATCTTCAGTTGCAATTATTACTTTTTCGAGCGAAGTAGCTTTCTGTGCATTCTCATAGACCATAGCAATTAGTGATTTGCCATTGATTCTTTCTAATAGTTTACCAGGGAATCTGGTAGAAGATAGTCTTGCTGGAATAATACCAACAGCAGTCATTTGTGGTTCATAAGGGTTCAATCGAACACCTTAGGTACTTTGAAGAATATGTCATTGTGTTTTGGAGCATTCTTCATTGCATCTTGCACTGAGATTGATTCTTTGACTACATCTTCTCTCATTACGTTTGTATCTTCCAAAACGTGAGTCATTGGTTCTACACCCTCTAGGTCTATTTTGCTCAACTCATCTATATAATCCAAGATTTTACTGAATTGAGGAGTAATAGCAGTTAGCTCATCATCGCTAAACTCTAAGTGAGCAAGCTTCGATACGTGGTTTATTATTTCTTTAGTATTTTCCATTTCGAATTCTGTTTTTTGTTATCTACAAATATAAGTAAATCAATTTAAAAAGGTGTCCAAACAAAGCTAAAAAATGGTGCAACTACTGGTGTAGTGAAAAAAGCTAAACCAAAATCAGCACCAAACTTTGTATTTGCCAAACGGAAACCAAGTAGTACACCTGTGTCCTGTGGCTTTGCTATATTAGCATTCCACATCTCTCCTATGAAATGTATATCGTGCCAGTGGGTGAATTTTGTGTCTAACCCAATGGCCAATCCCATAGCCCCATTCGCATAGTTTATATCGAAGAAATTATCTTTGAAATTCGGTCTGTATATATCCTCAGAGCCGAGTTTGGAGAATAATGCTAGTGATAGTCGAGAGCGTTTTTTCTGGAATGTAGCCACCCCATAAGCATGAATGAATCGGTTATCATTATTTACAAAAGCAAGATTACCACCAAGTGCTACGTGTAGCTTACCTTCAAAATCTTCGTATTCTTCTTCGACAATTGTGAACTTGATGTTCATATCTGTAATCTGCTCTTGGCTTGCTATAGTCGGGATTATACTTCTACCTGCTGTTACAGAGATCTTGTCCATAATACCGAACCCACCATATAGGAATAGAAGTTCGAAATTCCCAATAAAGTGATTATCTCCGATTGGCACAGCAGTCGGCATAAAGTAAACCCTGTGAGCGTGACGATACTGCTCTTCTTCTAATCTGTATTCTTCTATTTGGTCATAGAATATAACCGCTTCACCGAGCTGAGTTTCAACTGAAATACCTTTTCCGAAGTCTTTTACTTCGACTTCCGTATTTACTAGTCCAGTTACTAAATCACCATTTTTAAGCTTGAAAATGTATGTCTTACCATATTTCAAATCTATTTCTTTTGCTGATAAGCAAAGAGAAAAAGCGATGAACAATACTATGATAAGACTGATTCTCAAACTTCTTCTTCCGTAGTATTTCTAGTAGAAAGAGCAAGTTGACCGCAAGCAGCATCTATATCACTACCGAAAGTATCACGAATAGTCACTATACCACCAAAACTACGTATCTCGTTAGCGAATTCGACTATTCGCTCACTGCTAGATGGCTTTAGAGTTTCCGCTATGCCTGATGGCTCTGTGAAAGAAATATCGTTAAATGGGATTAGATTAATTCTTGATGGTACTCGCTTGCAAATCTTCGCTAGGCGTTTCGCATCTTCTTTCGTATCATTCATTCCTGCGAAAGGAATATACTCGTAAGTAATATTCAACTTAGTTTTTCTGTAATAATCTTCTACTGCATTCATTAGTACTGTAATATCAGCTTTCAGATTGATAGGCATTATCTTATCTCTGAAACCATTAGTAGTACCGTGAAGTGAGATAGCCAACTTTGGTGGCCTAGCTAGGTTAGCCATTCTCTTGATATTAGGCACAACTCCCGAAGTAGAGACAGTTATTTTTCTTCTCGACATCAAGTCTGTAAGTGGGTGAGTAAGTATATTCACAGCTCTAGCTACGTTCTTGTAGTTAAGCATTGGTTCACCCATACCCATAAATACTACGTTAGTTATCTTAGTATTCAGATCATGTTCTACATCTAGTATCTGAGAGATTATCTCGTGAGTCTCTAGATTACGCTCCAAATCCATAGTACCAGTAGCACAGAACTTGCAATCCAAACTACAGCCGACTTGACTAGAAATACATAAAGTATTACGTATATTAGTCTTCTCAGCATCGTCGTACCACGGCATAAATACCGCTTCTATACTCTTGCCATCTTCCATAGTGAATAGGTATTTGATAGAGCCATCGACTGATACCTGCTTTTTCATTGCCTTGAAAGACTTGATAGTATGGTGAGCCATTAGGTCAGCCCTTAGCTCTTTTGGGAAAGTCGTGATTTTGTCTAGACTATCCACTTTGTTAGAGTAAAGTGCTGTGAATAACTGCTCTGCACGGTAATCGGGCAAATCGTTATTATTAAATAATTGGATTAACTCATCGTAATCAAAATTTCTTAAATTCATTTGTTTCTCTGTTATGTGTAAATAACAGTTTAGTTACTCATTTGTAACAAAACGGTTAATATTTCTCATTTTTTTATAATCGTTCTAAACATACTATTAAGTTATATGTTTAATTAGCAATTAAATTAATCAATTTATCTTGAATAAATATAACTTTTCTGATTTGTTTTCCTTCTAAGAATTTCTGTACGTTTGCGTCTTGTTTTGCTAATTCCAATACTTCGTCTTGGCTCAAACCAGCAGGTATAATTATTTTTGCTCTGATTTTACTTAGTACTTGCACAACCATTTCAACAGATGATTTTTGCATTTTCGATTCATCGTAAGTTGGCCAATCCGTATGAACTATACTCTCAGTATTTCCTAATACTTCCCAAAGCTCTTCTGTTATATGAGGTGCAAAAGGAGATAATACTTTTATAAAATCAGTCATTGCCTTTCTTGGTACAACATCATTTTTGTAGAATTCGTTTACCAATATCATCATCTGAGAAATTGCAGTATTGAATTTCAGATTTTCTATATCTTCGCCGACTTTCTTGATAGTTTCATTCAGTACATAGTCCAAATCTTCATTCGGCTCTACATCTTGAACTTTACTACTAAGTCCACCTTCTTCCGCAACTATTAATCGCCAAACTCTACTTAAGAATCTGAATATGCCTTCTATTCCAGTCTCTGACCATGGCTTTGCTTGCTCTAGTGGGCCTAAGAACATCTCGAACATACGCAGTGAATCAGCACCGTATTCTTTGACTACATCATCTGGATTGATAACATTACCCAATGACTTGGACATTTTACGTCCATCGGCACCCATTATCAGACCTTGGTGGAATAGCTTTTTGAATGGCTCTTTGCTAGTTACATAACCATAGTCATATAACACCTTATGCCAAAATCTAGCATATAGCAAGTGCAATACTGCGTGTTCAGCACCACCTACATATAGGTCAACTCCTTCGTCACCCATCCAATATTCTTGCTTAGCTTTATCCGAGAATATTTCATCATTATTTGGGTCAATATATCGTAAGTAATACCAACATGAGCCAGACCACTGAGGCATAGTATTAGTTTCTATTTTTCCTCTTTTGCCAGTAACTGGGTCATCATAGTTCACCCACGACTCTACCGTAGCTAGTGGTGATTCACCTGTTCCAGCCGGTTTGTATTCTTCTACAACTGGTAATTCTAGCGGCAATTCGTCTAAGTTCATAGCACGCTTAGTACCATCTTCGAATAAGATAATTGGAATCGGTTCACCCCAATATCTCTGACGTGAGAATAGCCAATCTCTCAATCTGAATTGTATTTTCCCTTCGCCTAATCCATTGCTCTCTAGCCAATCTATCATCTTAGCTTTTGCTTCAGTAGTTTTCAACCCATCAAGCGAAATGCTATCATTAGCAGAGTTAATAGCGATTCCTTCATCAGTCAAAGCACCTTCATCTGGATTATGCTCACCTTTTTCGGGCTTCACTACTTGCACTATTTCCATACTATATTTCTGGGCAAATTCATTGTCGCGCTCATCGTGACCGGGTACTGCCATAATAGCTCCAGTACCATATCCCATAAGTACATAATCAGAGATTAGCACAGGAATTTCTTTACCGTTCACAGGGTTAATAGCGTAAGAGCCAGTGAATACACCTTTCTTATCTTTATTCAGTTCAGTTCTTTCTAGATCAGTTTTTAACGAAGTATCTTTGATAAATGTATCAACTTTCTCTTTCTGTGCAGCAGTTGTAATCTTATCTACTAGCGGATGTTCTGGAGCTATTACCATATAAGTAGCACCGAATAAAGTATCAGGTCTAGTAGTATATACTCTAATCTTATCTTCTGTTCCAACTAAGGCGAAATCAACTTCAGCACCTTTGCTCTTCCCTATCCAATGCTTTTGCATCTCCATAGTCGAGCTAGGCCAATCCACCGTTTCTAAATCTGTTAGTAATCTTTCGGCATATTCAGTAATCCTAAGCATCCACTGACGCATTGGCTTGCGTTCTACTTCGTAGCCCTTGCCACGCCATTCTTCCACTTCTTCATTAGCAAGTACAGTCCCTAACTCCTCGCACCAGTTAACTGGTTGCATAGAAATATAAGCCAATCGCTTGCTATCTACATAATCTTGTTTTGCTTTTTCATCAGTTATTTCCGCCGGTATTTCTAGCTCACTTATGTCCTTTGCCGTTTGTTCAGCTTGGTCATACCAAGAATTATACATAATCAAGAACATCCACTGAGTCCACTTGTAGTAGCTAGGGTCAGTAGTATTTATCTCTCTTGACCAATCATATCCAAATCCCAATAGATTAAGCTGTCTTTTGAAAGTAATCACATTCTTTTCGGTAGCAACCGCTGGATGAACGCCAGTTTGCATACTATATCTTTCGGTAGGTAAACCGAACGCATCAAAACCCATAGGATGCAATACGTTGAACCCTTTCATGGTCTTATATCTACCGATTATATCAGTAGCTGTGTAGCCCTCAGGGTGACCAATATGCAGCCCAGCACCACTCGGATAAGGGAACATATCCAACACATAATACTTTGGTTTGCTAGTATCATCACTTACAGCATACACATTATCTTCAACCCATTTCGCTTGCCATTTCGGCTCTATCTTGCTAAAATCGTAATTCATTCTTTTTCTAGTAATTTATAATTCATATAACCACAAATTTAACGAATTAAAAGGAATATAGTTAGGAATATTAGATTTCGTGGTTTGGGGGCGAATTATTTTGTCTGAATCAGGATTTTCTGGATTTAAGGATTTCACGGGTAGGGTATTTTCTACATAAATAACCTTAAACCCACCTAAATCCTCCCTTAAAAAGGGAGGACTTTCTTACAGAATAATTTCGACTTGAACTGTAGAGACGTATTGCATACATCTCAATACCTTCTAAGTCATAACACAAAAGAGCTTACAATACAAAAAAGGTCTATCCCACCTTGAGGGGGGCTAAGGGGGGTGTTAAGGTTCTCTGAACTTCGACGATTTGTGCTGAGCTCAACCGAAGTATATACCTCATTGAATTCACCTAACTATCATCTCTGTTACATCTCCAATCCTAACAAAGTAAACTCCATTGGATAAATTCGATAAGTCCATTGTGCTAACAGCGCTAGTCAATACCGACTGACCAAAAAGATTGTAGATAGTTAATACTTCATTATTCGGATTAGCTACAGTCAATGTATTAGTAAAAGAATCGAAGGTAATACTTTTAGTTTCGACTATAGCTTCGACGGTAGATATACCAGTATTCAAGCAACTACGTTCGTAGCTATTCACCGTTTCCCAAGCTATCTCTTGGAATTTCTTAGCTTGTTCATTGGTCGGTGGGTCAAAATCGCCACCCCACCAAACTTGGAGCTGATTGGTCAACCCAACTGGGCTAGTGTTATGTATCATAGCAAAGTGAATACAGGCAACGAAGTACTTCCCCACATCCGTTAGATGTATATCATCGCTGAAAACATCCTCAATACTCGAGAGACCATGTACTTCGCCCCTGTCTATAGCGTCATAGAGGCGAGCTAATCCTTGTCCAGCTGGTATCATACAAACTGGATTAATTGGGTTGAATCGACTGTTCAGCGTATCGACTACGCTTTCCCACATTGTCAAATCGTCATCTAATCTTTGTCGCCAGGGGCTAGCATCTATGTCATAATCGCATCCAGTAGGCGTTCCACTCTTTATACAATGCCAATCTTCGTAGAGATAAACTTGAATATTCGGATTGTAGCTCAGTGCATAAGCCACCAAACTATCAGCATACTGGTAAGTATCATCTATAATGGACCAATAGCGAGGTACTGATTCGGTTAGTACAAGAACATTATACTCACCAGTTGGCAATCCACCTTCTTCGCTATAAAATGCATAATAATATGGTGGGTTTTCAGGGTAATCTTTTGCCTTTTTTCTATCCCATTGCCACCTTAGTGGAGCACCGGGAATACTTTGGTAAGCCCAGTCAAAGTCAACTGCAAACATATCATCAGACATTGATTTGACCATATCGGGTATCTGATCACTCAGACTATGCCCTATGTAAAATGCATTCTTTTGTTGGGCGGTTATCGTGAATGCAGTTATTAGAATTAATATGGCTATATGTGTTTTCATTTTATTCATTTTTTTTATTCTCTGTTTCTCCAATATAACAAAAAAAACCGCTTCCTTTCGAAAGCGGT
Source organism: Bacteroidota bacterium (assembly GCA_048267165.1). Taxonomy (GTDB): domain Bacteria; phylum Bacteroidota; class Ignavibacteria; order Kapaibacteriales; family UBA2268; genus PGYR01. Next base: position 45,565 of record JBLWYD010000016.1, read on the forward strand.
TCTCTTAAAATCTAAAGTATAATTCAATGCTCATTACTTTACTTTGTTAATTTTAGATGTAAACTCTTCTTGGTTACTGTAAATTTTTACTATATATGTACCACTAGCCAGTGATGATAAATCAAAATTAAACGAATTATTAATAGATTCAATATACCCAAGTTCTCCGTTTAGTATAATCTCTCCTGTCATTGCTATTAGCTCATGTCTAAAGCTAGAAGGAAACTTATTATTTATACTTACAGTTATATTACCTAATGTTGGATTAGGATATGCTGCTGCACTAGTAATGTATTCATCCTCGACACTAGTCTTCGTCAGAAAGTTTTTCAAAACGATTAGCCCTCTAGCAGTTCCACCATACAAATCACCTTTTTCAGTTATTTGCATTCCATCTTTTATATGATAATAGCCCATTTGTTCATAAAGGTAATCATTTTCGATTTGATCTTTTCCGAATGCTTTGCTCGTTATTAGTATTGGACTCAAGTGTCCTATTTCTACTTCGCTGAATTCACCATTTTCAAATTTCTGGAATTTATGAGGTTTTCCATCATATACTAATTGTTCACAGAAAATCGCATTATTGACAACGGTAAAGTTAGATATAGATTCTATCATATCATCACTATTTCTCGGTAAAGAAAAGTATTCATACTCATTAGTATTTGGATCAAATGTCATAAAAGCACCAAAATTACTATAAGTAGCCCTTACATCTAAGAAAAAATATAACTTACCGTTCATCACAAAAATTTCATTCGCAAGGAAATATTTTACTTCCTCCCAATCCAATGACTCGAAGGGCATGTCATAATTCATTAGTTCAACTTCATTAGATTTCAAGTCAAATATTCTAAGTGGGTTTTTGCCAAAAAATGAACAATAAATTTTGCCTCCATAATATTCTATGTCGGAAAAATCAACAGAGGTACTGTCAAATGTATGTAATGTATTCATTGATTTGCCGTCATACTTTATGAGATCTACTTTCATTTCGGTCCAACTGTATGAGACTCCTTTATCATCGACCCCAGATACTAAAATTTTGGTATTTAGTTTTGTGAAATAGAGATTCCCTTCATTATCTTCAGTAAAGTCTTTTACTTCGAAATATGTACTGTCTGGTAACTTTATACCATCATAAAATGAAGTGAATTTACCACTTGGTTCTATCTTATATAAACTATTAATGTCTCCTATCCACAGATTATCGTTTTTATCCTTGTACATATTGGTGTTACCGAAAGTGACTTTTGCACCATACTTGGTTAGAAAGTCTTTCTCTAAAGTATTTGTTTCCAAATCAAGCACGTCAACAGTAGCAATACCTTTGTTTTGATATGTTGCCATATATATACGATTATTGACTAGCTCAGTCTCATTGACCTGAAAATTAGATATTTCCAAATCACTTAATTCTAATTTGGTTTGGGCTGTTGTCGCTAGCGACGTAATCATAATAATAAAGAAAGTAAGAATTCGCATAACTGCTCCAAAATTTAGTTGATATTTACTTGTATTCAATATTATAAACAGATTAGAGTGCATTTTGTCACATAGAATATAAAAAAAGTTCTGTACTTCCATTCTAATGCGGTTTTGAGAAGTAAGCAAATTGACGCAGCACCATGTAAACATTACATCACTTGGGTTATAACCTAATCATCCTGAAAATTCTTAAATTCTGTAAATCCTGATTCTGACAAAAGAGATCGCCACGTCCTTTCAGTCCTCGCGATGACTGAATTTGTGGGAGTATTTTGAGACGTATGCAATACGCCTCTACATTCTTAAAATCCACAAAAAAACCGCTTCCTTTCGAAAGCGGTTCTCTTAAATTCTAAAGAATAATTCTATTCTTATTACATATTCTTGATTAGTGCATCGCCAAATTCAGAAGTTTTTAGCAATTGTGCGCCATCCATTTGTCTTTCAAAATCGTAAGTTACAGTCTTTTGAGAGATAGTTTTCTCAACTGAATCTACAATCATATCAGCTGCTTTTTGCCATCCCAAATGCTCAAGCATCAAAACACCAGAAAGTATTACAGAGCCTGGGTTCACTTTATCCAAGCCAGCATACTTAGGTGCAGTACCGTGAGTTGCTTCGAATATTGCGTGACCAGATAGATAGTTTATATTTGCACCCGGTGCTATACCAATACCACCAACCATAGCAGCCAATGAATCAGATATGTAATCGCCGTTTAGGTTCATAGTACATACTACTTCATATTCTTCGGGACGTAATAGTATTTGTTGCAAGAACGCATCTGCTATCACATCTTTCACTAATATTTTACCACTAGCCAATGCTGTTTTTTGAGCAGTGTTAGCTGCTTCTTCGCCTTGTTCTTCTTTTATCTTGTCGTATTGTCTCCACGTGAAAACCTTATCGCCGTACTCTTGTTCTGCTACGTCGTAACCAGTATCTTTGAATAAACCTTCAGTGAATTTCATTATATTACCTTTGTGAACCCAAGTAACTGAGTCACGACCGTGTTCTATAGCGTATTCAATAGCTGCTCTTGCTATTCTTTGAGTACCTTCTACAGAGATTGGTTTGATACCGATAGATGATGATTCTGGGAATCTGATTTTGTTTATTCCCATTTCATTTTGGATGAAATTTATTACTTTTTTAACTTCATCAGTACCAGCTTTCCACTCTATACCAGCATAGATATCTTCTGTATTCTCACGGAAGATAACCATGTCAACTTTGTTTGGTTCTTTGACTGGAGACGGTACGCCTTGGAACCATCTTACAGGACGTAAACAAGTGTAAAGATCTAGTTGCTGTCTTAGAGCTACGTTCAGTGAGCGAATACCACCACCTACTGGAGTAGTCAATGGACCTTTGATAGCGATTAGATATTCATTAATATTTTCTAGAGTTTCAGCAGGTAACCATTCGCCAGTTTTGTCGAATGCTTTTTCGCCAGCTAATACTTCTTTCCATATTATCTTCTTCTCGCCATTGTATGCTTTCTCTACTGCACTGTCTAGCACTCTTACAGTTGCCGCCCAGATATCTGGACCAATACCATCACCTTCTATAAAAGGGATGATCGGGTCATTAGGTACACTTAACTTACCGTTGCTTATCGTTATTTTAGAACCAGTCATTTATAAACCTTTTTTATGATTTTTGATTTTCAATTATGCAAAATTAACAAATTTTGACTTAATACATTTGTTGGACGTGGAATTGTTGAATATATTTATATATTAAGGAATTAGAAATAGATGAACTAGAATAAATAATAATCTATTTCTATAAATTACATAAAAATTGATTTTTTTTGTTACCTTTTCGAAGGTTGTGTGTTGTTATATCAAATGCGGAAATTAATAATTATAAATTTACTATAAGAGGTATTCGAAATGAGACAAACTATTTACAAATTACTGCTGCTGGGTTTCGTTGCAGCTTTTATGAGTGCTGGTAGCATTGATTTGCTTGCTAAGCAACCTGCTACGCCAATTAAGCTGAGCACAAAAGTTGAATCCAAGAACATTCCGAATAAATCGGCTCTAACTTTGAATTGGATAGATGGAGATTTGAAAAATGAGTTAGGAAGCAAATTTCTTATCATTCAATCTCAAGAAATTGACGGTAAAGTTAAAGAAGAAAAATTAGGTTACGTAAAACGAGTAACAGAAAAAGAAAAGAGAGAGTATAGCTACAAGATAGATGAGCTTGCAAACGGAAGCTATTGCTACACTGTTACTTTGTTTGATGAAAAGAATGATGTTTCTAGTGACGCTAGTGAGGAAGCTTGTGTAAAGTTAGAAGTAAAAAATCAAGATGAAGCAATGCATTTCAGTATTGAAAAGGAATTAGTAAAGTTAAATGCTGATGGAGAAGGAAAATTCTTCGTTGGTGTAAAAAATGGAACTAAATGTGAATTTGAAGTTGTAGTACTAGAGTCTGGGTTGACAACAGAAGTCGTTGAAACTACTAAGGAAGGTGCTTTGCTTTCTTTAGCTGCAAAAGAAAAAGGACAATACACAGTATTACTTGGTCTTAAAGATTTGTGTAAAGACGAAATAGTAGAGAAAGCAAAGATCAGTGTTTGTTATGGGGATTGTGAAGATCCAAACGCAAAAATGTACTTTGCAGGTATTTATCTATTTGTAAACCTTAATGAAAAAGGTATGGCAGAGACACAAATTAAGATAATCAACGAAACTAAATGCGAATTTGAAGTTGTTGTTCTTGAATCTAAAGTGAAAATAGCGGTATCAGAACAAAATAATAGTTCTGCTAAAATTAGTTTCACGGCTCAAGAAAAAGGAAAATATAAATCTGTTATTGGATTAAAAAACAAATGTACTGGTGAAATTGAAAGTAGATTAACTTTTGATATCAGTTGGGTGGATAGCAACCCTAATGAACCTGGTATCTATTTTGAAAAAGGTACAGAATTTACTCACAAACTAAGTAAAGGTACATCTTGGGGTATTGACATCAATGCTGTATCTAAAGATGATTGTAAATTGACTTATCATCTATCTGATGATACTGGAGGACACAATACTACTCCTGAAGGTCTTAGATTAGACGAAGAATCAGGAATAATGGATTGGGAAAGCCCTGTTTTAGGAGAATATAGAGTTCCAGTTATTGTAAGGTCAACTTGTGATGGTGGAGCAACTTATAGTCAAATAGAAGGAATCTTTTACTTATTTGTAATTGATAGAGATCCTGAATATTCAAGTATTCTAACTTGTAATTTCTCAGATGAAACAGATGATGTAAAAGACTTCTTTGGTAAAGTCACTGTATGGAGTGCTGACGAGAAAGACCCTGGAGTTCCTCCAATTCTAAATAGATATACACTTACAGCTGAGTTGAAAGGTACTTCTGTTTCTATCAAATTGCCATCTGGTAAATATTACTTGAAAGCAGATGTAAAAGGCTACAAAGGTCAATACTATGAAACAGCGTTTGAACTAAAAAATGCTAAAACTATTGGTGTTGGTGAAAATGAAGTAGTTGAGGTAAGTATGATGCTTCACTCTATCCCTGAACCAAAATACTTCACTGTTACTGGTCAAGTAACAGATGCTGCTACTGGCGAGCCATTGCAAGCTGTAGTTACATTCCAATCTGTGAAATCGGTATTAGGTGGAAAATCTGATGCTGACCACGATAATGTAGATTTCAAATTTGACAACAAAGTAAAAACTGACGAAAAAGGTAACTATTCAATCAAATTGCCTGACACATTTACTTACTATGCTAATGCTGTAGCAATGACTAACACTAATAGATACAAAGTACAATGGTACGAAGGTGCTGACTCTTACTACGAAGCAGATATTATATATCTAGAATCAGACTTGAAAGACATCAACTTCAAATTAGGAAATGATGAAGCAACTCAAGGCTATATGAGTGGTAAAGTTGCTGATAAAGAAGGCAATGTAGTAATGTCAACTGTTATAGCACTTCACAAAGGTGATAAATCGGAATATAAAGCCGTAACTAGAACTGATGAGAAAGGTTATTTCAGCTTCAGTAACCTAAAATATGGCGAATATGTAGTGCTATCTCTACCTGTTGAAAATAGCTATATACCTGGTTATTATGTTTTTGGTGACTACACTACATTGAAATGGAAGGAAGCTACACTAGTTGGTGTAGGTGACTTTGCTCCTACTGTATTAGTTGATATTATTCATGCTACTTCTAATAAAGATAGAGCAAAAGGAATAGCAAAAATTAAAGGCCGCCTAATAAAAGGGATTAAAGATATAATTCAAGGTGGTAATAACGACGAAGATATGGGTGTAGCAATCAATGGTGGTTTAGTTTATCTGACTAATGACGCTAATGAAGTGGTAAATTACTTCGTTACTGATGTAGATGGTTACTTCGAGTTAGAAGGTCTAGAACCGGGTACATACACGTTAAATATAGACAAATTCGGCTACCAAGCATATTCTGAAGTTATTGAAATAGATTACTCAGATAACCTAGAAGTAGATACAGAAATTATACTTAATCAGTCAGTGACATCTGTTGATTATCTTGACTTTGGTACAGCTAAGCTAACAGTTAGCCCTATGCCTGTGACTAATGTGTCTCGAGTATCATTCGATGGTAAAGCTGGTCTTTCTAACATCAAATTAGTTGATATGACTGGTAATATTGTTTATCAATCTAACTTGAACACTATAGAAGGAAACAATAATTTTGATTTAGATGCTAAAAACATAACTGCTGGTACTTATATTCTAGTAATAGAAAATGAGGAAAAATCAGTAGCTGGTAGCATAACTATTATCAAATAGATAATATCTAAATCTATAAAATTAAAAAAGACTGCATTTCATTTTGGACTGCAGTCTTTTTTTTGTGGGCTAGACTTGTGGAGACGTGCAACTTAATTCTCACAAGTCAGAACATGTTTTCAAGATGAATAAGATGTTTATGAAGGATCCAGGTAAAAAAAAATCAACTCCGCTGGAGTTGCTTCCAATTTCTAAATGCAAAATTAAGCTACTAATATTGAACTCCTAACGGAGATACAAAGACTTTTTGAGCTGCCACAAACTGTGTTCTTTGTGTAATTAGAAATAGACATAGCGACTCTGAGTTCTCTGTGTTAAAAAACAAACATAATGATAGATTCGTAATAATTGAGGCAACATACACTCAAAGCGTGGCTAGCACACTTTGTACGACATATTAATTCTTTAAGCTGAAAATGAAATTCCCAAACTCTTTTGTCAAAAGTAGAAATAATTCGTAATTTGATTAAAATCTAATAATCAATGAAAAAAATAACACTTATATTACTCGCTGCTTTATTCACTTCATGTGCATCGGATTACTATGCACTAAACAAGTTTAGAAACATTGCTCTACCTACGGTAGTTGGTTACAGAGGTGAGAACCCACTGACAGTAAGCCTGATTGCTGATGATGCATTGCTTATAGAAGAGAATTCGTCAACTGCTATTCGTCAATATGGTGTTACTCAATACGACAAATCGTTCATTATTAAGAAGACCAAGGGTGACTACCTGAAATTTACAGAACGATCATCACCACTTGAAAAAGATACATCTATAGGATTGAAGTTCATTTTCACGGAAAATGGAGCAAATGTTTATGATAAAAATAGATTGATTGGCTCCAATTCTAACATATTATTACGAAATAACGAAAAACATATCTTCAGAATTACTCAAGATGGTGATTATACTACATTCATTGTTGATTGTGATACATTAGCACACCACAAGACCGCAACCCCCGCATCAGAGTACACTATGTTCCAAACTGGAGTAGGTACAGAAGTCGAAATTTATAGCTTTGAGATAGAGGAATTGTACGAAACTTCACTTTTTTGGTAAAAATGTGGAAAAAAAACTAAAGTATTCTAAACTAGCTCCGATAATTGATTTTGATAGGATAATTTTATTATAGAAATGGCAGGATGCCCTCAAATTATTAATTAATTACACACGGAGGTAGTAATGCCATCATCAGTAGCTTCTGGCGGAAGAATTAGAACTAATATTCCCGCACTAAACGCGTACAATTCACTACAATCATCGAATAAAGCAATTGCTAAGTCGCAATTACGTTTATCGACTGGTAAAAGAATCAACGCAGCATCGGACGACGTCGCTGGTTATATCACGTCTCGTTCATTAAATTCTAGAAACGTTTCATTGAAAGCTGCACTTAATGCAGTTGGTGAAGCGAAAAACGTTACTTCTATGTCGCAAGACGCATTAGATAACATCACTAGCTTACTTACTCAAATCAAAGATGCAGCTTCTCAAGCTTCTTCTGGCGCTTTGGGTACAGATGAAAAAGTAGCTCTTGCAAAAGCAGCTTTCAGATTATCTGAGCAAATCCAAACTGTTGTTGACTCTACTGTATTCGGTGGTCAAGAATTGTTGAACGGTTCGTTCTCAGGTGATTTCGTAATCGGTTTTGGCGAAAGCAACTCTCTAATCACAATTGCTGTAGATCTAACTTCTTCAAACTCAACAGATTTCAACACAGATGTCAACTTTGAGTTGAACACAACTAGTGTATCTGATTTTGGAGGTATTACAGGTCTTAGCCTTGCAAGTTTAGATTCAGTTTCTGATTCTGACTTAGGTATGTTTAGTAAAGACAATATCTCTGCAACTCTTACAAGTATATCTAATGCATTAGATAACGTAAGTAAAGTAGCGTCATTTGTCGGTGGTCTAGAAGCAAGATTGAACTCGCAAGAAGATTTGTTAACTTCACAGATAACAAATTACAAATCTGCGATTTCAAGAATAGAAGATGTTGACGTTGCTGAAGAGCAATTAGAACTAGTT